>NZ_JBQEQC010000005.1:0-378420 GCF_052044195.1 Variovorax sp. 22077
TGAACGCACCGTTCACTCCCTTCGGCTGTTCAGGTTCCGCTGCGTGCGGGCTGTCATCGCCGACTTCCTCGGCACCCGCTTCGGGTTCCTCCTCGGCTTCTTCATCCGGCTTCACGGCGCGCGAGCGCAGCGTGCTCGAGGCGCTGCGTCCGTTCCTCGGGGCCGACGCCGAGGCACTGTACGCGGCACAGGGTCGCTCGCTGCATCGGCTCGTGTGCTTCGCGCGGGATTCGTCGCTGCCGGGGTGCGCGCAGCTGCTGTGCGGGCTGCGCCTGGCGCGGGAGCTGTTGGCCGAGGAGCTGCGTGCGCGCGAGTCGTTCCATTCGCTCCGCGCCGTCTCGGACTATCTGACGCTGCATTTCGCGGGGCAGGCGCACGAGAGCTTCGCGGTGCTCTTCCTCGACGCTCGCCACACGCTGCTGGCCTTCGAGGACCTGTTTCGCGGGACGCTGACGCAGACCGAGGTCTATCCGCGCGAGCTGGTCAAGCGCGCGCTGCATCACAACGCGTCGGCGCTGATCCTCGCGCACAACCACCCTTCGGGCGCGGTGGAGCCGTCTCCGGAGGATCTGGCCGTGACGCAGGCGCTGAAGTCAGCGCTGGCGCTGATCGACGTGCGCGTGCTCGACCACATCGTGGTCGGTGCGAACCGGGTGACCTCGATGGCCGAGCGCGGCCTGCTCTGAGCACGGCCGCGGGGCGCTGCGGCGCCCCTTTTTTGCCTTTGCCGCGGGCGGGCCGGGCTGCGCAAGCGCTGTCGGATGCCGCGTGGCGGTCCGTCCGATGGCCCGCTCGTCCGGCCTGTCGATCGGGCGTCCGAGTTCGTGCGGGGAAAGCGCAGCGAAGAAGGGAAGGAGCGGGAAGACGAATGAGGAGGGAGAGGGAGGAGAGGGGGGGGAGGGGGGGGAGGGGGGGGGAGGGACGGTCTTGCTGGGGCCTTCAGCGTGGCACGGCGTTCTCGCCGTCAAGGGCTGCGCGCCGCGGCTGCGCGCGGCGCTGGCGGCCTGCGGCCGTCGTGGACCCCTGACTGCTGCGCTGCGCCGTGCGGTTTCCGGCCGCGGGCAATTCCGCCCGGACAACCGGAGATCGTCATGGACGAAAAATCACACGTTTCGCTGGAACAGCACCTCTGCCTGGTATGCGGCTTGAACTTCGATACCGGCGGCATCCTGTTCGACAGGCGCCTGCGCCAGAGCATGCAACGCCACACGGTGACAGGCTGGGGCCTGTGCGGCGAGCATCGCAGGCTCTTCGAGGAGGGCTTCGTCGCACTCATCGAATGCGACCCCGAGCGCAGCGGTGTGCCGGCCGAACAGGACCACATGCGGCCCGAACAGGCCTGGCGCACGGGGCGGCTGGCGCACGTCAAGCGCGAGGCCCTTGCCCGGGTGACCCACGTGACACTGGCACCCGAGGCGCCCTGCGTTTTCGTGGAGCCCGGCGTGATCGAGCAGCTGCGGGCGATGATCGAGCCCGAAAAGGACTGAACGTGCATTGAGGTCCTTCATGCGCCGCTTCGCGAACTGCGGGGCGGCGCACTTTCTTTGTTGCCCGCCGTGTCTCGTCCTGGTGGCACCTTGCTGGGTTGCCATTCGGGCGATGGGTGGACTGTCCGGCATGCCCCCTGTTGCCCCTGCATGTGTGCGCGTGTGACGGCCGGCGCATCGCCCTCGCTGACCATGGCTGTGGCGAATGACCGGTGTCGGTGGCCGGTCTGCAGTCGTCCCGCCTCTGGATCGACGCATGGCGCGGGTCGCTCCCCGCTCCAGGGTGAAGGCGCCGCCCCCGTCCTCGCCCGGTCCTCGCGATGCTCGGCTGCGGCCTGCGGGCGGGCCCTGGACCGTCTCGCTGGCCCCTTGCCGGTTCTGCGTCGAGGCGGCTCCGACAGCAGATCCTTCCACCACCGCGGCATGCGCCGCAGAAAGGCTTCGCCATGACCACGTCTTCTCGAACTTCTCGCCCTTCTCGTGACGCCGTGCCCGGCCCGGCCGTGGTGCGGGACCCGCAGACCTCGGGCGTTCCCCCCATGCCCCCCGAGGACTCTCCCACTGCAGGTGAGTCGGATGAGGGGCGGCTCCGGCGGGGTTCGGGCGAGCGCGCGGGCATGAACATGGATGTGAAGCGCGTGATCACGGACCGGATCGTGGCGATGCTGGCGCAGGGCGAACATGTATGTCGTGCGCGCTGGGTGCAGGCCGCGGTACGCGGGACGCCGCGCAATGCCGCCACGGGGCAGTCCTACAGGGGCGTGAATGCGCTGCTGCTTTGGGACGCGGCGATCATGCAGGGCTTCGAGGTACCGCAGTGGCTGACCTACAGGCAGGCTCAGGCGCTGGGCGCCCAGGTGCGCAAGGGCGAGCGCGGCGTGTTGTGCGCGCAGTTCCGGCGCGTGAGTGGCGGCAGCTGTGATGGCGCGCCGGTCACCGGGCCGCAGGACGGGTTCCTGCGGTGGCGACCGTTCTGGTTGTTCAATGTCGCACAGGTCGACGGGCTGGCTGCGAAGCGCTTCTTCGACCCGTTGGCCGCCAGTGCCGCAGCCCCTTCGGCCGAGTGGCATGGCGCGATGGAAAAAGCGCTGCGTCTGGTCGGTGGCTGCCATGCAGCGATTCGCCATGGGTTCGATCGCGCAGCGTATGTGCCGGCGTCCGACGAGATCCGCTTGCCTTTGCCGACGCGATTTGCGAGTTGCGAGAACTACGCGGCGACGCTGTTGCACGAACTGGTGCACTGGAGCGGGCATCCGCAGCGGCTGCATCGCGCGTTCGGCGCGCGCTACGGGGATGCCGCCGGCGCGTTCGAGGCGCTTGTGGCCGAGCTCGGCGCGGTCTTGCTGATGGGGCATTGCGGACTTGTCGGTGCCGTCGTCGAAGGCCATTCAGACCGTCTTGCCGACTGGTTGGCGTTGCTGCGCCATGACCGCAGTGCGATCTTCACGGCCATGCGCCTTGCGGGCGAGGCCTTCGATTTCATCGTCGCGCGGCAGATGCCGGTGCTCGCGTCACTTGCATGACGCGATCGCCTGCAGTGACATGGCCTGCCGATCTTCGGCCGATGGATCCCGCCGCGAGGCGCTCAGGACTTGGTGACTTCGTTCGGTGATGCGGCCGAGCCTCCTCATTGTCCTGGTCGACGAGGCGAGGAGATGGGGCGTGTCGTTCGGACTTCGGGCAAGGGTGCTATTGCTGCCGCCGAAAGAGGCGCTCGTCTTCCGATGGGAACGCCGGCGCCGAGGCAGCCGGCGTCAGCGGTGGGCGGCAGGCGCTCCTGCCCCTTGTGCGTCGATGGTGTGGCCATCGGCCTTGCGCATGCGCGATGCCTCGCACGCCCGGTGCGAAGAATGCCGGCGTGCTGAAGGCCGGATGGCATCGGCGTCTGCGCCGCCGGAACGCCGTCGACGCGCCGCTGCCACGGGCCATGGGGCAGTCCGGGCTGGCGCGGGCCTCCACACACACACACACACACACCGAGGGTCCGGCGTGCGCGCACGAGCGATCACCGGGGCGCGCCGGCGCTGAAAAAGCGGGGAATGCGGGTAAGGCGGCAGCAGGGAGAAAGCAGAAGGCAACGACGTGAGTGGAGTGGCCGGCTGGTCGGCTGGTCGGCTGGTCGGCTCCTTCAGCGTGGCACACGGTTCTCGCCGTCAAGGCCTGCGCGCGCCGGTGGCGCGCTCGCGGTCTCCCGGCCGTCTTCGAACCTTGATCGCTGCGCTGCGGCGTGCCGGCAACGGTGCCGGGCCATCCCGCCCGCAACCGTTCAAGGAGAACACCATGGCTGCTTCCCGTTTCGCCTTCCTCACCGAGGCGCAATTCGACCAACTGCTGGCCAACGGCCAGCGGTCGCAGGTGCGATCGGACTTCGATCCGCTGCCCGTGGTCAAGCTGTTCACGCCCGATGCCGGTGCCACCTGGCTGCCAGGCGGGATCGATCCCGATGCCCCGACATCGCCTTCGGCCCGTGCGACCTCGGAATGGGCTTTCCGGAGCCGGGCTGGGTGAGCCTCGTCGAGCTGTCCCAGCTGCGCGGGATCCTGAATCTGCGATCGAGCAGGACCTGCATTTCCGCGCCGTTCGGCGCCTGAGCGCCTATGCGAGGCAGGCCCATCGCGCGGGGCGCATCCAGGCCTGAAAGGGCTGCCGCTCGTTGAGCTTGGCCACCAGCACGACTGGCGGTCACTCGGCGCGTGCGCCGGCGCGTTTCTCACGCTGTCCGGGCCGGTGCGTCACAACCCGTTGCTTTGCAGTTGCCATTCATTTGAATTACAAGGACAGATTAATTCAGCATCGACTGGAGACTCTTCATGGCCGCAAACGCACTGGTTCAGACTCGCATCGATCCGGAGATCAAGGAGCGTGCCACCGAGATACTCGACAACATCGGCCTGAGCGTCTCCGACGTGATGAGGATCGTTCTGACCCGCGTGGCCAAGGAAGGGGCGCTGCCGGCAGGCTTGACTGTGGATGCCGCTGCGTACGACGCTTGGTTCCGGGCCAAGGTACAGGAGGCTCTGAACGATCCGCGCCCGGCCGTACCTCATGAAGAAGTCGAGTCGTATTTCTCCAAGCGCCGTGCTGCCGCCCGGCGCGAAGCAGGTGCGGATGGCGCGTGAGGCTTGAGTGGTCGCCGTTGGCGATGGAGGACCGGAGGCGCATTTTCGATTTCATCGAGAAAGATGATCCACGTGCCGCGATCTTGGTGGACGATCCGCATCGCGGCGCAAAAAGCTGGTGCTAATGCGGTTCCCGGAGGGCGGACGTCCAGGGCGTATGGCAGGAACTCGGGCACTGGTCGCCCGTCGCACGCCGTACATTGCGGCCTACCTTGTTGCCAAGGGTTGCGTTCGCATCCTGCGCATTCTTCACATCGCGCAGTTGTGGCCGGAAGAATTGCCGGCTCTTGGTTGAAAATGGTGGCATTGCCATGCCATCCATCTCCAGAATCAGGTCCCTGTCCTACCTGGCGAGCCACGCCACCCGGATCGCCGAAGAGCTGGTGATGAATGTCACACCTTTTTTCATCACGCGGGATGGCAAGGCCTGCATGGTGATCGAGAACGTCAAGCAGTTCAGGGAAAAGGAATCGCTGATCGCTGCCTTGAAAATCATGGCCTTGGGTGAGAAGGATCGCATGCAGGGCAAAGATATTTCCGCCGCCGAATCCCGCGCGCAACTGGCCGCGGCTCGCCAACGTCGCAAGTAAGGGTCGTCTGGATTCTTCCCGGTGCCCAGAAGGACTTGCTTTCGCTTCAGGAGAACTTGCTCGACAAGGGCAACGAATCCACGGGCCCGGGGCCGAAGACGAGCTTTTCGAGAAGCTGACCATGGTCGACGCAGGCTTCTTGACGGGTGCGCCTGTATCGGCGCTTGCATCCCTGGGCACCTATGAGTCTCAGCGCCTCTCTACCTCACACCACTGGCTGGTCTATCGGCGCATGAACGATGACACCATCGTTTTCGCCGTGGCGGGCCTCCGGCAGCACGCCCCCCACGCTTTTGATGAAGCGCCTTTTGCGAATCTGATGGGGAGGGTGGGACCTGCCTGCGAGTTCGGCGGCAACCCTCGTCTCATGGTCCTGTCCCCCGCGCCTTGATGAGCACTTCGGGATACGCACCGTCCGTCACCGTACAGTCAGACCCTGTCTCGATGCGATGCGATGCGCGCACGCCGAAAGCGAAGCGGTCCTGCTTTCGCTGCAGCGCGAGCGCGACCTGGCTACGGATTTGGCTGCGGATCTGCCGGACCTTCCCGCCGAGGCGCGAGGCGTCCGACCCAGAATATCGTTCGGCGGATTGCCGGCGCGGTCATCAACCCGCCGCCGGCAGTCAAACCCGCGCATTGAGATCGCACGTGCGGCCCGTTGGGCCCACGCGAATCCTTGCGCGATGCACGGCAACATCCTTGGCTGCGCTCACGCGCAACCACGGTGTGAGAACGCGGAGCATGCCGGGGCTGCCTGTTCTGCCTGTTGGTTCCGTCTCCTCGGCGGTGCCCAGAGCGGCCTGCTGCCGGTATCTCAGGCGCCGGGTGGGCGTAGCTCGCGTGCATGGACGCTCAGGTTTCGGATAGACGCTGCGCGATCTCGCGGGCACCGAGGCCTCGCACTGCCGCGAGGTTTTCGAGCTGCGTCGCGCGCGGGCGCGCCTTGCCTTGCTCCCAGTGGTAGATCGTCTGTCCCGACACACCGACCAACTGGCCGTAGCTTGCCGCCGACAGCCCGAGCTTCGAGCGATGGGTGGCCAGCCGGCTGGCGCTGAATCTGCGCTTGGTGCCGGTGGTTTCCTCGATGACGGGGTCCGCCGTGGCGGCAGTGCGCGTCGCGCCTTTCGCCACACGTCGAATTTCCTTCTCGAGGGCACTCACCTGACGACGCAGTTCGGCGATCGACGCGCGATGCGCCATCGACGCTTTTTTAAGCGTTTCGATTTCGGCGCGCACTTCCTTGCGGGCGACGCGGGAGATTTCGGCTTTGAGTATCGAGGCGATGTTGGGCATGCGCGCATTCTGCCGCCTTGTCGCCGACCGCTCCGCAGGTGCATGCCCCTCTGGTGAGAACTGGGGCTCATTCCTTTGGCACTCGCTCACACTGGCGCAAGGACCACGTGTCCAACTCGTGCGCTCGTGCCCGTACCGGGCGGCCGCGTGTGCTCCATGCACGTTCGCACAATGGAACTGATGCCCGACGCGCATCCGATTTGAACCTGCTCTCGCGATCCTCGATGTTCGGCAAGCCGAACATCCGAGCGATCCGGCTCGCCACCAGGCGCGGCTCGACGGGCCTCGCGGTCGCGACCCTGGGTTCGGGTTGGTTGCCGGCTCGTGGGCGGCGATGGACGAGGGAGGGAATTCTTCGGGGGCTGAATTCTTGCGCGGTGTTGAGGGCAGGATAGACTGCTGTCAGACATTGTTTACAACGATGGCCTCGCGATGACCAAGACCTCTCGATCGAGCGTGATTGGGGCCCGGGTGTCAGCCGAAACCCGGACTCGGTTTGCTGCACTCGCGGCGTGTCTTCAGCTCACCGAGGCAGGCCTGCTCGCCCAGCTCGTCGATGAAGTGCTGCGGACCAATGCGCCTATGTCGTACGCATCTGAGTCGACACAGACTCCGCGTGCCGCGGGCTCCGACTGCCTCGCCCAAGACCGCATTACGCTGCGGCTTCGCGCGGGCGATCGCACCCTGATCGCTGAACGGGCTGAGTTGCGGGGCATGAAGCCGGGCAGCTACCTCGCGATGCTGATTCACAACCATGTGCACTCACCCATGGTGCTGCCACCGAAAGAACTCGCCCAGATCAAGGTGACCTGTGCGCACCTGGCCGCGCTCGGAAGGCAGTTCCGGATGTTCGGCTTGCCGAACAACGTCACGCCGCCGCAAGCCTCCGAGATCTGCGATGCGCTCTCGCTGGCCCGACGGGTGGTCGAGCAGGCACGCGAAGCAACGGCGGCCATCGCGCAGCGCAACCTGATCAGCTGGGAGGTCCGCAGCCACGAGGTGCCCCGTGCCTAAGCAGACGGTGCGGCTGGCGCGCGGCGACCGCCGATCGTCCGATGGCGTGCGCGACATGGCGCTGGACATCGTGAGCTATGGCCGGCGCGGGCCCGGTGGCATGCTGCGCTTCGGGACTGGAGAGATCGCGCAGATCCAGCGCACGGTGGGACGCACGCCCGAGGTGTTGGTGAAGGTCTCCGGCGGCGGGCGCGACGCTGATGGTGTCGAGGCGCACCTGCGCTACATCAGCCGGCATGGGAAGCTGCCCCTTGAGACCGATGAAGTACCCGCCATGCAGGGCCGTGGCGCCCCCAAAGAGATCGTCACCGACTGGCAACTGGACCTGTGCAGGAGCCAGTACAGGCCCAAGCCGGCCGCAGACCAGAAGGACATCCGCCCGAAGCTCGCCCACAACATCGTGCTATCGATGCCGCCCGGTACGCCCCCGGGGAAGGTGCTAGCGGCGGCGCGTGCGTTTGCGCGGGAGAATTTTGCGTTCCAGTACCGGTACGCCATGGCGCTGCACACAGATCAGCCACACCCGCACGTGCACCTCGTGGTCAAGTGTGAGCACGAGTTCGAGCCCAGTAAACGTCTCTACATTCGCAAGGAGACGCTGCGCCAGTGGCGCGAGCAGTTCGCCGCGCTGATGCGGGAGCAGGGCGTGGCCGCCAACGCGACGCCGCGGCAGGTGCGCGGGCAGATCCGCAAGCCGCTGAAAGACGCGATTCATCACCGACTGCGTGCGATTCGGGAGTTCTGGCGGCTGGGACCGGACGAGCGGGCAGGTCGGCGGCCGCCGAAAACTTCGAGTTTCATGCGGGCCAAGCTAGGGGCAGTGCTCGGGGCTCTACAGACAAAGCGAGAACGCCTGGATGCCGGCAGAGATGAGATGCGGCGCACACGGCAGCAGGTTCGGACAGATTGGCAGTCGACTGCCGACAGGCTGCGAAGGCAAGGCCAAGGGGAACTGGCCGACAGCGTGGAGCGCTTCGTGGCTCGCATGCCAGCTGTACAGACGGATTGGCAGCGCATGGCCCAGCATTGGAAAAATACGGCGCGAAATCGAGTGCTGGAGCGCGTTCATGTCGGTGGCGTCCCATTCCGTGGTGTGGCTCCACAGCGCGGAGAAGGCTGAGTTGCTCGGGTACTCAGCGCGTCACAGCCAAGTGGGCGCAGTATTGCCCGGGGTCTGCAAGCCTTCCAGCTGCATGTATCGCCTGTTGAGCGTAAGCGTCTGCCGAACACGCCTTGATTACTAAGGAGAAGATGAGTGGATCTAGGCCGCTATGATGCATACGCGCGAAAGAGCAGCAGCCATGGAACGCTTCACCATCTCCCTCGACGACGAACTGACCCATCAATTCGATGAGTTCATCGCCGGCAAAGGGTACGGCAACCGCTCGGAAGCCGCTCGCGATCTGATCGCTCCCGCCTGGGCAGCGCAACGCTCGACAAGCCTTCCAAATGTCTGGCCGCTTGGTGCGCGGCGAACGTGAGCTATGGCTACAACCATCACGAGCACACCGTCACCACCCGTGTGCGGGACCTGCAGCATGCTCACCACGAGCTCGTGATCATCACTGAATCGCATCCACTAAGATCGGCCCGATGAAGCAAGAGGGCGGGCGCGGGGCGCGCCGGAAAGAGAGTGTGGAGCGCAGCCTAGCTGTGAGTGCACGCGCGCCGGCCGTGTCCGGCGAGACTGATGGGCAGCTTGAGGCGGCATCGCGCGGCGCGGTGGAGTCGAGCCTCTCGCGTCTGCTTGGCACGCTGGGGCTCTTCTCAACGGCCAGTCCCTCGCTCACCGTGGAAGAGATCGCCACCCGCCTGAAGGTGCCCAAAAGCACCGCCTACCGCTACATCCAGGAACTGTCAAAGGTGGGCCTGCTGGTGCGGCTGGACCGCAGCATCACACTGGGTCCGCGCATCATCGAGCTGGACCGCTGCATCCGCGAGTCCGACCCGGTGATCCGCGCCGCCGCGCCGCCGATGCGCGAACTTGCCGAGCAGACGGGCCTGGACGTGTTCCTGTCCAAGCTCTATGGCCACTCCATCATCACGGTGCACACCGAGTTCAACGACCCGCTGCCGCACCTGCGCTATGGCCGCGGCCGGCCCGTGCCGGTGTCGCGCGGCGCGAGCGCGAAGGCGCTGGTGGCTTTTCTTCCGGCAGCGCGGCTGCGCCGGCTGCACCATGAAATGGCTGGCGAGTCCGCCGACACACCCCCGTGGGATGCGTTCTATGAGGAAGCGCAGCGCATCCGCCGAGAGGGCTACTGCAGGACCTCGGGCGAACTCAACGAGGGCAAGACCGGCGTGTCGGCGCCCATCTTCGGCCGCGGGCGGCTCGTGGTCGCCAGCGTCACCGCACTAGGCAGTGATGCACGGCTGGCGCTGTTCGATGCGGAGGCCATCGCTGAACTAGTCAAGCGCACCGCGCACATGATCAGCGTGCGCCTGTCGGCCGACGGGCATCTGTAGAGACGCCGGCCAGCCCGTTCAGAAGACGATGTTGGCCTTCTTGACGATCGGCGCGGCCGCCGCCAGCGAGCGGCGCCATGTTTCCAATGCCTGTGCCGGCGTGCTCACCACGGGCTCCAGGCCCAGCGCCACCATGCGCGACTGCACCTCGGCGTCGCCCGCGATGGACTGCAGCGCCGTCGCGAGCTTCGCCACGACCGGCGCAGGCGTGCCTGCGGGAGCGAACACCGCGAACCAGCCGGCATTGCCCATGTCGCGCACGCCCAGTTCCTCGAAGGTGGGCACCGCCGGCAGCGAGCTCACGCGGCGCAGGCCGGTCACCGCCAGCGGGCGCACCGAACCGGCCGTCACCATGGCCTCCACGGCAGCGACCGTGAGGAACACCGCATCCACCTGGCCGCCCATGAGGTCGGTGATGGCGGGCGACGAGCCCTTGTAGGGCACGTGCAGCAATTCGACGCCGGCCGATCCGGCCAGCACCTCGCCCATCACATGGGCCGAGGAGCCCGCGCCGAAGCTGCCGTAGCTGAGCTTGCCGGCCTTCGCCTGCTGCAGAAAGGCGCGCAGGTCCTTGGCGGGGCTTTCGGCGCGCACCGCCAGCACCAGCGGCGCGTTGGCCATCACGCTGACGATGGTGAACGCCTCCTGCATGCTCTTGCCGGGCGCCACCTGCTGCTTGGAGGCGAGCGCGGCGATCACGTGCGTGGAGTTGCTGCCGAACATCAGCATGTGGCCGTCGGCTGGCTGCTGCAGCACGGTGCGCGCGGCGATCAGGCCGTTGGCGCCGGGCTTGTTGTCGATCACCACCGTGCCGCCCAGCGCGGCCTGCAGTTTCTGACCGATGAGTCGGGCCACGGTGTCGGTACCGCCGCCGGCTGCGAACGGCACCACGAGGTTGATCGGCCGTTCCGGCCAGGTGGCCGCGCGCGCCAGCCCGCTGCTGCAGGCAGCCAGGGCCGCGAGAGCGCCAAGGGCCTTGCGGCGGTCAACAAGATGTACGGAAGGAAATGGGTCAGAGGTCATCGTGCGATGGGAGATCGGAAGAAAAAACGGAAGGAGCGAGCGGCTGGCGTCAGTCGACGCGGATCTGCCGCGCCTTGACGATGCGGTCATAGGTTGCGCGGCCCTCGGCGATGCGGGCCGCCATCTGCCCGGGCGTGCTGTAAACAGTGGTGAAGCCCAGGTTGCCGAAGGTCCTGGCGACGGTCTCGGAGGCCAGTGCGGTGCGCATGGCCCCGTTGAGCCGCGCCACGATCTCTGGCGGCGTGCCCGCGGGCGCCAGCAGGCCGAAGAAGCCCTGGATCGTCATCTCAGGCAGGCCGGCCTCGGCGGCGGTGGGAATGTCGGGGAAGGCGGGGTCGCGCCGCTCGCCGGTCATGAACAGCGGCACCAGTTGACCGGCGCGCAGGGCGCCGATCAGGGGCGAGCTGACTTCGTCCATCAGCTGGGCCTCGCCGCGGATCACCGCGTCCTTGGCCATGACGGCGCCCTTGTACGGCACATGCACCACGGGCGCGCCGGTGGCGGCCAGGAAGATCTCGCCCAACAGGTGGTTGCTGGAGCCCGCGCCTGCCGAGGCGAAGTTGAGCTTGCCCGGCTCGCGCTTGGCCAGCGCGACGAATTCCTGCACCGTGCGCACCCCCAGGCCCGGATTCGTGACGAAGACGAAGGCTTGCGTGGCACCCAGGCTCACCGGCACCAGCGTGGCGACGTGCTCCTGGTTGGGATAAATGGCCGGTGCCGCCGTCAGGCTGCTGCCGCTGCCCCACAGCAGGGTGTAGCCGTCCGGCTTTGCGAGGGCCGCCGCCCTGGTGCCGATGCGCCCGCCCGCGCCCGCGCGGTTCTCGACCACCACAGCCTGCTTGAGCTCGACTGCCAGTGCCTGAGCGACGGCACGCGCCGAGATGTCAGTGGAGCCGCCCGGCTCGAAGGAGACGATGAGCGTGACCGGGCGCGAGGGCCAGGCCTCGGCGCGGGCGGCGGTGTTCCCGAGCGGGCAGACCAGGCCCAGCAGGAAGACGGCGGCTAGGCGGCGGATGGAAAAAAGGATCGGCATGGAGGGCTCCTGCAGAAAAGGCTCAGCGGCCACGTCAGTCCAGCGAGACATCGGCCTCGCGGGCCACGCGACGCCATTTGTCCAGCTCGGCCTGCAGCTTGGCGCGGAACTGCGGGCCGTCAGCCGCCGTCACCGCCACGCCGCGCGCAGCGAGGCGCGATTCCATGTCGGGCGTACGGATCACCTTGTCCAGCGCGGTGCCCAGGGCCGCCACCACGGCCGGCGGCGTGCCCGCTGGCGCGAACACGCCCATCCAGCCTTCGGCCACCAGCCTGCCGTAGCCCAGCTCCTGCAGCGTGGGCACGTCGGGCAGGCCGGGCAGCCGGCTGGGGGAAGGCGTGGCCAGCGCGCGAAGCTTGCCGGCCTTGATCTGTGGCAGCACCACGGCGGTGGTGTCGAAGGTGAAGTCCACGTCGCCGGCCAGCAGCGAGGTCATGGCCTGCTGGCTGCCCTGGAAGGGCACGTGCGCAGCCCGGGTGCCGGTGGCCTTCAGGAAGAGCTCGCCGATCAGGTGGTTGGTCGACCCGATTCCGAAGGACGAGTAGTTGAGCTTGCCCGGCTGCGCCTTCGCGGTGGCGATGAGTTCGCGCACGTCGCGCACCGGCGAGCCCGCGGGCACGGCCAGCACGAAGCTCACGGTGCCCACCTCGGTGATGGGGATGAAGTCCTTCAGGAGGTCGTAGGGGGCGGTTTTACGCGTGACGGGGTTGATCAGCAGTTCGGCGCCGGTGCCGAAGAAGAGCGTCTGGCCGTCGGGCCTGGCGCGCGCGACCGACTGCGCGCCGATGGTGCCGCCAGCGCCCGCGCGGTTGTCCACCACGATCGATTGCCCGAGTTCCGGCGCCAGCTTCTCGGCAATCAGCCGGGCCGCGCCGTCGGTGCCGCCGCCTGGCGGAAACGCAACCACTAGGTGGACGGGTGCCGTCGGGTAGGCCTGGGCGCAGGCCAGTACAGGCAGCAGGCCGGCGAGAGCGGCCAGGCAGGGCAACAGGAGGCGTCGGAGCATGGGCATGGTCGGTCCTTGCGAGGGTGGCGAAGACGGGCTCAGTGCGCGGCAGCGGCTGCTGCGCGCTCGCGTTCGCCCTGCGCGGCCGCGGCGGCCTCGGCCGCGCGCACGCTGGGCCGGGCGCCGCAGCGCGCCAAGTAGGCCTCGAGGTTGGGCCAGCGCCGCGTGTCGATGGCATGCGCGCGCGTCCACATGGCGATCGTGTAGCAATGCGCGTCGGCGATGGTGAAGGTGTCGCCGGTCAGGTAGTCGCGGCCCGCCAGCCGCTCGTCGACCCACTGCAGCTTGGCCTCGACGATGCCGCGCGCGATGGCCTTGTACGCGGGCGGCGTGACGGCCTTGAACAGCGGCATGAAACCGCCCTTGTGCAGATCGGCCGCGATGAAGCTCATCCACTCCAGCACGCGGTAGCGAGGCAACCCTGAGGCGGGCAGGAGCGTGTTGCCGGGGCACTGGTCGGCCAGGTACTGCATGACGATGCAGCCCTCGCTCAGGTGCTGGCCGTCCGGCATCTCCAGCGTGGGCACCGTGCCCTTGGAGTTGACGCTGAAGTAGTCGCGGCCGTCGGCCAGCCGCTTGGTCTTCATGTTGACCCACTCGAGGGCCAGCGGCAGCTGCAGTTCGCGCGCGACGATATCCACCGCGAGCGAGCAGCCGCGGACTTCGTGATAGAGCTTCATGGTGTTCTCCGGAATGGAAGGGCGCCGGCGGCTCAGGCTGCCGGCGGGGTGGCGAGCTCGTCGCGCTCTGTGGCCAGCGCCGCCTGCACGCTGGGGCGCGCGCCGATGCGCTGCAGGTAGCCATGCAGGTGCGGCCACTGCGCCAGGTCGATGGCGTGCAGCTCGGCCCACATCACGATCGTGAAGCAATAGGCGTCTGCCGCGGTGAAGCGCTGCGCGTGCAGGAACCTTCGAGCGGCGAGCACCCGGTCTAGCCAGGCGAAGCGGCGCTGCAGGTTCTCGATGGCGATGACACGGTAGGCAGGCGGCGTGTTGGCGCGGAACAGCGGCGTGAAGGTCTTGTGCAGCTCCGAGCTCATGAAGCTCATCCACTCCAGCACGCGGTATCGCTCCATGTCGAGGGTGCCAGGCAGCAGGTGGCCGGCCCCGTGGCGGTCGCACAGGTACTGAATGATCACGCCGCCCTCGGTGAGGAACTGGCCGTCGTCCGTCTCCAGCGCCGGGACCTGGCCCTTGGGATTGATGCGATGAAGATCGCTGCCGTCCTTGAGCCTCTTGGCCCGCACGTCGACCCAGACGAGCTCTAGCGCGACGCCGATCTCGCGCGCCACGATGTCGACGGCCAGCGCGCAGGTCCTGGGAGTGAGATAGAGCTTCATGGCAGGAAAGCGCCTCGCGGGGACGGAGGTGCGCGCCTGCAACTCGGCAGGCATAGGACGAAGGCTGATCCGGGCGCCGCTGCGGTGCCCACTCGCCGCTCGTGCAGCGTTCTGGTGCAGCGGCGCCCTGTTGTGTTGCATAGGATCGAAGACATGTTCATAAAATTACTTCTATGCGATAAATATGCCATCGCACCAACGTGTGCGTGTCAGTAGAAGTACTCGGATAGTTGACATACAGACTGGGAAGGCGAGAGTTTCAATGACTTCCTGGTGCTCATTTTCCTTGTGTAGAGACTGGATAATCTTTTTATCGCTATGCAGTAATGAACCGAACGACTACTCCCCTCTGCCCTGGAACACTGATTGCTTGCTCCCGTATCACATGGGCGAAAGTCGATCATTCGGGAAACTACCAGGAGCCAAAATGATTGCTGTATTTTGCTTATTCGACAAAACAGCATATGATTTGGCGACCGACAAGTGATCGGCGTCGTTATTCGTCCATTGCCGCCCAGGTACGTCCCCCTCTGGTTCCTGGTGTCGGTCCCGTCTTCGCAGGGGTACCGAGGAATCGCGCAATGAATAGAAAGTCCGTTCTGCAGGTCTGTGGTGCCGTCGCCTTGGCGGCGGCATGTGGACTGGTGTCGCCGCTGGCTTCGGCCCAGGGCAGCTGGCCCTCGCGGCCGATCCGCATCGAAGTGCCCTACCCGCCGGGCACAGGTCCCGACGTCATGGCCCGGCTCGTGGGCGAGGGGCTCTCCAAGGAGCTGAAGACCTCCGTCGTGGTGGAGAACAAGGCCGGGGCCAACGGCATCATCGGCACGGCCGAGGTGGTGAAGGCGCCGGCCGACGGTTACACCTACCTGCTGGTCGACCGGCTCACGCTCACCGTCAACCCACTGCTTTACCAGCCGCCCTACGACCCGAAGAAGGACCTCGTCTCCGTCAGCAACATCGCCGACGTGAACCTGTACCTGGTCACCAGCGCGCAGCTGCCGGCCAACGACTTCAAGTCGTTCATCGCCTATGCCAAGGCCAACCCGGGCAAGGTCACCTTCGGCACGGGCGGCGTGGGCAGCGTGATGCACCTGAACATGGAGCTGCTCGAATCGGGCACAGGGGTCAAGTTCCTGCATGTGCCTTACAAGGCGCTGGCAGAGGTGATCCCGGCCATGCTGGGCGGCCAGGTCGAGGTCACCTCCGGCGGCGTCGAGGCCATGCTGCCCTACGTGCAGAAGGGCAGCTTCAAGCTGCTGGCCGTGGGCGCACCCACGCGCCAGGCCATCGTGCCGAACGTGCCGACCATCGTGGAGGCGGGCGGCTCGGACATGCTGTTGTCCACCTCCTATTCCTTCCACGCGAAGAGCGGCGTGCCGCCCGAGATCCTGGCGCGCATGAACGCTGCGCTGACCAAGGTGCTGTCGCAGCCCGAACTCAAGCGCTGGGCGGCCGATCGCGGCCTGGGCGCCGGCGCCTCCACGCCAGCCGAGCTCGACGCCCGCATCGCCGTGGACAACGACCGCATCGGCCGCCTGGTGCGCGAGCGCGGCATCAAGGTGCAGTGACGTCGGTCACGGCATTTCCCACATAGAGAAGCAACGAGAGGACATCGGCGATGACTGAGCAGACTGGCGCGCAGGCCCTGTGGGCGGCGCTCTCCGGCGAAGGGGTGGACACCTGCTTCGCCAACCCCGGCACGACGGAGCTGGACCTGGTGCGCGCGCTGGAAGGCCAGGATTCGATCCGCTGCGTGATCGGCCTGCAGGAGAACGTCTGCACCGGCGCGGCCGACGGCTACGGCCGCATGCTCGGGCGGCCCGCCGCCACGCTGCTGCACCTGGGCCCGGGCTTCGCCAACGGCATCGCCAACCTGCACAACGCGCGCCGGGCGCGCACGCCGATCGTCAACCTGATCGGCGACCACACCAGCTGGCACCTGCCCTTCGATGCGCCGCTGACCTCGGACATCGAGTCGCTGGCACGGCCGGTGTCGGGCTGGGTTCACCGCATCGCCAGCACGGCCGATGCACCGCGCGCAGCTGCCGAATCGGTGCGCCAGTCGCTGGCCAACGGCGGGCAGGGCGCAACGCTGATCTTCCCGGCGGACTACCAGGCCGATCCGCTGCAGGGTGCGTCGGTCGCGGCCGACGCCCCGGCGCAGGCCGCGGCATCAACCGCGCCCTTCGACATCGCCGCCTGCGCGCAACGCCTGCGTTCGGCGCGCCGCATCGTTTTCCTGCTGGGCGGCGGTGGCGAACTGGGCGGGCTGGGCGTGCGCGCCCAACGCGCCGCCGCGCGGCTGTGCGCACTGCTCGGCGCCACGGCCTATGCCGAAACCTTCCCGGCCCGCGCGGAACGCGGCCAGGGCCTGCCGGCGTTCGACCGGCTGCCTTACTTTCCCGAGCCGGCGCGCGCCGTGCTCGACCCCGCCGACCTGGTGGTGCTGGCTGGCGCACTGCCGCCCGTCACCTACTTCGGCTACGCGGGCCATCCCAGCCGGATGGTCGATGCGGACCGCCTGCTGAGCCTGGGCGAGCCCGGCCATCCGGTGGCCGAGTCACTTGAGCAACTGGCCGATGCACTGCAGGCCCCCGCGTTCGAGGCGCCGGTGCATCCGCTGCCGGCCGAGCCCACCGGCGTGCTCACGCCCGCGGCCATCGGCGCGGTGCTCACGCGTGCACTGCCCGAAGGCGCCATCGTCTCGGTCGAAGGCGGCACCTGCGGCTATCCCTTCTATGCCGCGTCGGCTGCTGCGGCGCCGCACACGACGCTGACCAACACCGGCGGCGCCATCGGCCAGGGCCTGCCCGTGGCGGTGGGTGCGGCCATCGCCTGCCCAGGACGGCGGGTGGTGGGGCTGCTGTCGGACGGCAGCACCCAGTACACGATCCAGTCGCTGTGGACGATGGCGCACGAGCAGCTCGACGTGGTCGTGCTCATCGCCGCCAACCACCAGTACGCCATCCTGCGCAACGAACTGCGCCGCGGCGGCGCCGCGCTGGGTGCGCGCGCAGAGGCGCTCACCGCGCTCGACTCGCCGCGCATCGACTGGGTGGGGCTGGCGCAATCCTATGGCGTGCCGGCCACGCGGGCCGCCACGGCCGAAGAACTCTCGGTCCAGCTGCGCGACGCCTTCGGGCGCCGCGGGCCGGCCCTCATCGAAATGGCGCTCTGAGCCGCACAGGCAGGCGCCTTTCCCATCCAAGGAGCAATCGAACATGGATCTCAGACTCAAGGGCAAAGTGGCCGTGGTGACGGGCGGCAGCCTGGGCATCGGCCGGGCGGTGGCGGAAGCCTTCGCGGCCGAGGGCGTGCGCGTGGCCATCGTGGCGCGCAGCCAGGGTGCACTGGAAGAAGCCGCGAGAGAAATCACCGCCAAGACCGGGGTGGAGGTGCTGGTCACCCCCGCCGACGTGAGCGACACCGCGCAGGTGCAGGCCGCGGTTGACAAGGCGGCGGCGCACTTCGGCCGCATCGACATCCTGGTCAACAGCGCAGCCCATCCGGGCGGCCTGGTGCGCAGCGAGATCGAGAACGCCGATCCCGAAGGGCTGCTGCAGGACATCGACATCAAGGTGGTCGGCTACATGCGCTTCGCCAAAGCCTGCGCCGCCCACATGCGCAAGGGCGGCTGGGGCCGCATCATCAACATCGGCGGACTCACCGGCCGCGGCAGCAAGCAGCTCTCGGGCATGCGCAACGTGGCCGTGGCGCACATGACCAAGACCCTGTCGGACCAGCTCGGCCCCTCGGGCATCACGGTCAACGTGATCCACCCCGGCGTGGTGGAGACCCCGCACATCCACGAGCTCTACGCCAAGGAAGCCAAGCTGCAGGGCCTCACACCCGCGCAGGTCGAGGCGAACTATGCGAAGGCCACCCCTATCCGCCGCGTGCTGCAGGTCAACGAGATCGCAGACGCAGTGCTCTTCCTCGCCTCGGACCGCGCGGCGGCCATCACCGGCGAATCCATCGCGGTCGACGGCGGCATCACGCGCGGCATCTTCCTCTGAGCCATCCATCCAAGGAGTCACAGACATGAACGGAACCATTCTCGTGGGCACGGCAGGGCAGGGCATCCTGCGCAGCGTGGACGATGGCGCCACCTGGCACCGACTGGGCCTGAAGGAGGCCATCGAATTCGACGGAACGGTGCGTGCGCTGGCCGTGGACCCGTCGGACCCCAGCCGCGTGCTGGCGGGCGCCGACGTGGGCATCTGCCTGTCGATCGACGGCGGCGCGCACTTCCAGCGCATGGCCTCGCCAGCCGATGGCCAGACCGTGTGGGCCCTGGCCTTCAGTCCGCTGGATCCGCAGCTGGTGTTCGCGGGCACGGGCGCACCTTCGCGAGCGCGCATGTACCGCTCGCGCAACGGCGGCCTGAGCTGGCAGCTGCTGGACGTGGAACTGCCCGAGTTCTGCTCCGGCGTGCACCGCCCGCGCATCCTCACCATCGCCTTCCACCCGCAGCGCGCCGGCGAAGCCTGGTTCGGCGTGGAAGAAGGCGGCGCCTGGCGCACGCGCGATGCGGGCGACAGCTGGGAGCGCATCGACACGCCCGGGCGCGGCATCAACAACTCCGACATCCACGCGATCTCGGTGCTGCCGGCCACGCAGGATGCGCCGGCCAAGCACGTCGTGGTCACCGTCAACTCGGTGTGCGAAAGCATCGACGACGCCCGGAGCTTCGTCTGCCATCCGTCCAAGGACCGCTTCGACGGCCTTTACTACACCCGCACCGTGCAGCCCCTGGACGCCGAAGGCCGCGAACTGCTGCTGGCCCTCGGCGACGGCACGCCGGGCTCGCGCACGCGCATCTACCGCTCGGCCGACCGCGGCGAGACCTGGGCGCCGACGCTATTGAACACCGCGCCCAATTCCACCGTGTGGGCCTTCGGCTCGCACCCGAGCGACCGCGGGCTGCTCTTCGCAGGCACCAAGTACGGCCACCTGCTGCGCTCCACCAACGGCGGGCGCAGCTGGTTCAAGGAGTGGCGCGACTTCAGCGAGATCACCTCGGTGGCTTGGACGCCCTTCGTGGCGCCGGTTCACGCGCATCCGCAGTCCATCCACTGAAGCACGGAGGCCGGCCATGAACACCCGCAACCCCTCGCACGCCGACGGCACCGGCAGCACTGTCGCAGAGGTCCGTCCGCGCATCCGCCGCACGCACCTGGCGCTGTTCGTGAAGGACCCCTTCGCCTCCGCCCCCTGGTACGAGGAAGTGCTGGGCATGCAGGTCACGGCGCGCGGAGCGCGATGGGTGTTCCTCTCCTTCGGGCAGAAGCACCACGACATCGCGCTCATCCAGGTGGACGAGCCCGAGGCCGCCAGCCGCGGCACCGTGAACATGCAGCACTACGGCCTGGAGATCGAGGGCGGCCTGGACGATCTGCGCCGGCTCTACGGCATGTTGCTGCGCAAGAACGTCGAGGTGGTCAAGACCACCGACCACAAGGTGGGCTACGGCCTGTACTTCCACGACCCCGACGGCCACCGCTTCGAGTTCTTCCTCGAGCTCGTCCACGACGACGAGGAAGCCAAGCGCCTGCTGGGCGAATACAACGCGCCCAGCAACGCCCTGGACCTGCAGCCGCTGTGAGCGCAGCCCGCTGCACATCCATCCCATTCACACCCATTCCTGAACACGATCATTATGAGCACCCCCGACCTCCGCGCTTTCCACATCCGCAAGTGGTACCTCCAGATCGAGGACACCCTGGCCGGCGAGACCGGCGCACCCGCCGACGGCGAGCCGCTGCGCAAGATCGTCATCGCCGCCTGCCTGCGCAACCCGTTCGCGGGCCGCTACGTCGAAGACCTGTCGTCCTGGATCGCGCCTTCGCCCGAGCTGGGCAAGGAGTTCGGCCGCCGCATCCGCGAGGCCGCGGGCGGCCAGGCCATCGAGAGCTACGGCAAGGCCTGCCTGGTGGGCATCGACGGCGAATACGAGCACGGCAACGCGCTGCTGACCAATCCCGCCGCCAACCCGGTGCGCGAAGGCGTGGGCGGCGGCAAGTCGTGGGTGCCATCCACCGGCAAGCGCGGCGGGCCGGGCACCGTCATCGACATTCCGCTGGCGCACAAGGACGCGCTTTACGTGCGCTCGCACTACGACACCGTCTCGGCCATGTTTGGCGACGGCCCCAATCGCGACGAGGTGGTGCTGATCTGGGCCTTCGCCACGCGCGGGCGCCTCAACGCGCGACTGGGCGGCCTGAAGGCCTCCGAGATCAAGGGCGAGGACGGCCTCGTCTGAGCGCCGCCGGAGAGCCGCACATGAAACGCCGAGACTACCGCCTGAGCCACGACGGCCTGGGCTTTCACGTCACCGAATGGGGCGAGCCCGATGCCTGGCCGGTGTTGATGCTGCACGGTATCCGCGGCTACGCCGAGACCTTCGCGGGCGTGGCGGCCGCGCTGCAGCCCGGTTTCCGCGTCATCGCCTTCGACCAGCGCGGCCGCGGCGAGACCGACTGGGACCCGGATCACAACTACTACACCGACACCTACGTCGCCGACGTCGAGGCGCTGGTGGCGCAGATGGGCCTTCAGCGCTTCGACCTGCTCGGCCATTCGATGGGCGGCATCAACGCCATCGTGTATGCCGCACGGAATTCCGACCAGATCCGCCGCTTCGTGATCGAGGATGCCGGCCCCGGAGCCTCCGGAGCCAGCGATGGCGGGACCCGCATTCAGAAGGAACTTGCGACCACGCCGGCGACCTTTGCGACCTGGGACCAGGCCGCCGCGTTCATGCGCGCGCTGCGTCCCACGGTAACCGAAGAGGCGCGTCAGCAACGGCTGCAGAGCATGCTCAAGCCCATGAGCGGCGGCGGCTTCACCTGGCGCTACGACCACGCGGGCATCGCCGCCACGCGCCTGAACCCCGACCCCACCCGCCAGGTGGACCTTGCCGCCTGCGTGAGGCAACTGCAGTGCGAGACGCTGGTGGTGCGCGGCGGCCGCTCCGACTACCTGCAGCCGGCCATGGTCTCGCACATGCGGGCCCTGAACCCGCGCATCGCCGCCGTCGAGATCCCCGATGCCAGCCACTATGTCCACGACGACCAGCCGGTGCTCTTCGCCGAGGCCGTCACCACCTTCCTGAAGCGGCCCGAGGCGGCCGCACCGGGCCAGTCCCATCCATGATCCACGAACTCAGAACCTACACCCTCGTGCCCGGCGGCGTGCGCGACTACCTGCGCATCTACAACGAGTGCGGCCGCGAGCTGCAGACCCGCACGCTCGGGCAACTGGTGGCGCTGATGACGCCGGAAAGCGGCGACATCAACCAGCTGGTCTTCCACTGGGTCTTCGACAACCTCGACGAGCGCGCACGGCGCCGTGCCGCCCTGATGGCCGACCCGGCCTTCGCGGAATTCCGCAAGCAGGTGCGGCACCTGCTGGTGCGCCAGGAGAGCCGGCTGCTCTCGGCCGCCTGAGGCGCTCGCGCAGGCCGCCGTTTCAGTCCCAGTCCCAAGGAGTTTTCATGAGCGCTTCCGTGGAAGCCCCCGTCCTCATCATCGGCGCCGGCCCGGTCGGCGTGACGCTGGCCAACCTGCTGGGCACCTACGGCGTGCAGACCCTGGTGGTCGAGCGCAGCACGGCAGTGTTCGACTTTCCGCGCGCCGTGGGGCTGGACGACGAGGCCCTGCGCACCTTCCAGGCCACCGGCCTGGCCGAGGAGATGCTGCGCGACATGATCCAGAACGTGCCCATGCGCATGTACACCGCGCGCAAGCAGTGCTTCGCCGAGATCCTGCCCAGCACCCGCGAGTACGGCTGGTTCCGCCGCAACCTGTTCTCGCAACCCCTTGGCGAGAAGACGCTGCGCCGCGGCCTGGCGCGCTTCGAGCACGTTCAGCTGCGGCTCGGCCTGGAGCTGGTGGGCCTGGTGCAGGACGAGGCAGGCGTGACCGCCACCCTGCGCGACGAGTCAGGCGCCGAGCATCAGGTGCGCGCCGCCTACGCGGTGGGCTGCGACGGCGGGCGCAGCGCAGTGCGCGAGATGCTGGGGCTGTCCTACGAGGGGCGCACCCACCCGGCCAAGTGGGTGGTGATCGAGTGCGACCAGGATCCGCTCGACGCTCCCTACACCGCGCTGCACTGCGAACCCGATCGCCCCTATGTCTGCCTGCGTCTGCCCTACGGCCTGCGGCGGTGGGAGTTCATGCTGTTTCCCGGCGAAGACGGCGAGCAGATGCTCGCGCCCGACAAGGTGCGCGAACTGCTGGGCCGGCATGTGGCCGACCCGGCGGCGCTGAACGTCATCCGGGCACGCGTCTACACGCACAACTCGCGCGTGGCGGGCAACTTCGTCTCGGGGCGCGTCTGCCTGGCGGGCGATGCCGCGCACATCACGCCGCCGTGGATCGGCCAGGGCCTCAACGCCGGCGTGCGCGATGCGTTCAACCTGGGCTGGAAGCTCGCCTGGATCCTCCAGGGCCGGCTGCGGCCCGAGCTGCTGGACAGCTACCACGACGAGCGCCATGCCCATGCCAAGGCAATGATCGACCTGGCCGACACCTTCGGCGCTGTGCTGTCGCAGCGCAACCCGTTGCTGGCCTGGGCGCGCGACCGCTTCTTCATGGCGATCCGGAACATTCCGAAGGTGCGCGACTACGTGCTGCAGATGAGGTTCAAGCCCATGCCGCGCTTCGCGAAGGGCATCGTGCGCAACAGCGGCGTGGCCGCGCGCGACGCGCTCGTGGGCCGCATGTTCATACAGCCCAACGTGGAGCGCGAGCGCGGCCTGCCACAGAAGCTCGACGACGTGGTCGGCGCGCGCTTCGCGCTCTTGAGCTGGCGCTGCGATGCGCTGGCGGGCGTGCCCGCCGCGCTGCACGCGCAGCTCGCCCGGCTGGGCTGCGACCACTACGTGGCCGTGCGCTCGCGCAGCATGGGCAACGAGGCCGGCTCGCCATTGCCCGGGCAGCTCACGGGCACGATGATCGAGGACCTGGAGAACACGCTGCACTTCTGGTTCCACGGCAAGGACGTGGACTGGGTGCTGATCCGCCCCGACCGCTTCATCGCCGCCGTCGGCCGCCGGGCCGATGCCGCGGCCGAACTGGGCAGCTTCTGCGAAGCCGTGCTGGCCCCCGACGACGCGGTGCTGCCGCAGCGCGCAGCCAATCAATCCCTCGTGCAGCCCGAGGCCCTGGCGGCCTGAAACCTCGCGCAGACCGCGCCCGAACACCCGCGCCGCGGCGCCCTCTCACCATGTATCCAGAACTCTCGCTCTACATTGCCGGCCGCTTCATCGGCGCGCAGGGCCGGCGCACACAGGCCGTGCACGATCCCGCCACGCTGCAGCCGCTGGGCCTGCTGCCGTGGGCCGAGGCCGAGGACGTCGAGGCCGCCGTGCAGGCCGCCCATGCGGCCTTCGCGGGCTGGCGGCGCGTGTCGCCGCTGGAGCGCTCGGACCTGCTGCGCCGCGTGGCCGTGCTGGCGCGCGAGCGTGCGCCGGAGATCGGCCGCGCCATGACGCTGGACAACGGCAAGCCGCTGGCCGACGCCGTGGCCGAGGTGCTGAACGCCGCCGAGCACGTCGAGTGGCACGCGGAGGAGGGCCGCCGCGTCTACGGCCGCGTGGTCCCAGGGCGCCAGCCGGGCGTGCGCCAGTTGGTGGTGCGCGAGTCGGTGGGTGTGTGCGCCGCCTTCAGCCCGTGGAACTTTCCCTTCGGACAGGCGATGAAGAAGGCCGCGGCCGCCATCGCGGCTGGCTGCCCCATCGTGCTCAAGGGGCCGGAAGAATCGCCCAGCGCGCTGGTGGCCATGGCGCGGCTCTTTCACGATGCGGGCCTGCCACCGGGCGTGTTTAACCTGCTGTGGGGCGTGCCGGCGGACATCTCGCGCCAGCTCATCGAGTCGCCGCTGGTGCGCGTGGTCTCCTTCACCGGCTCAGTGCCGGTGGGCCGGCAGCTGGCCGCGCTGGCTGGCCAGCACATGAAGCGCATGACGATGGAGCTGGGCGGCCATGCGCCGGTGCTGGTCTTCGACGATGCCGACGTGGACGCCGCCGTGGCCTTGCTGGCGCGGCTGAAGACGCGCAACGCCGGCCAGGTCTGCGTGTCGCCGACGCGCTTCCATGTGCAGTCGGGCGTGCACGACCGCTTTGCCGCAGCCTTCGCCGCTGCGCTGGGGACGGTGAAGGTGGGCCACGGTCTGGAGGATGGCGTGCAGATGGGCCCGTTGATCCACGAGCGCCGCTTCCAGGCAGTGCAGGCGCTGGTGGACGACGCCCGCACGCGCGGCGCAGAGCTGCTGACGGGCGGCGGGCACATCGACGGGCGGATTGGCGGGCCCACCGGAGTCAGAGGCCACTTCCACGCGCCGACGCTGCTAACCAACGTGCCCGCCGATGCGCGCATGATGCACGAAGAGCCTTTCGGTCCCGTTGCCGCGCTGTCGCGCTTCGACACCGTCGACGAGGCACTGCAGCAGGCCAATGCATTGCCCTTCGGCCTGGCGAGCTATGTGTTCACCCGTTCGCTGCAGACCGCGACCCGTGTGGGCGACGGCCTTGAGGCCGGCATGGTGAACATCAACCATTCAGGCATGGCGCATCCGGAGCTGCCCTTCGGCGGTGTGAAGGACAGCGGCTTTGGCAGCGAAGGCGGCACGGAGTCCTTCGACAGTTTTCTCAGTACCAAGCTCATCACTCAGATCTGAATCGGAACCCCATGCTGACTCTCGACGACCCCTCGCTGCTACGCGAGCAATGCCTGGTGGCGGGCGAATGGATATCCGCCGAGCGGACCATCGCCGTCACCAACCCCGCCACCGGCGCGTTGATCGGGCACGTGCCACGGCTGGACGCCACCGCCACGCGGCGTGCCATCGAAGCGGCCGATGCTGCCTGGCCGCAGTGGCGCCGCCGCACCGCGCACGAGCGCTCGGCCATCCTCGCGCGCTGGCACGCGCTCATCCTGCAGAACCAGGAAGACCTGGCGCGCATCATGACGGCCGAGCAGGGCAAGCCGCTGGCGGAAGCGCGCGGCGAGATCGCCTATGCGGCCTCCTTCATTCAGTGGTTCGGCGAAGAAGCCAAGCGCGTGTATGGCGAGACTATTCCTTCGCCCGTCGCCTCGCAGCGCATCGTGGTCGTGCGCGAGCCTATCGGCGTGTGCGCAGCCATCACGCCATGGAACTTCCCTGCGGCGATGATCACGCGCAAGGCCGGCCCCGCGCTCGCGGCCGGCTGCACGATGGTGGTCAAGCCTGCGAGCCAGACGCCGCTCACGGCACTGGCACTGGCGGTGCTGGCCGAACGCGCCGGCGTGCCCGCGGGCGTGCTGTCGGTGGTGACCGGATCCGCCGGCGACATCGGCACCGAGCTGGCGACCAACCCCGTGGTGCGCAAGCTCAGCTTCACCGGCTCCACCGAGGTGGGGCGGCTGCTGATGCAGCAGACGGCGGCCACCGTCAAGAAGGTGTCGATGGAGCTGGGCGGCAACGCGCCCTTCATCGTCTTCGACGACGCAGACCTGGACGCGGCGGTCGAGGGCGCGATCATTTCGAAATTCCGCAATGCCGGCCAGACCTGCGTGTGCGCCAACCGGCTCTACGTGCATGCCAAGATCTATCACACCTTCGCCCAAAAGCTGGCTGAGGCCTTGCAGTCGCTGAGGGTAGGTCAAGGTGATGAGGAGGGTGTGCGCATCGGCCCGCTCATTGACGAAGCAGCGGTCCGTAAGGTCGAGGAGCACCTGAAGGATGCAACAGAAAAGGGTGCGCAGGTCATCGTCGGTGGAAAGCGGCACGTGCTTGGCGGCAGCTTCTTCGAGCCCACTGTGGTCGTGGGCGTCACGCAGGAGATGCGTGTCGCGCGCGAGGAGACCTTCGGCCCGATCGCACCGCTGTTCCGCTTCGTCGATGACGACGAAGTCGTGGAGATGGCCAATGACACCGAATTCGGCCTGGCGAGCTACTTCTATTCCCGCGACATCGGCCGCGTGTGGCGTGTCGCCGAGCAATTGGAGTACGGCATGGTCGGCGTCAACACCGGTCTCATCAGCAACGAGGTCGCGCCCTTCGGCGGTGTCAAGCAGTCGGGACTCGGCCGCGAGGGATCGCAGCACGGTATCGAAGACTACCTCGTGATCAAGTACATCAACATGGCCGGCATCTGACGAATGCCGGCTGCAGTCCAACCACAACTCTTGGAGCTTATCTTGTCCCAGACCCGCCAACCCGGCCATCCGATTCATCCTCTGTTCACCGACCGCTGGTCACCACGCGCCTACAGCGGAGAGGCGATCAGCACGCCGGAACTGCTGACCGTGCTGGAGGCCGCCCGCTGGGCGCCTTCGGCCTACAACGCCCAGCCTTGGCGCTTCATCTACGCGCAGCGAGACACCGCGGCCTGGCAACCCATCTTCGATGCGCTGGTGGAGTTCAATCAGGGCTGGGCGCAGCGCGCCGCGGCACTGGTGGTGGTCGTGTCGGCCAAGGACGCGACTTTCCCTGGCCAGACCGAAGCAGCCCCGAACCCCTGGCACGCGTTCGATGCCGGTGCCGCCTGGGCCAGCCTGGCCTTCCAAGCCACGCTGTCTGGCTGGTCGGCCCACGGCATGGCCGGCTTTGACGCGGACGCGCTTCGGGCCGCAGTGAATCTGCCGCAAAGCTATGCAATCCAGACCGTGGTGGCCATCGGCCGGCGCGCGGACAAGGGAGTGCTTCCCGAGGCGCTTCAGGCTCGCGAGGTACCGAACGATCGTCGCCCGCTGGCGCAGTCGGCCGCCGAGGGCCATTTCAGCTTTGGCTCGTGACGCTTACTGTCCTGGCCTGCTTGGCGACCTTCGCCTTCCTCGGCGGCACGTTCTCCGCGCTTGCGCAGCCGGTCTATCCGAGGGAGCGGTCGGCTGGGGCTCTGGTGGTGCCCTTAGTGCCGGGCGCGGGCCGATGCAAGCCATCAAATGGGAACTATCGAGACCAACCGGCTTGTCCTGAGGCCCTTCACTCAGCGAGATGCCGCGGATCTTTTCGAGTATCTGCATGAGCCAGCAGCCAGCTGTTTTCTTTGGCTTGCGCTCGTCGACATGAATGATGCCGAGCGCGGAGCGGCGAGGCGAAGCGCGGACGACAAGAGTATTGCGGTGTGTTTACGTGCATCCGGCAAGCTCGTTGGTGATCTGTTCGCTTAGCCAGAAGGGGACACCTTCTCCGTCGGCTGGAACTTCAATACTGGCTTCGGCGGAAGGGGGTACGCGTATGAAGCTGCCGTAGCGTTGCTCACTCATCTTTTTTCAGAACGGGCTGCGCGTCGGCTTTATGCCTATGTGGAGGACATGAACGCGCCCTCCCAGCGGCTTTGCGAAAAACTTGGCATGCGAAAAGAGAGGGTTTTCAAGGAGTTTGTCTCCTTCAGGAACGATGGTGGCGGAGTTCAGATCTTTGAGAACACCATGCAGTACGCCATTCTTCGGCGCGAGTGGCTGTCCCGGGGCGCAGCCCCGCATTCCGTTTTGCTTCCATGGCCGCCGATTCATGACCTGCTGGAAGACGATCGAGGCCATGGCGGGCTAGAAGGTGGCGCGGGCAGTCAGTTGCACGGTCCTCGGTGCCCCTAGCAGCCAGGTCGAATCTGATCCGGACACCGCATAAGAGCGATTCGCCAGGTTCCGGATCGTCAGCATGAACCGCAGTGCGGCGGAATGCTCGTAGGTCAAGGAGGCGTCGGCCACCGTGTAGCTGGGCAGCCTGCCCGAGTTCGCAGCATTGGTGAAGCGGGCACCGACGTACCGCAGACCCGCGCCAACTCGCCACTGGGAAGCGAAGCGATAGGTGGTCCAGAGATTGGCGATCCGCTCTGGAACACCGATTGGCACATTCCCGTCGCGCAACACCGCCGCGCCCGCGCTGACCTCGTTGAAGTCCTTGTAGCGGGCTCGCAGCAACGCGACGTTGGCGTCGATGTTCCAGCCGGACGCAGGCTGCGCGGCGAACGCCAGCTCGAATCCGGTAGAGGACTGGCGCCCGATCTGCTGGGTGACGCTCGGATCGTTGGGGTCGCGCGAGAGCAGGTTGCGCTTGTCGATCCGATAGGCTGCAGCGGTCCATTCGCTATGAATCGCGGGTAGCAGACCCTTGACACCAACCTCCACCTGCCGTGCGCGGGTCAGGTCGAAGGCCGTGACACCGCCGGGTAGGGAAAGTGCGCCGCTCAAAGGGTCGGTGCCCGTGGCGTACTGGCCGTAGAAGGACAGCGCGTCGCTGGCCGTCCAGACCAGGCCGATTCGGCCCGTCGTGGGAACGTAGGATTTGCCTCGGCGCTCGGCTGTGCGCAAGTTGCTGTCGTCAAGCTTAATTCGCTCGTTCCGAAGGCCGCTCACTAGCTTCCATCGCGGGGTCAGGTCCAGGGCGTTCTCCACGTAGAGCGCAGTCACCCGCAGCTTGGCCTGCCGCCCGGGCGTGGTGGGATCGGGGCTGTCGAATGCGCCATGGTCGAAGGCGTAGGAATCCACCGAACTCTCGCCCCGGTAAGGTGAATTGTTGGTATGCACGAGCTTCGTGCTGTACCAGTCCGCGCCGGCGACCCATCGGGAGGGAAGCCCGGCAACAGAGCCATTCACGCTCACGTCAAAACGGTTGCCGGTCTGCTGCAGGGCGTGAAGAATCTCCAGATAGTCTTCGCGGATGACCGAGCCGCCGGTGCGGTCGAAGGCATAGGATTCGGCGTTGCGCCAATGGCGGTCCGAGGTCACGTGATAGGTCTCGTTGCGCAGCCGGACTTGCGGGCTTGCCTCGTATTCAACCTTTGCACGCCAGAGTCGGTCGTCGTAGCGCACGACCGCATCCGATACGTTGTAGTTGATGCGCTTGACGCTGTCGTCGAGTTTCTTGCCGCGCAGCGGTGTGCCGAAGTATCGCGCATCGGCGTTCACGCCGCCATCCAGCGAGAACGTGGCCATCAGGCTGGGGGTCGGTCTGAGGGACAGCGCCAGTGCATAGTTGCGGCGCTTCATGTCCTCCAGTGCCCGATAGCCATCGCTGTGCTCGGTGTCGAGATACATCGAGTAGGCGGTAGCGTCATTGATGGGACCGCGCAAGCCGATCCCGCCTTGCAGCAGTCCATGCGAACCCGCCGCCAGGAACGCCTCGCGATGCGATCGATCCCAAGCGGGCTTGCGCATCACATAGTTCACGGCGGCGCCGATGGCCCCATCGCCGTACAGCACCGATGCAGGCCCGCGCAGGACTTCGACCGATGCCAGAGGCCACGTGGAGAACGGATAGGTGACGGTTCCCGCGGCGACGGCCTGGCGCATTCCGTCGACCAGTTGGACGACGGAGTTGTGTCCGACGAAGCCCCGCGCGACCAGGGCGGTGCCGCCGTTGCCCGGCGCCGGCGACTCGGTGATGCCTGGCATCCGCACGGCGGCATCCTGGGCGCGGGTTAGATTGCGGTCGGCGATGTCTTCCGAGCTCATGACGCTGACGCTGGCGGGAGTCTCGCGCAGCGTAAGGCTCAGACGCGAGCCCACCTCTTGCTCGGCGTCCAGTCCCAGCGAGCTGCCGGGCGATACGCGCTCGCCGTTGACCTCCACCGTGCTCAACGTCACTGCGGGCGCGGAGCCTTCCTGCGCGAAGGTGCCCGCGCTGCTCAGCAGCAGCGTCAGACTGATGATTCGCATGTTGTCTCCACTGTTTTGTCGAGATTCAGCTCCGCCGCCGGAGTCGCGGTCGGATCACTTGATGTCCTTGACCTGGACCCACAGCACCGCGTCCTGCGACAGGCGCTTGCCCTTGTGAGTCTTGGTTTCTCCGATGTCGAGTGCGGCGATTCCCCACCAGCCGGCCCGGGGCAGGCCGACGGTGACGACGCCCTGGGCGTCCGCGTATGCGCTCAGGATCTCGAACGCCGGGTGCGGGGCAGACACCTTTGCCTTGCTTCCGAACGCGCCCTTCTCGAGATCGACCGCATGGTTCAGATACTCGATTTCGACCTTGGCGTAGGGGACCGGCTCACCCTTGGCGAGGACGACGCCGCGAAACACTCCGCCCGTCCAGTTGGCGTAGGGCTTGTTAAGGGGTTGGATCTCGACGGGCAGGCCCACAGGATCCGCCCAGTGCCCGGACACGCCGCCCACGTTGACGATCAGCTTCGTGAATTGCTGGATATACAGACCTTCCTCCGCTTCGAGGTAGGGCTCCGGCTCGAGAACGAAGACATGGTCGCCCAGCGGGCGCACCAGTTCACGGGGGATCGATGCCCGGTAGGCGGTCGCGCGGTTCGCGAGGCCCTGCCACTCCACTGGTCGCAGGTACTCGCGCAGATCCGTCTTCTCCCCGCCGTTGCGGCTGGTGAGGTCGAAGGCACGTGGATGCGGCATGGCCATGGTGGGGCCGCCGGAAAACGGGTGCGAGAACACCAAAGCGAACTCCATGTTGCCGCCCCGTCGCAGTGCCGTCTCCTCGGTGTAGAGCACCTGGAAATGAGCCTGGGCCGCGTTGACCAGGCCGAGTGCGGCGGCAGCGAGAGTCTGGAGGATGCGTCGTTTGGTCGTCATGGAGGTCATCACTTTGTGATGTCGGAGGAGTGGAAGGTGACGTCGTGACCGTCGCCGCCGAGGAAGACAACGGAGTAGATTCCAGCCGGGGGGGCGAAGGCATAGGTGTGGGTCTTGTCGAGCACCCCTTCGAACAGCACTCGGCCGCTGGGGTCACGGACCTGGATCTTCCGACCGGCGGCGGCGCTGCCGTCGGAGAAGCCGGCTTCGCATTTCACCGTTTCTTGCTCGAAGAAGCAGTCGAGCACGGGCGCATGGGCGAATGCTGTCTGGCACATCGCCAGCAGCACGGCGATGGCCGTCGATCGCAAGCCGTGGATGGGTTTCATGGATCTTTCTCCTAAGTCCAAAAGGGTCACGGGCGCGGCGAGGCGCCACCGTCGCCCGTCTCGGCGTCCGCTCTCGCAAGGGCGGCGAGCAGGGCGTCCATGTCGTGGGCCACGAGCGTTTCGTAGCTGCGCGCCGCATCGGCCAGCACGCCCGGGTCGCCCGCATCCAGGATCAGCAGCCGCGCGCCGCCTTGCTCGACTGCGTGGACGATCTTCTCGTCGGGCTTCCATCGGTGAACAACGACGCGGATGCCGTGTTCGCGCAGATGCCGAGTCAGCGCCGCGAGGTCGGCGCCGGTCCAGTCGACGTCCTGCTTGACGAACCATCCGTCGACGTAGACGTCGAACTCCGAGAAGAGATAGACAAACTCGCTGGCCAGCGACAACACGCGGGGGTGCTGCAGCTGCGCCAGGCGAGCGCCGTACCGTGCCTTCACCTGCCGCAGCCGGTCTTCCAGCGCAGCGAGGTTGCGCTCGACGCGCGGGGCGTCCGCGGGCGCGAGCCGTGCCAGGTCTGCGGCAATCGACACTGCCATGCGCATCGCGTTGACGGGTCCGAGCCACACGTAGGGCGACAGGCTGCCATCGCCGTTGCGTTCACCGGCCCAGGGGACGTTGTTGATCGGCGTGCGCATCACGGCCACCGATGGCCTGGCGGCGTCCCACGAACGCGAGGCGTCGATCTCGACGATGCGCAAGTTATGGCGACGCGCTGTCGCATACAGCGCGTCGGCGCGCCAGAGGCTGCTCAGGGTAATCACGGCATCGGCCTGCTGGAACACGGCCGGCTCTACGCGCGACAGCGCCTGGGCCTGGCCCTCCATGGGCGCCGCGGCGTCGGTTGGCAGCCGGCGGACGCGAATGGAGGTGCCTTCGTCGAGCGCCGAGGCAAGGGCATGGACGGCCGGCAGCGCCGTGAGCACGGTATGCCCTCTGGTACCCGCGTGGGCCGGCGGCTGGCCGAGCAGCAGCACCGACACCATCAAGAGCCAGAAGCAATGGCGCATGACGAATGACCTCACATGCCCACGCTGCGAAAGCGCGACGCGCTGGCGCGGACGATGGTGGTGAGGACGAACACCGCCGCAGCCGCCAGGACGATGGCACCACCGGTCGGCACCGGCAGGTGGAACTGCATCGGCACCAGAATCCCGACCACGCAGGAGAAGACGGCGATCGCGACGGAGCGCCATACCAGTTCGCCGAGCGAGCGGCTGATGTTGCGTGCCGCCGCTGCGGGGATGAGCAGCAGCGCCTCGACGAGGACGGCGCCGACGATCTTCAGGCAGGCCACCGTCACCAGCGTCACCAGCACGACGAAGACGTACTCCACGCCGCGCACCGGAACGCCGCGCGCGCGCGCCAGGCTGGGATTGAGGCTGGCGAGGAGCATGCCGTTGTACAGCGGCAGGCCGACAATGGCGCAGACCACCGTAACGGCGAGCAGCACGTTCATGTCGGTGTGGTCCACCGCGAGGATGGAGCCGAACAGAACGCTCTCCATCACGTGCGTGTTGATCTTTGCCGACACGAACAGCAGCAGCGAGGCGCCTACCGCCAGCGAGATCGACAGGAACACGCCGATCAGCGTGTCGCTGGGCAGCGTCGTGTGGTGCTGCGTGTACTTGAGCGTCAGCGAGAACAGCAGGCAGAAGCTGAACATCGACACGTAGGGCGAGGTGTAAGACTCGCCGATCAGCACGCCGATGGCCACGCCGGTCATCGCGGCATTGCCGACGGCCTGGCTGAAGAAGGCCATGCGCTTGATCATCACCATCGAGCCGAGCACCCCCAGCAGCGGGCCGATGAGCAGCGCGCACAACAGTGCATTGATCACGAACTCGTACTGGAACGGCTCCGGCAGGGCGCCGCTGGCAGCGAGCGCCTGCAGATGCTCGCCCATGAACGCATAGAACGGCGTCACTCCTGCGCCTCCAGCGCGTAGGGTGCACTTGCCCTGTCGAGAACCTCCGCGGGCGTGCCGTGAAAGATCACCCGGCTGCGAATGCCGGTGACGCATTGCGCAAGCCGCCGGACCTGCGCCAGGTCATGGTTGATCCAGAGGATGGTGACCCCGTCGGCATGCAGTTGCTGGACCAGTTCCTCCACGACCTGAATGCCCGGCGCGTCGATGCCGGCCGTCGGCTCGTCGAGCACCAGCAGCCGTGGCGGGGGATTGAGCGCCTGGGCCAGCAGTACGCGCTGACGCTCTCCGCCGGACAGGTTCCCGAAGGGGGTGCTCCCCTTGTCCGCGACGCCGGTGCGCGCTAGGGCCGCAGCGGCGGCGGCCTTGGCTGCGCGCGGGGAGGCCAGGAAGGCGGGCTTGCGCTGGCAGAGCAGGGCCATCAGGTCGTTGACGGTCATCGGCACGTTGCGGTCGAAGTCCGGCAGTTGCGGGACGTAGCCGAGCGGCTGCGTGGTCTCGCCTTCGAGCCGTATCGAACCGGTATGTGGCATCTGCCCGAGCAGGGCGCGCACCAGCGAGGTCTTGCCGCCGCCGTTCGGGCCCACCAGGCAGTGAAGCGCGCCGGCTTCCACCCGGAAGTTCACCTCGTCGAGGATCCGTGTGCCCCCCAGCTGCAGCGAGACGCGATCGAACACGAGGGCCGGCCCGCGCATGGATTGCCCGTTTCTCATTTCCGGCTGTAGTCGACGGCCGCGGCCAGGGTTTCCAGATTTTCGCGCATCTCCACCTCGAAGCGGTCGGCGGTGTAGGGGCCGCCGCTGATGTGGGACAGCGCGAAGACCTTCACGCCCGTTGCTTCCTCGATGGGCTTGGCCAACCCGCTGGAGAAGTACTTTTCGGCGAACAGGACGCGCACGTCGGCCTTCTTGATGGCCTCGATGGTGCCAGCCAACTGCCGCGCGGTCGGCGCGACGCCGTGTCGGGGTTCGATGACGGCGCTCACGAACAGGCCGAACTCCTGCATCAGGTAGTCATAGCCGGCGTGCGTCGTGGCGCAGCGGAACGACGACAGGTCCATGCCGGCGAAGCGGTTCATGAACTGCGCGCGCAATTCCCGGATCCGCCCGGCATAGGCCAGGGCGTTGCGCCGGTAGGCGGCCGCATTGTCCGGGTCGAGTTCACCGAGCCGACGCGTGATTTCAAACACCTGCTGGATCGCCGCCGTCGTGGAGACGAAGGTGTGCGGGTTGACCACCTTGGCGCCGTTCGGGTCGCCGCCGATGGGGATGAGGGCCACCGAGGCGTTGGCATGGATCAGCGGCAGCGTTTCCTTGCGGCCGGCGGCCTTGACGATCTCGAAAGCCCATTCGTCGTGGCCGATGCCGTTGACCACCAGCACGTCGAGCTTCGTGGCGCGTGCGATATCGTCCGGCTGCGGCTGGTAGCTGTGGGGGTTCGCATCGCCAGCGATGAGCGGAATGACTTCCGCCCGGTCGCCGACGATGTTGGCGACGAAGCTGTAATACGGGTGCAGCGTGGCGCCGATCTTGAGCTTCTGGCCAGTTGGCCGGGGCGGGGGGGTTGCCTGCACCACGGCCGGCAGCAACGCGAGCATCGCGATGCAGCGGCGTCGCAGCATGCGAGGAGAGAGCTCCACGATCGTCACGAGTTGCCTTTCACGCGCTCGACTTCGCTGGCACCGTCGTAGGGGATGACCTGGCGCCAACCCTTGCCGACCAGCGCTTCGGGCTTGACGATGCCTGGGTACGGCGCATTCGGGTCGGGGTGGACCCAGATCGTGGCCTGATTCGCCCACATCACGCCGGCATGAGCGTGCCCGATCACCAGCAGGTAGGCACGCTGGCCCTTGGCGTGGCCTCCGAAGCCGTGGTAGACGGCGGCGCCCGTTCCTTGCGTTCCCTGCGTGACCTTGCGTGCCGCTGCGGCCTCCGCTGGTTCGATGGCATCGGCCTTGCCGTCGTGGGCCTGATGGGTGCCGGGCAGGACCAGTTGCCAGCGTACTTCGCCGTTGGTTTTCCAGAAGGCGTCGCGGAAGAAAGGCGGCAGCAGAATGGCCTGGGCGCGTTCCAGCGTGATCCAGCCCCCGGTGTCGTTGTTGAACCAGATGATCTCTTCGCCGGCAGGTAGCAGCGCGCCGTGGATGGCCTGGTCCACCGGCCCCAGGCCGTCGAAGGAACGGACCTGCCAACTCAGCGGTGTGGGTGGACCGGATTTCTGCGGCCTCAGCAGCACATAGCTCGCCAGGCTGCCCACCACCGCCAGGACCGCGAGCAGCAGGAGCAGTGATTCCGGCCGGCCGGAGACGGGGTGGACGGTCCTGCCGCCGCGACTGTCGTTTGCCGTCATGGAGAAGTGCAACGGGAGGACTGTACGAGCCGACCCGTGGATCATGAGGCGAATCCGATCCAGCGGCCCAGGAAGACCACCACCGTCCACAGCGCCAGCGAACCGAACCCCGCAGCGCGCGCTTGACCTGGCGCCGGCAGTGCCGTGTCCCACTCGCCGATCCGGCGATAAGCGCCCATGTGAAAGACCGCCATGTTGACGCCGGCCAGGAAGATCGCACCCATCTTCCACCAGAAGTAGCTGTTCTCCGCGTAGGTCGTGGCGTTGGAGACGAACATGAGCAGGCCCGTGAGAACGCACAGCGCGAACGCTACCCAGGTGTAGGGCAGCAACTCCTGGATGAGCCGATGTGCGCTGCGGCGGTGCGATGCGTATCCGATCAGCCGAAGATCCACGATAGCGATGGTGCCGAAAACGAGGGCGATGCCGATCACGTGCAGCGACTCGAGGACCGGAAAGGTTGAACCCGATTCGCGGATCAAGGTGGCCAGACGGGTGTCCTGGATCGCCTGCAGAGTGGTTTGAATTTCCATGGGGAAGACCGAGGAGCGCTTGTTGAAAACGGACTAGATCGTGTAGGCGATCCAGCGGCCGCAGAAGATCACCGCAGACCACAGCAGGATCGACACCCATGCGGCAGGCTTGACCAAGGGGGGGCTCAAGGCGTTGTGCGCGTCGGCGGTGCGGCGCAGCAGGGGGCGCCGGATCAGCCAGGTCAGCGAGAACACGCCCACCACCAGTGCCATCTTCAGCCAGAAGGTCGTGTTCTTGAGCACGCGGTCCGGCTCGCCGACGGTCATGATCAGCCCGGTCGCCAGCAGCACGATCAGCGCGTTGCGCATCCACGGGTAGTACCTGCGCACGACCGCATCAAGGGGTTCGTCTGTGGCCAGCACGCCGGCCAGCCGCAGATCGGACACCACCGCCGAGCCGAAGATGACGGCGATGGCGAGGATGTGAATGCTCTGGACCAGGGGCACGATCCAGAGAACGTCTCTGATCATCGTGCTCAATGGCGACTGGTAGAGCCAGGTGATGAGGTGTTCAGGTGACATCGTTTCGTCTCTCAAAAATTGGCGACTAGAAGTCCTGCGGCTTCGCCGTCGGCTTCAGGCTTGCCGCATCCTCTGGAAGCAGATAGCCCTCCTGGACAGACTGGCGCTTGGCTTCTTCGAATTTCCGCTCGTAGTTGCTGAAACTGCCGTAGCGCCTGAGCAGCTCTTCCTTCGAGTACGGCAGCTTCGTGTCGTAGATCAAGCCGCAGCCGGTCTCCTGATCGGTGAGATAGGCCGCGCTTGGCACCCTGATCCAAGGGGGACGTACACCACCCACCATATTGCCGGTCGCGGCGTCGCGGGCAGCCCCCTTGCCTTCGCGCGTCACCCTGGGCGCCTTGGGCATGGGCTTGCCTTCGCGCACCCAGCGGTCCATGCCGTCCAGGAGCGCCGAAGCGATCAGTTCCACCGGCTCGTCGTACAGCGTGCGGCAGCGCGGGTCATCGCCCTTGCCGACGTCGGCCGCGAGCTGCTCGGTGTGTTCGGTGCCGAGGTCGGCCAGCCGAAGATGCGGCGTGCCGGTCACTTCGTAGTAGCGCAGCCTGGGGCGGTTGGTGTCCGGCGGCAGGTCGATGCCTTCGATCGCGTCGTGCATCAGCTCGGATTGCGTGTAGATGGTCACGAACGGTGCGCCGTCGGGCATCTTGCGCGGCACCCGGATGGCGTCACCGCCGACTTCGCCATAGGACATGCGGCCGGTCATGTAGGCATCGATCAGCGGACGGCCGTTGCGCATGCGCCATTGCTGGTGGCGGCCTTGGTCGAGGTAGTCCATCCAGACCTGCGCCGTCACTGCCCAACTGTTGACATAGACGCGCCGCACGTCCAGACCGCCCACCGGCCCGAGCGGTGCGCGGGTCCTCAGCAGAAGCGCGAGTTGCGCTGCGATGCCCTGAGATTGGGGAACGAAGGGGTCGGGCCCGTCGCCGCGCTTGAAGCGCGCCGGGTCGTAGTAGGTGCCCAGCGGTGCATAGCGCGCATAGTCGAAGCGGCGCATGAACTCGAAGTTCACGATCTTCCCGTACCGGCCGATGGCCTCGGCTTCGGCAGCGGATGTCTCCGAGATGAATTTGGGATCGACCTCGGGCTTGTTGATGTTCAGCGTGTAGCCAACGTAGGCATACCCGCGGCGCAGCAGGAAGTCGCGCGTGAGGATCCATCCGGCACCGCGCTCTCCGAACCAACTGAACGGCTCGATCACCACAGTGCCATTGAAGCGCGCGGGATCCGCGGGCTTGCGCACCAGAATGCGCGTGGTGTAGGGCGCCTGGACCAGCGTCTCGCCGGCGGCCGTGATTGCCGGCGCAACGCCTTGCAGGTAATACTCTTCTTCGACGTAGCCATGCTTGGCGAGGTCGCTGTACTCCGTTCCCTGCCGCTGCGCCGACGACAAGGCCGGCTGTTCAGAAGCAGGCACGAGCACTGCTGTGGGCATGCGCGGCACTTCCGCTAGCGCGGTGGCTGCGAGCGTCATCGACAGGAACGCGCCGAGCAGCGCTGGCCGTGACGCCGTGAAGGGCATCATCTGTTGCATTCGAGCGGGCTTCCGGGAGAGCTTCGGTGAATGGATCCGCATGGCTTCATTCGCGGCTGAGGGACGCCTTGCCCTCTTTGTCGATCACGATCTGGTTGTTCTCGCAGACGTATTCCTGGATCTTGTAGTCGGACCGCTTGTATTCGAAGGTGAACCGGTACGGGGTGTTGAGTACCTCGGAGTCCTCGATCAAGACCTGGTTCTCCAGGTGATCCGGATCCCGCAGCCGGATGCGTTCCGTGATCTTCATGTCCTTGCCGTGCGGCACGTTGTAGAAAGTCACGTCCGTTCGAACGCCTTGGGTCTCAACGACGAGCGTGTTGCCTTCCCAATGGCCGCGCGAGTGGCCCTGATAGGCGGGGTCCAGTTCCTCCTTAGCGGGCATGGGCTCGTTCAAGAGAATCCGGCGCACTTGCTGGAGGTACTCGCCCAGGACGATGACCTGCTTGTCGTCGTGAATGATCTGGATCGGAAAGAGCGCAGCCATCAAAGTCGGCATGCCTTCGGGCAGGCACTTGGCGCTCGTCGTGGCGAGCGGCGTTCCCGCCTGGTTCGCCGCGGCCTGCTTCTTCTTCAACTCGGCGTAGGCCTTGGCATAGGGTTCCTTCAGGTCCATCGGTCCACCGGGATGGACCGGATCGTCCGGGTTCTCGCCGAACCAGTCGTCGGGTGTCCGTTCCCAGGTGCCGCTGATGTCGGGGTGTGCCGCCCCGCCGCCGCCAGCGCTTTCGGTGGTCTTGATGTACGTCCCGATGGCAATCGCCAGGAGGATCAGGAGGATCGCTGCCGCGATCAGGCTTCGTTTCAGCTTCATCGAGAAGTCTCCGTCTGCGGCACGCTCGGCCCGGTTTTCATGAAGCGAGGCATGGCCAGGCTTCAACCGCCGCCCGTCAACGTGCCGGACGCCACCTTGATTTCAATGAGCAGGCCGCCGAGGTCTCCACTCTTAAGCGGGTGGAACGAGACTTCCGCGCTCTCGCCCTCTTTGATCGAATCCGATCTCCAACCGGTCCGCTTCAGTGCATTGACACTGCCGGTTTCGATCTTGAATCGTTGGGGCGGCGGGCCAGGCGCATCGATGTAGATGGTCACGTGCGGGTTGGTCCACGCGAACCGGCCGACGACACCCTTGATCTTCGTCGTCTGGGTCTGATCGAAGATCGCGAACGAATGATGCGCGGCCGCTGCGGACGGCAGGACACCGCAAGCGACGAATGTCATCAGGCAAAACTTCCTGCGGGACAGCGGCGAGGGGAGCGAATTGATCATGGCAGGTATGGATGTCGTTATGCCTGCCGAGAATATGAATTCGCTTCCGCTAGGCGATAGCCCAAAACGGCAACCGTCGCGGTGGGTTAGGGAACTCCCTTGGGGGCATGCGGTGCATACCGCATTTGGCCGCGGCGAGCGCGTACACGGGGGGGCGGCAGCCGGCCAGGCCTTCCCAGTTGCTGATTCGGGCTACCGCACCCGTTGCGCACGACGGAACACTCGCGCTCGCCTCATGGACTGCCCGCGCCGGCGACATGCCGTCGCATCGCATCGAAGTCACGCAGCGTCGCGCGGCAGCACGTGGGTATCTCAATCCCCCACTCAGGAGACCCCATGCGCTCGACCATCTACATCCCTTTGCTTTCCGCTGCAGCGCTTTGCACGCTGGTGTCGCAAGCGCAGGGATTTGAACTGTACAAGGACGGAGAAACCTATCTGAAGACGGAGTTGAAAGCCGGCTATGGGCTCTTTCATACCAAGCGCAACTACATCGGTCAGCAAGGCGGATTTCGATGGCAGGAGGGTTTTGTCAAGTACGGTTTGAGTGGTGCCACTGACCGAATCGGTAGCGGTTCGCTGTACGGTGCCTTCAGCCTTCTCAGCTCAGCCACCTGGGGAGACGGCGATCCGGGGGGATTCACCACAGGGCGCGAGCGCCGCACCGCAGTGGAAGATGCGTATGTCGGCTGGAAGTCGGGAAATCTGTTTCCCGCGCTGGGGACGGATGGTATCGACATATCAGTGGGCCGCCAGGTCGTGAAGGCCGGCTCCGGCTTTCTGATCAACGACGATGGCGTCAATCCCGGCAGAGGCCTGGAAGCAGGCCGCTACGACCGCGGCGGCGCCTACTATTTCGGCCAGCGCGTTTCATTCGCCCGAACAGCGGTGCTTCGACTGGGAGGAAGCGAGGGCCTGCACGGAAGCACCATGTGGCTCAAGTCGGACAATCGGCTGCAGGCCAATACGGAACTGGCCGCTGGGACCCTGGACTACACGGGATCGGCAGGGACGGTCGGTCTGACCTATGTGCATGTCCTGGATGTCGACAAGCACTACGCCATCAGTCCCTCCCGGCTGGAACGCAAGGGCATGAAGGTCTACAGCATCCGAGCGGAGGGCAGCGCCGGAATAGACGATGCCGACTTCGCTGTCGAGTATGCCTACCAGAAGAAGCGATCCCGCACGGACAACGCGTGGTATGCCGAGGCGGCGTACACCTTCTCGGAGATGGCCTGGAAGCCATCGCTAAGCTTTCGCCATACGCGCTACTCGAAGGAGTTCGACTCGTTGTTCCAAGGTGGATTTCGCGGTCGGTATCAAGGAGAGGTTGCATCGAACTACGCCTTCTCCTACAACTTCAATACGCGGGTCAACGACGTGGCGCTGACGGTTCGACCAAGCGAGACGCTGACTGCCACTCTGATGTTCTTCGATTTCAGAACGCTGGCGGATCGATCGGTCTTGAATCTCGACGCGAAGGAGTTGGCCCTCTACGTGGATTGGGCCATCACGGAAAACCTCACGATCTCCCCGATCATCGGTGTCTACAAACCTCGAAAGTACCAAGCAAATGGCGGCAACCAAAGCGGCAGCGCATCGTCGAATCCCTATTTCAAGCTGATGTTCACAGCAACGTTCTGAAGCCATCCTCGCGCCAGCGCATGCGGCTTTTTGGCCATGCGCGGCGCAGCATCAGACTCACTCACCTCCTGCCGGGCTCGAGTGGTGGAACGAGCAGGCAGCAGCCTGCAGGCCTGGCAACGATTGCGCTGCTTCGGGCGCGAGATGCGCGAAGCCTTCTGCCTAGCGATCGGTTCGACGACGACGACGACGACGACGACGACGATGACGATGACGATGGCTCTTACAGCATGCGACGCAAGACATCGCTGCGTGGATCGCGGTCGAAGAGTCGGTGCTTGATGGCGCCCACGACATGCAGCACGATCAGTCCGAGCAGCGTGTACGCAAGCACCTTGTGCAACCACTGGAAGACGACGAACCAGTTGTCGTTTTTCGGCAGGAGCTCCGGGATATTCACACCGAAGAAGAAGACGCCGTCGCTCAAGGTGAATGTGCTCGACATCGAATAGCCCATCAGGGGCACGATGACAAGGAGGGTGTACATCCCCCGATGCACAAACCTCGATAGAACTTGCTCGTACCGGGCCAGGGTTTGCGGCGGCTGCGGCAGCCTGGGCGTGCGCAGGCGGACGGTGATCTGCACCAGCGCGACCAAGATAGCCAGCAATCCGAAGGACTTGTGCCACGGATAGTAGACCTCGAACTTCGACGCGACCTCGTCATCGAGTCCTGTCATATGCCAGCCCGCCCAGAGGAGACCCAGGATCAGGATCGCACGCACCCAATGCAGAATCCGCAGGGATGCTGGATACCGATCGACGTCCTCTTGATTCGTTTGATTCATCATAGCCTTCATGTCGCTTTCAAGTGCCAAGGATGGTTACCACTCGGGCGGTCGCTGCCTTCCGTTGAGACCGCGCAGGCGCTGTGTCCGTGCTGGATCTCAAGCGGGACGCAGCGCTGTCACCACTCCTTGGCGTAGGCCAGCGCGCGCCACGTCCTTCGCGCGGCCATCCAACTGCCGCAGGGCTATGCCATCGAGACGGTCGTGGCCGTGGGAAAGAAGGGCGACCCTGCTGTGCTGCCCGACGGCTTGTTCCGCGCGTAGCCTGCTCCTGCCGCACCCGGCCCCGGACCGCGTGGGTCCGTGCCGAATGCGGCGTTCGGACCCGCGGCGCTCAGCGTGCCGACGAGTCCTTGGCGCCGGCGTCTGCGACCACGCCCTGGCGCGAATACATCGTCGCACGCCCCTGGCCGTCCAGCACTACGCCGGTCAGGGGCAGGCGGTCTTCCCGCGTGCGGGCAGCGAAGCTCGCACCCCCGTCATCGCTGTTTAGCACCAGTCCATCGAGCCCCACGCCGATGATCTTCGAGCCGGCACCGGCGAGGGCGGTGATGGACGACTCCGTGTGCGTGTCCACGCGCTGCCAGTTGGCGCCGTCGTCGAAGCTGCGGTACATCGAGCCGCGCAGCCCCGCCACCAGCAGCGCGCCGCCGGGCGCCGCAGTGCCGCTCCAGAAGGAGCCCGCATAGCCGGTCTTCATGTACTTCCAGCTGCGGCCCTTGTCGTCCGAACGCAGCACCATGCCGCGTTCCCCCGGCGCGAACAGCTGTCCGCGCGCGTCGGCGAACAGCCCGAACAGGTTGAGGTCGGCGCGCTTGCCGCCCTCCGGCGGCGCCAGCTCGACAGGCTGCCAGTGGGCGCCGCCGTCCTCGGTGCGCAATATGAGCGACCACAGGCCCACCGCCACGCCCTGCTTCTCGTCGAAGAAGTGCACGGCGAAGAGCGGGCGATCCTGTTTCGTATCGCTGCGCTGCACCTGCCAGGTCTCGCCGCCGTCCGTAGTGTGCAGGATCACGCCCCAGTGGCCCGCGGCCCAGCCGCGACTGGCATCGATGAAGGAGACCGAGGTCAGCGCCACGTCCACCGGCACCTGGCGCGCCTGGCGGTGGCTGCGGCCGCCGTCGTCCGACAGCAGCACCACGCCATGGTCGCCCACGGCGACGATGCGCTCGCCCGCGCGCGTGCTGGCGAGCATCGTGGCGCGGCCAGCATGCGCGGCGCGAACCGCGGGAACCAGCACGGGGGCGCCATCCGCGGCGGGCCCCTGTGCCTGAAGCGCCCGCCCGGCGCATGCCAGAGAAAGTGAAACGAGGGCACCGGCCATTGCCGTGCGCGCAAGGAGGGAAGTCGATTTCATCTTCGATCGTGAGATGGATGTCAGTGATGCTGCAGCCCGGTCGCCCGCACCGGCTTGCCGCGCGGGAAGAGTCTTTCGAGCCATACCGCCATGGCGGGCAGGGCGGTCATCGCCATCACCATGTTCACCATGAACATGAAGGCCAGCAGCTTGCCCATGTCGGCCTGGAACTTCAGCTGCGAGAACGACCATGTCGCCACGCCCACGGCCAGCGTTATGGCGGTGAAGATGGTGGCCGTGCCCACTTCCAGGATCGCGTGCTCGATGGACTTGACGATGGTCTGGCCCGCGGCCATGTGCATCAGCAGGCGGTTGTAGATGTAGAAGGCGTAGTCCACGCCGATGCCCACGGCCAGCACCATCACCGGCAGGGTCGCCACCGTGAGGCCGATCTGCAGCTCCTTCATGAACCAGTAGCCGATGAAGGTGCCCACCGTGAGCGGCAGGCAGCAGGCCGCCACGGCGCGCAGGTCGCGGTAGACCAGGAACACCAGCACCACGATCGCCGCGTACACGTACAGCATCATGGGCAGCTCGCTCTTTTCCACCTCGTCGTCGATGGCCGCCAGCACGCCGGCGTTGCCCGCGGCCAGGCGGATGTTCACGCCGGGCATGGGATGGCCGTCTCTAAACGCCTTCACTGCGTCGATCACGCGCTGGATGGTGGTGGCCTTGTGGTCGGTCAGGAAGAGGTTCACCGCCGTCATGCTGCAATCCTTGCGCATGGTGCCGCGGATGCGCGCGATCTCGGTGGACAGGGCGGCGTAGTTGGCCGAGTCGATAGGCACCACGGCCATCTTGGGATTGCCTTCGTTGTAGCCCTCGTTGTACAGGCGCAGCTGCCCGGCATACGACGAGATCGACAGCACCCCCTCCACCGGCTGCATCGCCCAGACGAAGCGGTCCTGGTAAAGGCCGATGTTCACGTTGCCGCAGCTCTCGGGCGGCGCCTCGAAGACCACGGTCAGCCAGTCCAGGCCCGTGTCGAAGTTGCGCGCGATGGAGGCGGCATCGCGGTTGAAGCGGGCGTCCTCGCGCAACTCCGGCGCACCGGGCTGCAAGGTGCCGACCACGCGGTCGCGGCTTTGCCACACGGCGGCGCCGAAGACTACTACGGTGACCAGCAGCATCGCGGCCGCCGGGCGCGGCTGGGCGAGCCGGGCCAGCACGCGCAGCCAGCCCGAGCGGCGCTCGCGCTGCAGCAGGGCTTGGTCGGCGAAGTCGCGGCTCACCTCGAAGAAGGAGGCCGCCACCGGCAGCATGACGAGGTTGGTCACGATCTTGTAGGCCACGCCCAGCGAGGCCGCGATGGCCAGCTCGCGCACCATCGGGATCGGGATCATCAGCAGCGTGACGAAGGAGACGAAGGCCGTCACCAGCGCCAGCGTGCCCGGGATCAGCAGACCGCCGAAGCTGTCGCGGCAGGCCTCGTAGGTGGTATGGCCCTGCGAGATGCGCCGCACGATGTAGTTGATCTGCTGCACGCCGTGCGACACGCCGATAGCGAACACCAGAAAGGGCACCAGCACCGCGAGCGGATCGAGCCCGAAGCCCAGCAGCCGCAGTGTGCCGAACTGCCACACCAGCGAGGCGAGCGAGCAGGCGATGGGCAGCAGCGTGAAGCGCACCGAGCGGCAGTACCAGTACACCGCCCCGGCTGTGAGCAGCAGCGCGACCAGGCAGAACTTGAGCACCGACTGCGCGCCGTCGGCGATGTCGCCGATCTGCTTGGCGAAGCCGATGATCTGGACCTCGAAGTCGCCGTCCTCGAAGCGAGCGCGGATCTGCTCTTCGAGCAGGTGGTTGTAGGCCACGTAGTCCAGCTTGCGGCCCTGCGCGTCGTACTCGGCCAGCTCGGCCGTGACCATCGCGCTGGTCTGGTCGCGCGACACCAGCGTGCCGATGAAGCCGCCCTGCGCCGCCGCGCGCTGGATGCCGGCGATGATCTCCGGCGTGAGCCGCTCGGGCGTGATGGTGGCGTCGATCAGCGGATCGGCGCGAAAACCCTCCTCGGTGATCTCGTTGACGAAGCTGTTGGGCGTCCACATCGACTGAACCCCCAGCCGCTCGATGCCCGGCAGGTAGGTGACGGCCTGAGTCACCTCGTACAGGCGCTTGAGGGCTAGCGCGGTCCAGATGGTGCCGTGGCGGGCCCTGACCACCACGTTGAGCCGGTTGGCACCCAGCACGTCTTCGCGGTAGGCCTGGAAGGTCTGGATGTACTCGTGGCCCGAGGGCATCTGCTTGTCGAAGCCCGCGTCCATGCGCAACTGCGCCGCGAACCATGCCATGGCCAGCGTGAACAGGGCCAGCGTGATGAGGATGCCGCGGCGGTGCGAGAAGCAGAAGGCCTCGAGCCGCTGCACGGCGCGATGCAGCGTGGAGCCGGGGGCGGAGGCGTGATTGGGATCGGACACGAAGTGCTTTCAGCAGGCGGCGCCGCCACCGCCGCGCGGGCGGTGCACGGCGCGCCGGGTCAGAAGTTGCGCGACAGGGTGAGGCCCACGAAGTTGCGGTCGCGATAGGGCTGGTCGAACACGCGCTTGCCGCCGAAGAAGGCCGCGTAGTTGATCGAGGCCTGCCACTTCGCCGGGTTCCGCACGAAGGTCACGACGAGGTTGACGGACTTGGCGCCTTCCATCAGCTGCCCCCCGCCGTTGGGCGTGCGGCCCTTCACGGCCTGGAAGTAGTACACCTCGGGGATCACCTGCCAGCCGGGAATCAGCGTGCCGTCGTAGACCCAGCTGAAGTCCAGGTTGTAGCCCCACGCGGTCTTCGACCCCACCGGCTGCGGCGTGCCCGCGGCGCTGAACTCCTGGCCCCAGCCCCATGCGCCGGCGGCGATCGGATCGGGCCCGTAGTACTTCTTGAGGTTGGGGTAACGCACCACCACGGCCTCGGCCATCAGCGTCGCCGTGTCCGCGCCGAGGGCGCGCAGCACGCCGGGCGCGTTGCTCGGCGTGAGGCTGAGCATGCCGGTCAGGTGCCACTGCAGCTTCTTCTCGTCGACCCAGCAGTTGCCGTTGTTGAACGAGCAGCCGCTCGCAGCCGGGTTCAGCGCCACGGCGTCGCGCGGACGGTACGACAGTTCCGTGCCCACCGACCAGTCGCCCACCGGCATGTTGGCGCTCAGGCCATAGAGGCGGCGGTTCTCGGGGTAGGCCCAGCCCGGGCGGCCGGTGCCACCCGCGTTGGTGCTGAAGTTCAGCGACTTGTCGTTGTAGTTCATCACGTAGGCGCCCAGGTTCAGCTGCGTGCCCTCGGGCTGCCATTTGAGGGCGGTGCCCCACTGCCCGCCGTTCTTCGGCTTCGTCTCGATGAGGCCGTAGGCATCGTGGCCCTTGCCCATGCCGTTGGCCACCGACCAGTAGGAACCGGTGGGCGGCATGTAGTTGCCGTTCCATCGCGCCTGCACGTAGGCCTCGAAGTTCAGGCCGTGGCCCAGGCCCGTGGCGAAGCTGGCGATGGGCGCGGGCAGCACCGCCTCCTTCAGCTGCGTGCCGGGCTGCGACAGCCGCATGATGTCCAGCGCGTTGGTCGCGTTGATGCCGCCGGGCAGGAAGAGGCTCTCGCCCCAGCTGATCACCTGGTTGCCCACGCGCACGCGCGCCGTCTCGCCGCCGAGCTGGAAGGTCTTGCTCACCCAGAAGTCCAGCAGCCGGGCCTTGAAGCGCAGGTCGCCGCGCGCGTCGCTGGCCAGGCCGTCCGGCAGGTACTGCGGCGCGGCGCCGCTGGTGTAGCCGGAGGTGTGGGTGGCCGTGAGGTCGCGCATCCAGTTCACCCGACCGAGGAAGGTGATGTCGTCGGGCATCTTCAGGAGCAGCTCATGGCTGCCCTTGACGTAGGTGGTGAAGGCGTCACCCTTGCGGTAGTTCAGGTTGCCCTGGTCGCCCAGCGACGAAGTTGGCGCTAGGCAGCCCGCGGGCGCGCCGATGCCGGCGGCACCCTGCGTGATCAGCGTGCACGAAGGGTCTTTCGCGCGGATGCCGGTGCCGATCGTGATGGTGGAATCCAAGCTCCCCCGCACGTTGTCGGTCTCGAAGGTGAAGGCATGGGTGGCCCCCGTCGCTGCGAGTAGGCAGGCGACAGGCACGGCGCCCAGCCGGGCGAGGGTGCTGGAGGGGCGGGCGGTGAAGTTCATCGGATCTTCTCCTCGGGGCTTGTTGTCGTCGTTCGAAGCGCGGCGCTCAGCGCTCGCTGATGGCGCGAAGGTTGTCGGCCGTGAAGAAGCCCGAACGCATGCGCGGGCCGGTCGGCTCGGTGAACCAGCGGATGTCCTTGCCGACGCCGACGGTGTGCGTGTCGAAGACGTAGCGGCCTTCGGCCAGGTTGTTCTGCACCATGGCCATCGCGTCGCAGGAGCCGGTCTCGTACACCGGAATGAGGAAGCCCTCGCGCATCTTGGCGAGCTTGTTCTGGCCGTCGAAGTCGTCCATCAGCAGCGGCGCCCAGCTGTCCTCGTCGAGGTAGACGGTGCGCCTGGGTGCCGAATGGCGCATGCCGGCCTTGACGGTGGCTTCCACCACCCACACGCGGTGCAACTCGTAGCGGCGATGCGACTGCGCAATGAAGTCGTCGCGCGCCACGTCCTCGAACTTGGCCTTGAAGTCGTAGGCGCCGAAGGCGTTGTAGGGAACGTAGATTTCCTTCTTGCCCACCAGCTTCCAGTCGAAGCGGTCGAGCGCACCGTTGAAGACCTGCGGCTCGTCCAGCGTGTACTGGTTCTCCATGCCGATCTGCGGCGCGTCGTGCGAATAGGTCGGCATGCGGCGCACGCGGCGCTGGCCGGGGAAGTAGTAGAAGGTCTCGTTCTCGGCTTGGTTCAGGTACTGGGTGATCGCCAGGGCTTGGCCGGCCAGCGCGGCGGGCGAGGTGTAGCCGAAGTACACGTAGAACTCCACGGGCGGCAGCGAGGACAGCTGCTGCGACCCCTTGGCGCCCGAGGGTATGAACACCGTCTGCTCCGAGTCGGCGCGGATCCACTCCGTGCTGCCGCGGCGCGGCGAGACGGTGGTGATGGTGCCCTTGTAGTCGACGCCCACGCCGCGGTAGCGCATCTTGGAGTTCCACATCGCCTCCACGCCATTGGAGGGAAGGGGGAACGGATAACCCGGCACGGTCGCCTCCTTCAGGCTCCAGCCGTCGTCGTTGAGGCGGGAGGTGCCCACGTTCTTGCGCGTGTTGGCGGCAACGAAGTCCGGCACGCCGCAGGTGCGATGCGACGGGTAGACGTCCATGCGGTAGTCCTTGCGCTGCTTGAGCATGGCGACCTGGCCGGCCGAGAGTTTGTCGGCGTACTTATCGACGTTGGCCGCATCGATGGTGAACAGCGGCTTCTCGTCCTTGTGCTTCCAAAAGTCGCGACGCAGCTTGCCCCATTCCCAGCCGGCCAGCGGCGGCTCCGCGCCCTGCCAAGCGGGAATGCTGCCGTCGGCATTGCCCTCGCGCTGCGCGCCCGAGGGCGTGAGCTTGTCGAGCTGGGCCGCATCGGGCGCGGCCATGGCGTAGAAGCCGGGGCAGAGCAGGCCCGCGGCGAGGGCCGCCGCCAGGGCGAGGGGCCGAAGGGTTCTTGCACAGTGCTGGGTCATGGGAACTCCTGAAAGATGAAGAGGCGAGGTGTGTGGATCCGGATCGCCCGGACCGTGCCCGGGATGCGCCGATGCCCGCTTTACCAACCGGCAGTAGGGTCTTTGGACTATCGGAGGGAGGCGGTGCCGGCCGTTATCCGAGATCGGCATCTGCTTGCCGCTGCGCGATCGCACCGCTTCATGCGTGGCCGCAAGGCGCCGTACGACGTTGCTCCACGCCGCGCCGCATCGCGATGCGGCGCGTCGTTGTGGTGCGGATCGGGCAGTGGAGGGTTGGATCAGCCGGCGCTGGGACGCAGCGGCAGCATGCGCCGCAGCACGGCGTCCTTGCGCACGAAGTGGTGCAGCAGCGCGGCCCCGACGTGCAGCACCACCAGCGGCCAGGCCAGCCAGGCGCCGATGAAGCTGTGCACCGCCCAGGCGGCGTCTTCCAGCTGCGCCACGGACAGGCTGAGTGCGTCGCGGATCGCGGCTGCGATGGCGGTGTCGCGGCAGGCCGGGATCACGAACAGCCCGAAGTCGGTCGGATCGTAGGTCGTCATGTAGCCGGACAGCGGCATCAGGATCAAGATGGCGTAGAGCGCCCAGTGCGCCGCGTCGGCGGACAGCCGCTCCAGGCGCGAGCCGGCGACATGCCGCGGCACGCCGCCCGCGATGCGCCACACCAGCCTGGGCAGCGTGAGGAAGCCGATGGACAGGCCCAGCACCCAATGGATGTTGAGCAGCGGCACCACCCGCTCGGCATCGGGCGTGGTGCCGAACAGCGCGGGCTTGATGCTGGTCTGCGGATCGACGAACCAGATCACGTAGTAGACGACCACGTAGGCAGTGATGAAGGCTGCGGCCGTGGCCCAATGGAAGAGCATCGACGCCCGGCCCCAGGCGTCGATCGTGTTGCGCCAACCCATGTCGGGATTCCTCGTCTGGTGAATTGTGAGGCTGGGGCTCAGGCGGGCAGCAGCACGGTGATGACCTTCTCTTCGGTGTACGCGAGCGCGCCGGGCAGGCCGCCCTCGCGGCCGATGCCGCTCGTCTTGAGGCCGCCCCAGGGCAGGTTGGCGTCCAGCGGGCTCCAGCAGTTGACGCCCACTGCACCGGCCTTGACGCGCGCGGCCACGCGGTGCGCCCGCGCGACCTGCATGGTCCACACCGTGGCCGCCAGACCGTAGGACGAATCGTTGGCCAGCGCGACGGCCTCCTCCTCGGAGTCGAAGGCAATCACGGTGCCCACAGGGCCGAAGATCTCCTCGCGGGCAATGGTCATCTGGTTGGTAGCCTCGGCGAAGATGGTGGGCTGCACGAACCAACCCTTCTCGGGCCGGGAGACGCCGCCGGCCAGCAGCACCGCGCCTTCGTCCAGGCCGAGCTGGATGTAGCGGTTGACGCGTTCGAACTGCGCCTTCTTGGCCACCGGCCCCATCTGCACGCCGGCTTGGCGCGGGTCGCCGACCGTGACCGCGCGGGCCGCCTCGGCCAGCGCTTGTGCGAAAGGCTTCGCGAGGCTGCGCTGCACCAGGATGCGCGAGCCGGCGGCGCACACCTGCCCCTGGTTGACGAACAGGCCCATGGCGCAGCCGCGCAGCGCGTCGTCGAACGAGGCATCGTCGAAAACGATCTGCGGGCTCTTGCCGCCGAGTTCCAGCGTGACGCGCTTGAAGAGCGGCGCGGCGATGCGCTGGATGGCGCGGCCCGCCTCGGGGCTGCCGGTGAAGCTGATCTTGGCGACCAGCGGGTGCTCGCACAGCGCCCGGCCCACCACGTCGCCGAAGCCGGTCACCACGTTGATGACGCCGTCGGGAAAGCCCGCCTCCTGCGCCAGCCGCGCCAAGTGCAGGGCGGAGTGGGGCGTTTCCTCGGCGGGCTTAATCACCACGGTGCATCCGGCGGCGAGCAGCGCGGCGAGCTTCCACACGGTGATCATCAGCGGCGAGTTCCACGGCACGATGGCCGCGACCACGCCCACGGGCTCGCGCAGCGTGTACGACAGCGTGGGCGTGCCCATGTAGCCTCCGGTGGGCACCGTGCGGCCTTCGAGCTGATTGGTCCAACCTGCGGCCGCGCGCAGGTTGGCGACGGCGTTGGGCACATCCATCATGCGCGGCTCCATCGGCGAGCGGCCGATGGCGTTGGCGTCCATGTCGGCGAGCAGGGCCGTGTCGCGCTCGACCAGGTCGGCAAGGTGCAGCAGGAGCTGGGCCCGCTCGCTGGCGTGCAGTCGGCTCCAGGCGCCGCCTTCGAGCTGGGCGTGGGCCGCGGCCACGGCGCGGTCGACGTCTTCGGCGGTGCCGCGGGCGGCACTGCCGTATTCCTGTTCGTCCACGGGGCTGACGAGGCGCATACGCGCGCCGTCGGAAGCTTCGGCGTGGGCGCCTTCGATGAAATGCTTCAGGTTCTGAGTCATGGTGTCTGCGGGTGTTCGAACGGCCGCAGTGTCCAGGGAGGGCCCCGCGCTGCGTTAGCCCAAATCAGCAATGGGCATGCACGCTGGCGACGGGCAGCCACTGCTGCCGTGCCCGGCGCACCGCGGCGGTGCGACGGACCTCACTCAGTCTTGCACGTTTATTGCTCTTTCGAAATCGAGCACGCATGAAGGTCGATCGTCGCAGAACGGCCGCAACCTCAGATCTCCCCCTATTAATTCGAATTTCCCTCATCGGGTTTCCTCTGTCTGACACCGGACTCAATCTATGCACAATTTCTTCTATCCGATAAATATGCATTTATTGGAAACACACTCGAGCCTCTTCTGAGCAAGGATTCCACACCATGATCCGAAGCATCCGCCATTTCCAGGACGTGCATGCCCATGCCGCATCGGTGGCTCACTGGAGCCAGCTCTACAGCCAGCTGACGGCCGGTACGCTCGAGAGCTCGCTTCAGCAGTTGTCCAGCGACCGTTGCCACGTCTTTCGCGAACGCATCAATCAGCGCGTGGTCCAGCAAGGCGAGGCACCCAGCCAGCGCGTGTGCTTCGCAGTCCCGATCGCCATTCCCGGCACCGCCCGCATGCAGGGACGCGATGCGGACGACAACAGCCTATTTTTCCTCCGCGGCGGCGAGGAGTTCATGTTCCACATGCCCACGGGCATGGACCTGCTGTCCATCACCTTCGACCGTGCCTTCTTCGACGCGGCGCTCCTGGAAGCTCCCTTTGCCGAAGAGATAGCCCGGCTGCTGCGCCAGCCCGTCATCAAGGTGCCGGCGCAGCGCTTCGCCGAATGCCGCCAGCGCCTGATGGCGATGTTCTCCGAAGCCCTGGTCAACGACGAACTCAGCGGCACGCCTGCGCGGCAGGAGGAGTTCGAACAGGCGCTGCTGGGCGAACTGGTGCAGCTGGTGATCGATCCCGCCTGCGACCGGCATCAGCGCAGCGGCAGTTCCACCCAGGACTTCATCGTCGAGAAGTGCCACCGCATGGCCATGGCTGAAACCATGAGCGCACCCAGCGTGATGGAGCTGTGCGAGCGTCTCCAGGTCAGCCGGCGCACGGTGCAGAACAGCTTTCGCTCGGTGGCGGATACGACGCCGCTGAGCTACCTGCGCTCTGTGCGCCTGAACGGTGTGCGGCGCGCCCTGATGGGCAGCCGCGCCGGCGAGCTGACCGTGGGCGACGCGGCGGGGCAATGGGGCTTCTTCCACCTGAGCCATTTCGCAGCGGAGTACCAGGAGCTTTTCGGCGAACTGCCGTCGCAGACGCCGCGGGCGGCCAGGTGGCATGACGCCTGATGCGGGCATGCGTGTCCGGATTGCCGATCCGGGATACCGCTGCTCGTGCATGCCTTCCTAGACTGCCTCTCTCGGCGGCCGGCACTCCGTGCACGACCTTCTTTCTCTCTCACCGCCGCACGCGTCCGCGCGCGGCACGCATTGCGACGCCCCATGGAAACGCTGACTCCCGCGATGACACCTGCCCAGGAAACGCGCCACCCCCACACCACCAGCCTGCGCCGCGGCACGCTGAGCGCCGGCTTCATCACGCTGCTGGTCATTTCAGCCGCGAGCCCGCTGAGCGTGGTGGCGGGCGGCTTCCCGATCGGAATGATGCTGGGCAACGGCGCCGGCACGCCGGTGCTGGTGCTGGTGGCGCTCGGGCTGCTGCTGATGTTCGCGACCGGCTACACCGCCATGGCCACCTGCGTTACCAGCGCCGGAGGCTTCTATGCGATGGTGGCGCGCGGCCTGGGCGGCAGGGCAGGCGGAGCGGCCGCGATGGTGGCCGTGTTCGGCTACGTCACGCTGCAGTTCGGGCTGTACGGCCTGCTCGGCGCGGTGGCGTCCGAGGCGCTTAAGGCGCAGTTCGGCCTGGCGGTGTCGTGGTGGGCCTGCGCGTTCGCCGCGATGGCCAGCGTGGCGGTCTTCGGCTACCGGCAGATCGACTTCTCAGCGCGAGTGCTCGCGGTCTTCGTGGTGGCGGAATACCTGGCGGTGCTGGCCCTGGACGTGCTGATCCTGTCAAAGGGCGGTGCGCACGGCATCGACGCACACTCCTTCTCTCCCGAGGCCTTCACCAGCGGCAACCCCTTCATCGGCCTGCTGTTCTGCTTCGCGGCCTTCATCGGCTTCGAGGCGACCACCATCTACAGCGAAGAAGCCAAGGACCCGAAGCGCAGCATTCCCTTCGCTACCTATGCGGCGCTTCTGCTGGTGGGCGGCTTCTATTCATTCTCGCTGTGGTGCCTGGTGCTCGGCGCGGGCAGCGACCGGGTGGTGGCCGCCATCACCGCACTCGCCGATCCGACCAACCTGCTGTACCTGCTGTCGGACACCTACGCGGGCCATGGCCTGACGATGCTGCTGCGCATAATGTTCATCGCCAGCATCTATGCGGGACTGATCGCCTTCCACAACTCCAGTGCGCGCTACTTCTACGCCATGGGCCGCGAGGGCCTGATGCCTGCTCGCCTGGGCTGGACACATGCACGCCACCGCAGCCCGTACGTGGCCTCGGTGCTACAGACGGTGCTGAGCGCGGTGGCGGTCGGGCTGTTCGCGCTGCTGGGCGCCGACCCGGTGCTCACCCAGTTCGCCTGGCTCAGCAACCTGGCCACGCTGTGCCTGCTGGTGCTGATGATCGCGACGGCCGTGGCGGTGGTGCGCTTCTTCAGGGCCGAGTCGCACGGCTACGGCCGGCTGCGGATCCGCGTGCTGCCGCTTCTGGCGTGCGCGGGCCTGCTGGTAGTGCTGGTGCTGGCGGTGGGCAACTTCCATGTGCTCACCGGTGCGAGCCGGGGCATTTCGGTGGCACTGGTGATCACGGTGCCCCTCGCGGCGGCGGCCGGCTGGCTGGCCGCATCACGGCTGGCAAGACGCGATCCGCAGCGTTTTGCCGCGCTGGGCCAGGACCGCAGCTGAGCCCCGGAGTGGCGCCAGTCAAGCCGATGAAGCCAGCAGCCATTCCTTGCGAAGGACCGCGTACTGCATGGTGTTCTCGTAGACGGGCTGGCCCTGTGCATCGTTCCTGAACGAGATGAACTCGAGGAATAGTCCTTCGGCGCGCATGCCCAGCTTCTCGCACAGCCGCCGGGAGGCACCGTTGTGGTCTTCCACATAGGCATAGAGCCGGCGCGCGGCCCGCGCATGGAAGAGATGGGCGAACAACGCCTCGGCTGCCTCACGGGCGTAGCCCAGGCCGCCGAAACGCGGGTTGAGGTTCCAGCCGACCGAAAAGGTGTCGTCTTCCTGCATGGCGAACAGGTCGCCGATGAGCTGACCCGTGTTCTGCAGGCACATGGCCACATGCTCGCCGTCGGTACTGCGTCTCCGCGCCTCGGCCCGCGCGGCTTCGACGTCCGCGAGCGCAAGCGACAGGAAGCAGCTCGCGGTCGGCGACTGGAGATAGTCGAACAGGTCCGCGGCGTCCTGCTCGCGAAAGCGCCGCAGCTCGAGCCTTGGGGTGTGGATGGGTTGGTCAAGGGCCATGGTGTTTGCTTGCGTCCTCTCTCAAGTATCAGTGTCTGGGGAATCCGGGGCTGCCGCGAGCCCCGATCAGGTCCTCGGGCCGTGCCCGACAATGAAGGGCAGCGCGCCTCGGCGTGCCCGTACGATTTCCTATTTCACGACAGCAGCCTTTTCAGACGATGAACAGCCTCCGCCGCATGCTCGATGTCCTCGGCCTTTTCCGGCCCGACCAGCCGGTCATCGACGTCGAGATCATCTGCAACCAGCTCGGCTACACGCCCGCCAGCGCCTACCGCTACCTGCGCGAACTCGGCGATGCCGGCCTCCTCGTGCGCCTGCCCCGCGGCTACTCGCTGGGACCGCGCATCATCGCGCTGGAGCACCAGATGACCGACTACGACCCGGTGCTGGTGCGCAGCCGCGACCTCGTCGAGAAGCTGGTGGCCGAGACGGGTCTGGACGCCGTGATCAGCGAGTGGTACGGCGACTCGGTGGTCAACGTGCTGATCCGCCGCGGCCCCGACCCCGGGCCCGTGGGCGGAGGCCGCGGCCGTCCCATCGACCTATTCCACAGCGCAACCTCGCGCGTGGTGCTGGCCTACCTGCTTCCGCGGCAGATCCGCCGCGTCTTCGATGCCCATGCCAGCACGCCCGAGGGGCAGCAGCAGGGGCTTGAATGGAAGTCCTTCTCCAAGGGCTTGCTGGGGATCCGCAAGCAGGGCTATTGCATCAGCGAAAGCGAGCTGCATCCGGGCCGCACGGGCGTGGCAGCGCCGATCTTCGACGAGAAGCAGCGCGTGCTCGGCAGCATGACGCTGGTGGGACGCAATGAGCGCTTCAGGGCCTTCCAGGAAAGCTACCTGTGCACTCTGATCACCACCGCCGCGTCGGAGCTCACGGCTCGCATCGCCCAGCAGTAGGCGACGGGGGCGCACGGCGCGCGGCGCTGCCGGTTCAGAGCGACGCCAGCGCCTCGCCGAAGACATCCAGCGCACGGTGCAGCAGCCGCTTCGAAATGGTCAGCGAAGGCATCACGCGCATCACGTTGCCATAGCGTCCGCAGGGCACCATCAGCACGCCGTGGCCGAGCACGTATTCCATGATCCGGCCGACCTTCTGCGGCGCCAGCGGCTCCTTGGTGGCCTTATCCTCGACGAGCTCGATGCCAATCATCAGGCCCTTGCCGCGCACTTCGCCCACGTAGGGGCTCTGGAAGCCGCGCACCCGTTCCTGCACTTCCTGGCCCAGCAGCTCCGCGCGCGGAATCAGCCCCATCTCGGGGTCGTGCAGGATCTCGAGGTTGGTGAGCGCCACCGCGGCAGACAGCGAGTTCGCCGCGAAGGTGTTGGGGACAGAGCCATCGGGAATGCGTGCGGCCAGTTCGCTGCGCATGGCGATGCCGGCCATAGGCACATCACCGCCGATGCCCTTGCCGAAGGTCAGCATGTCGGGCTTCACGCCCGTGTGCTCCACTGCCCACATGCGGCCCGTGCGGCCGGCGCCGCACTGCACCTCGTCCACGATCAGCAGCGTGCCGCTTCGGTCGCAGGCCTTGCGCAGCAGCTGCAGGAACTCGGGTGAGGGCGGCACATACCCGCCTTCGCCCTGCACCGGCTCCACGATCACGGCGGCCACGTCATCGGCGGCCGTGTAGGGCGTGTTCAGCAGATAGTCCACGTATTCGCCTGCGATCTGCTCGGCCGACTTGTGAGTGGTATCGAAGGGGAAGCGATAGGCGTACGGGTAGGGTGCATGAATCACGCCTCCCATGAAAGGCCCATAGCCCTTGCGGTAGGCCGTGCCCGTGGTCAGCGCATTCGACGCATGCCACACACCGTGATAGCCGCCGTGGAAGGCGATGATCTGGTGGCGGCCCGTCACGCGTCGCGCGAACTTCACCGCCGCTTCGAGCGCGTCGCTTCCGCTCTGCGCGAAGAAGGTGATGCAATCGTTGCGCAGGCCTTCGGGCATCAGGGCCGCCAGTCGCGCGGCCAGCTCGGTGCGACGGGTGCTGTTGACCTCCATCGCATGCATCAGCTGCTGCGACTGCTCGACAATCGCCTTCTGCACCTTCGGATGGCAGCGGCCCACGCTGCTCACGCCGACGCCGGCCGACAGGTCGATGAAGGTGCTGCCGTCCGGGTCCTTGAAGGTGGCGCCGAAGGCGCGGTCCATCACGACCGGCATGCGGCCGCCGCCGCGCGCCATGGATTCAGTGCGAGCCGACAGCGCCAGGGCTTCGGCCGCGCGCGGTCCGGGATAGGAGCCCGCAGCCATCTTCGGCGCGTCGGGGAAGTGCAGGGTTTCGAGAATGGATTCGATGTCGTTCACAACATGCCTCGTTGAGTCTCTGGGTGATGTGGAACAGGCGCGCCGTGCGCCCGCTGCAGCCATGGTTCCATCGATCACCGGACTTTGTTAGCCCGAATCGGCAAGTGCGCGCGCGGTGGCCTGGCGTCCTCGACGATCCGGCCATCGCTCATCCGGACCACGCGGTCCGCGACATCGAAGTAGCGATCGTCGTGCGATACCACGATCAGGGTCCTGCCCTCGCGCTTGAGTTCGGGCAGCAGCTCGCGATAGAAGACGTTGCGGAACTCCGGGTCCTGGTCCGCAGCCCATTCGTCGAACATGACCACCGGACGGTCTTCCAGCCAGGCGTGCACGAGCGCGAGGCGCTTGCGCTGGCCCGTCGAGACGTCCGTGGTTGAAAACATGCCGTCGACGAGCCGGACCTTGTCCGCGACATCCAGCCGTCGCATCAGTTCGCCGGCGGCCCGAACGTGCTCCGCATCCTGCGCGACCAGTTCGTCGAACAGGTGGTAGTCGGAAAAGATGGCGGAGAAGAGCCCTCGATAGGCTTCGCGGCTGCTGTCGTCCACTGGCACTTCGTCGAGCAGAAGCTGTCCTTCGCTCGGCCGGTAGAGGCCAAGCAGCAGCTTGACGAGCGTTGTCTTCCCGCTGCCGTTGCCGCCGACGATGAACAGCGTCTCACCGCGTCGAAGCTGCAGGTCGATAGGACCCACGTCGAAGGGCTTGGCGCCTTCCTGCCGGGCCTCGAAACGGTAGCGGGCCTGACGCAGTTCGATGTGGCTCGCGAGAAGCGCAGGCTCGGCGCAGCCGGCGCCCTGCGGCTCCTCCCTGAACTCCGCCGACAGGCGCGCGATACGCCGGAACGCCACCTGCGCCTGGCTCAGGAACGGCAGCAGGGCGGCCAACTCCTCGATCGGTCCCTTGACGAACAGCAGCACGATGATGAAGCCGCTGACGACCTGCGCATCGATTCCCAACGACGGGCGCGAAGCCAGGATCCAGACCACGACCAGAAAGAAGATCGCCGAGTTCGTACCTTCGGCGGCCCAGAACAGGCCCAGCGCGCGGGCCTTGAGGCGCGCGACCAGATCGGCTGCGCCTGACAGGCGCACGCCATGGACCTGGGCACGGCGATTCCGGTTGAGCCGGAGTTCCTTGGCGCCTTCCACGACGCTGCGGTATTGCTTCTGCAATTCGTCTTCGCCGGCTCGGGCCTGCTCAAAGTTGCGGCTCCAGGCCTTCGCCGCAGCGAAATTGATCCGGATGCCGACGACCAGCGCGAGCGCGCTGACCAGGAAGAGAACGGGCGAGAGCCTGAACAGGTAGATCGCGCAGCCCGCGGTGACGGCAAAAGCCGAAGCGTGGCCGGCGAACTCCGCCGTGAAATCGCCGATGGTGTCGATGTCCTCATTGAGTATCGCCTGCAGCCGGTGGCTCTTCATGCGCTCCACTGCGGAGATCGGCGCGCGCACGATTCGCAGGGACACATCCTTGCGAAGGGCCGCAACCACCCGCTGTCCCGTCACACTGTTGAGGACGCCAGCCGCCGCATGCGCACCGACGGCGAGCACGGCCAGGACCGCGAGCCCGGACAACGCCGCAACCGAGAGGGCAGGAGCGCCATGCAAGGCCGTGTTGATCTGCTCCAACAGCGCAGCCGTGGCCAGGCCACCCGCGCTGCCGATGAGCGTCGCGACCACGGCGACACCGGCGAAGGGTTTCAGAAGACGCCACATGTCAGTGGCAAAAAAAAGGGAAGAGCCCGGAGGCGAGGCATTCATCGGAACAATGGGATTCAGCTGCCGCAGAGGCAGAAGACATGATGGGCCGCGAGGCGCGAGCGACGGCCCTTTCGCCAGACCGTGGCGCCAGTGCAGGCGTGCGCCGCGCGGGGATGCACGCCGCGCCGCTCATCTGCGAGCGTCAGTCGTCGTCGCAGTCGTCATCGTGCATGTGGTGGCGATACGGGTCGTAGTCTTGGTCGATCCGCAGCGCGACCGGGGGCGGCTGATAGATGACCGGCGGAGCAACCACGACACGGGGCGGAACCGGATACACGGGCGCCGGCATCAGGTAGCTCGGTGCGGCTTCATACACCACGGCCGGTGGCCGAGGCACCACGACCACATTCGGCGAACCGATGCCGATGGACCAGCTCACGCCCGCGCTTGCGGACCCCGCTGCCAGCAGCATGAGCGCGGCCAGTACGGATGACCATGGTTTCTGATGCTGCGGGTTCTTCATGAAAAGTCCTTGCATTGATGTCCTTGAGGTGTTCCGGGAGGATGGGGCCTGCGCCCGCGCCTGCGGCGGCAGCGCCGGCATGCGTTTCTTGGGGCCCTGGAAATGATTCATGCCCTCATGGTGCCGATGCTTCATCGAAGATCGGTCGGTAGCGCATCAAGGATTGGTCAAGCGGCTTTCTTTCGAAAACCTGCAGTGCGGCGTTGCGCCACAAGCCGGAGAACCGCACGCTCCCCATTCCGGGAGCGAACGCTTCTCAGCCGATCGCTCTGCGCAGCCCCTGGTCGCGCGGCAGGCAGATCCGGATCTCCAAGCCGCCTCCAGGCCGCGCGGCAGCCTTGGCCTCGCCGCCATGTGCCTGGCAGATGGCCTGCACGACCGAGAGCCCCAGGCCGGTTCCGCCCGCATAGCGGGAGCGAGACCGCTCGCTGCGCCAGAAGCGTTCGAAGAAGCGCGATACGTCGTCCACCGAAGCGCTCTTGCCACGGTCCCGCACAATCAGTTCGAGGGTGGAAGCATCGGCGCGGCAGTCGATCTCCACGACGCCGCCGTCGCTCGCATAGCGCACTGCGTTGTCGATCAGTGCCGAAACAACCTGGCCCAGCCTGCCCCGGTCGGCGCGCACCGTCTCCCTCCTGCTCACATGGTTGGCCGCCGTCATGCCGCGCTCCTGAAGGGAGGGAAGCGCCCATGAGAGGCGCTCATCGACGAACCCGTGCAGGTCGAACTCCGTCATCTCCAGCTGCAAGCGGCCGCCCTGGGCCAATGACAGGACCTGGAGGTCGCCGATGATGCGGTTGATCTGCCCCAGTTGATCGAGCACGGTCCGGATCTGCTTCTCGTCGAGCGGGAACACCTCGTCTACGATGCCCTGCAGCCGCCCCATTGCGGCAGTGAGCGGCGTGCGAAGCTCATGGGCGATCGCAGCGCTGGAGTCCTGCAATTCCCGGTCGTAGGCCTCCAGGCGCTCGGCCATCGAGTTGAAGTGATTGGCCAAGCGCTGGAGTTCGGCCGGGGCGGAGTGGAGCACCGGCGCACGGGCGGAGAAACGTCCCATCGAGACCGATTCTGCCGCCGTCGCGACATCCGAGACGGGCTCGACGATGCGGCGCGCCAGGAGCAGCCCGAACAGCGCCACGAACGGGGTGATCGAAAGGCTCAGCAGCATCTGGACGAGCAGGTCTTCCGAATCCGACGGGGTGACGAAGCGGTCGCCGTACTGGGTGTAGAGCTCGCTCAGGCGCTTCGAGACTTCCGCGCTCTTGGGCCCGTTCTCGAGCCGACGGAGTTCATCGGCGACGCCCGGCGGCAGTTGAGCATCGATCTTCGATTCCCAGTAGCTGTAGCGGACCCACATGCCCGCCTGCACGGCCGCCGTCGCGGCAATCGCCAGCGCGATCATCCGCCAGGTGAGCCAGGACCACAGCGACCGGCGCGATGGCTTCATCGCGAGTCGCCAAGCCGGTAGCCGACGCCCCGCACCGCCGTAAGGATGCCGCTGACGCCCTGGTCTTCGAGCTTGCGACGCAGGTTGTGGACATGCGTGTCGACCACGCGCTCGAGCGCATCGCTCTCGGGCAGGCACGCCTCCAGCAATTCGAGGCGGCTGAACGCCTTTCGCGGATGGCGCATCAGCGTCGCCAGGAGCTTGAACTCGGTGATCGTCAGATCCAGAGGCTCGGCCTTGTCCGCGACACGCGCCATCACTGCATCGAGATCGAGCTCCAGCGGACCCCACGCCAGGTGCGACTGGGCGCTCTGTAGAAAGCTGTTGCGCACCCGCTTCAAGATGACCTGCACACGCGCGACCACTTCCTTGGGGTTGAAGGGCTTCACGACATAGTCGTCCGCACCGTAGCGAAGCGCGCCCAACTTCTCCACTTCTCCATCGACGGCCGTCACCATGATGACGGGTACATCGCCGGCCCGGCGGATGGCTGCAAGGATCTCGTTGCCACTGACCTGCGGCAGCATGTAGTCGAGAAGCACGAGGTCCGGCTCCCATTGGCGGAACATCTGCATGGCTTCGCCGCCATCGCGGCATATGGATGTGAGGTAGCCGTCTCGCTGCAGATAGGCAGCCAGCACCTCGGCGATCTGGGAATCGTCTTCGACAATCAGGATGCGCTCGTTTGCCATGGGAATCGTGTTTCTGTTCTGAAGCGGGCATCACTCTGGCTCGCGATGGGGTTCACACGCGGGCAGCCCCGGCATTATCAGACGCGCTCCTGAGCGCCCAGCCGCGCGGGTACGCGACACCTGCGTCCGAGGTGCTCCAGGAGGTGGCTCGGCCAGTCGTCAACGCGCAACGTGTTTGCCCATGAATCCAGGCATCGATGAGATCCAAATGCGCATGAGTGGAACGTCAACGCGGTCACCGTTCACAGCGACCAGGGTTGAAGTCGATTGTCAGTTGCGTCTATCAACCGTCGAACCACCATTTGTCAAGATCTGATCAAGAACCGCCCTCGCCGAGCCGGTGGATTCGGCCGCAGGCGTCATGCGCGTTCGCCATGGCTGCGAAGACTTTGCCGGAGCGAATTACATCCGAATCCCCGGCGAGGACAGTCTCTTGAACGAAACCACATGAACGCTCGATCGCAAATCCATCGCGCAACGAGAGCATCGGCTCGCGTCGTCATCAAGAGCAAGCCATGGATTTTCAGTTCGAGCCGTCATCTTCTCGCACCTTCCAGCAGCAACCGGTCATCGAAGAAGTACGGACAACCGAATTCGCAACCTGGCCGATGCGTCGGCTCCGGCATCCGAGATGGCACAACGCGTTCTCCACTTCGGACGTCCCGGAGGCGCGCACACGGGATGGCTTAACCATTTCAGCGTGGGTTTCTGCCCGGGCCGACGAATTGCTCCTGGTGGTCGTGCTCGGCGCGGTGGCAGCGTGGTTGTTCTTCTGGTTCGGTCCGTGAGCTGCTGCGCTCGCGTGAGGCGGCGGCTGGCAGTACACCCAACTCGAAGCCGCTGGGGTCCACATCCAGCGCGCCGATGAAGCTCCCGCCGAAGACCGTGTCCCGCTCCACGATCTTCACGCTGTAGCGGTCCGCAGCACCGACATCGGCGCGATGCGAACGCCCAGTTCACCCAGAAGGTCGGGAAGATGATGGTCGGACCACACGGCGAACTCGACGCATCGCCCACGGCTGATGACGTCGCCTGCTGCCGCGCTGCCTGGGTGGCACATCAGGAGATCGCCGCTGTGGGCCTGCCTCAGCCATCGCCGCAATAGGGAGCCATACCCGCTCTCGGTCGCATCGAATCCGTATACGCCCAGCAGGCGCCGGTTGGCGCCGAATCCCAGCGAGCGCGCACGACGGCGGAAAGGCTCGGCGCCCACCACGCGGTCGATGAGCCAGCCCTTGCGCTCATCGGCACTTCGCAAAGATCCGGCCAGCGACGTGGCCGGCGCGGCGCTCACGCGCACCCATGGCAGCGCGCTGCCGTATCGCTTGAGCAGCACATCCAGCACGACCTCGCTTATCACCGGCAGGTGATGCACATGTTCGTGGCTGTCCACGTGGGTCGGTGCCCTGAACATCTCTTCCTCGAACGCGTCGAGCTGGCGCAGCAGGGCTTCGCGCACAAGACGCTTCGGCAGCAGCCGAAGACGCGTGGCCGCGATCAAGGCCTGCACCGACCCCAACGCAGGCGCTCCACCGAACGACTGCGTGAGGTTGAAATGCAGGCCGACGTCGATCCGCCGGCTGTCAAGGCGCCGTGCACGCGCCGCGCCGTCTTCCCACTCCGGTGCCTGGGTCATCGCGCTGAGCGCACTCACGCGGCGCATCTCCGCCAGGTGCAGCGCGGCTGCATTGACACCGGTATTCAGGCCGAAATCATCCACGCACACGGCGATGGTGCGCTCGGGGCACGAGGGCAGCTCATCGCTGCGCTCACCGATCTGCCTGGCGCATGGTTCCGATCCGGCTGCCGGGTTCGCGGCGCCTGGCTGGATGCTGCGAACTTCCGCAGTGAAGCATGTGGATTGCCTGTTCATCGGCTTCAATCCTCGACGTCCGGGTGTCTGGCTGCCCCACGTCGATCTGAACGCGGAGCGTCCCATGTGGCATCTCGCGCCGAATCGGCGCCATCATCAAGACCGCGGCCCCTCAGCACGGTGCCCAGGGATCTGCGTACCAGGTACAACGGGCGCCCCTTCACTTCATCGAAGACCCGCGCCAGGTACTCTCCGATCACCCCGAGCGACACCAGCTGCACCCCCGCCAGCAGGAACATGGCGACGACGATCGTGGTCCAGCCCGACACTTCATTGCCCCAGAGCATGTACGACAGGCACAGCGTGCCGCCATAGCCGAACGCGGCAATCGCGAGCAGCCCCCCGAGCACGCTGGCCGCGCGAAGGGGCCAGCTCGTGAACATGGTGATCCCGGTGAGCGACAGGCTGCACAGTGCCTGCAGGCTGTAGTGGCTGCGGCCGTGAGGCCTCGCGGGTGGCACGTAGGCCATCTGCTCCACGCGGAAGCCGACCCAGGCGAACAGCCCCTTCATGAATCGGCTGCGTTCCGGCAGCGCGCGCAGCGCATCGACCACCGAACGGTCCAGCAGCCGGAAGTCGCCCGCGTCGGCGGGCACCCGGTAGCGCCGGTCGCAGTCGAGAAGCCTGTAGAAGACCCGCGTTCCAACGCGCTTGATCCAGCCTTCCGAATCGCGATTCGAGCGCGTTGCGCAGACCATGTCGGCACCCTGCGTCCAGCGGGTGATCATTCCGGGGATCAGTTCGGGCGGATGCTGCCCGTCGCCGTCCATCAGGAGCACGAAATCGCCGCGCGCCGCATCCAGGCCCGCACTGAGCGCGGCCTCCTTGCCGAAGTTGCGAGAGAGCTCCACGAGCCGCACGCCCTGGTCCTGCCAGCGCAGCGCCGATTCGCAGGTGGCGTCGGTGCTTCCGTCGTCGACGACGATGACTTCCCAATCCCGCCCCAATGTGCGCAGTACCGTGATCAGGCGAGGCAACAGCAGATCGAGGTTTCTGGCTTCGTTTCGACAGGGAATGACGCAGCTGATGGAGGCGCGGTGATCTCGTTGCGCAGGTTGTCTCGCTTGCGCCGGCGCCGAAGGTGCATGGTGCGAAGCCCGCTCGGCCGGTGTGAAGTCGTCGAGGTGCAGGCGCATGTGGGCGTCCAGAAGAGCCTTGCGGGTCAGCGAATCAATTGGCTGCATGCGTCCTCCCTGTGCAGTGGATGGGCATCGGGCGAGCGGCGACCGTTCGCCAATACAAGCCGGGGAAGCTTTCGCCTACCGGGCGGTATCCCGGAGACGATGCGGACTTGCTCAGTTCCAGCATGCCGCACTCATTGACCAGCTCCATGCTCACCCAGGGGCTGATGTCGAAACGGCCGTCGATCAGGACGAGCGGCCGCTCACCGAGCTCAAGCGCCAGTGCGCCCGCTTCGGCGGGAGGCCCCGCAATCACGCGGACCGGACCTCCAAGACGAGCGCGTGCAGCCGGGGCCACCGCGTCGGCCAGGGCCTTGGCATCGAAATTCCGCCAGTGATGGCGCTGAAGCCGAAACTCGCCGGTGGCAGAAACCATCTGCCCCCAGGCAAGCAGCACCAGTTGAATGAGACAGAAGCTTTTGAGGGCCGATTTCAACGAGACACGAGCCCACGCTGCTTTCCAGGGCCCCAGCTCCATGATGGCCGGTACGGCCAGCAGCAGGAACGGGGCACCCCAATGCAACTGCAGGTCCGCGCCCACCACCAGGCCCAGCACGAAGTTGAAAACCAGCGGCGTGAGCCCGAAGCACAGCAGGAGCCTTCGGCTCGTTTCCACATCAACGGACAGCGTCGCACGCGACGACGCAGGGCCGTCCGCACGTCCGCGCCCCACGAGCCAGAGCACCGACAGAAGAAGGAGCCACGCGGGCAGCGCCCGGTTCAGCAGCTGATCGACCAGCCAGCGCACGCAAACGCCGAGCCTTCGCATCCCATGGAGATCGAGGCCCAGCGAGGACTCCATCGCATAGTGGATCGGCCCGAGGTCGTGCGTCCAGAGCCAGTACAGATGCGGAGCCATTACCGCCAAAGAAACGGCCGCGGCCAGTGCAAGGCCCTGTCGATGATGCGAATCCTGCCAGCCTCGCTGCCAAGTCCAGAACACCGCCACGGCCAAGGCCATCACGGCGATGTGATATTTGGCGAGTCCCCCGACGCCGAGGCACACCCCCAGCCACAGCCACCAGCGCAGCTGCCTCGACGCGAATGCCTTCCAGGTGAGGACGGCGCTCGCCACCGCGAAAGGGATCAGCACCACTTCGTGGTTGTAGTAGTAGAGACGGCCGTTGTAGTAGGTGATGCACAGGGCCGCGAGCAGCGCCACCGTTGCATACACGGCGCCGCGGAGCGCCGAGAGGAATCGCCAGAAGAGCCCCATCGCGGCCAGCACGAAGCTCGCGCCGAGCACATAGGTGACCGCCCCCGACAGACCCATCAGCTGCACGGGAAGCCAGAGCACCCACGTGGGCAGCGGAGGATGCTTGTAGTAGCCCCACTCGAGACTGCGCACCCAGGTGAGCTGCTCGATGTTGTCCGTGGGCGGCACGAGGCTGGACTGCACAAGATGCGGCAGCCAGACGGCGGCGAACACAGCGAGCAGCGCGACGACCCAGGCTCCGCTGGGCTGGAGCAGCGATGCACGGCGCGACCCTGCTGACCGCAGTGCCGGCCCGGCACGATCGGGCCGGGGTGCGGGGCCGCTGAGCACGACCTCTGAGGAGCGAGCCACAGCCGGCAAGGATGGGACGGGATTGGAATCTGCAAGCGGTGAGTGCATTCGGCGGCGTGCGAGCCCAGATGGGCTCCAGGATTGACTGTGACGAAATGCTCTCTTCGCACGATGCAGAAGCACTGGGGGTTTGATCAACGTTCGATCAATTCGCATGAAGCCGCTTGCAGGGCGCGGCCGGTTGCAGCGGCGCTCGATCGGATCTGGATCGTGCGTCGGCCCTTTCTCGATGCGCTTTCAGAAGAATTCCTTCCGGTCCCTTCGATGGGACGGCTCCCTCGTTGCCAGACGGATGGCCGCTCCAGGCCACCTGGCACGGGGCCATGAAACCCAACTTGAAAGCGATGCATTGAAGACAGCTCGGAAATGGGCACTCGCGCTCGGCGCCGTCGTGCTTGCCGCCTTGGCCGCGGTCGTGCTTGTGGAAACGAATGCGGGTCCGCGATCCGATCTGGCCACAGCGGTGGTGGAACGCGGCAACCTGGCCCAGGACGTACAGGCGGTGGGCCGCGTGCGCCCAAAGGAACTGGTCGCCGTCGGCGCACAGGTGTCCGGCCGCGTGGAGCGCCTGCACGTGGGTCTGGGGCAGCGCGTGGCCAAGGGCCAGCTGATCGCCGAGGTGGATGCACAGCCGCAGCAGATCGCGTTGCGCAGCGCCGAGGCTGCCGCCGACGCGCTGCGCGCGCAGCTCAACGCACGGCGCGTTGCGATGGCGCAGGCCCAGGCGTCGCTGCGCCGGCAGCAAACGCTGGCCGTGGCCGAGGCGACCGCGCAGGCCGACCTGGAGGCGGCCCAGGCGGCGGTGGATACGCTGCGAGCCGAGATCGACTCGCTGCAGGCCCAGGTCGTCCAGGCGCGCACGCAGGTCGACACGGCTCGCACGCAGCTCGACTACACACGCATCGTCGCGCCGATGGACGGCACCGTGGTGGCAGTGATCACCAGGCAGGGCCAGACACTGAACGCCTTCCAGAGCACGCCCACCATCGTCATGCTGGCGAAGCTGGATGTGATGACCGTGCGCGCCGAGATCTCCGAGGCCGACGTGAACCTCGTGGCGGCGGGCATGTCGGCGAGCTTCTTGGTGCCGGGCGGCCGCTCTGATCGCCATCAGGCGCGCATCGCCCTGATCGAGCCGGCTCCCGATTCGATCGCCAACGAGGCCGTGGCGGCCGGAAGCGCAACGTCCGCAACAACCACGAGCAAGGCTGTCTACTACAACGCCCTGTTCGACGTGCCCAACGACCACGGAATCCTGCGTCCATCGATGACGGTCCAGGTCTCCGTGCATGTGAGGAAGGTCGAGAATGCCTTGCTCGTTCCCGCCGTGGCGGTGCGTCCGGCCGCGCAGGCCGGGTACGCAACGGTGCGCGTGCTTCAAGCGGACGGGGACGTGGTCGAGCGCCAAGTGCAGACCGGCCTGCGCACACCCCTGCAGGTGCAGATACTCGGCGGCCTGTCGGTCGGCGAGCGCGTGGTGGCCGGTGAACCGGTCGCGGCCGATGCCACCGTGCCGCAGGGTCCGGCGCTATGGTAGGCACGCCCATGGCATTGCTGGAGACGCGCGGCCTGCGCCGCGAGTTCGTGGCCGGGGAGGGCACGCTCACCGTGCTGGACGGCATCGACCTGCGGTTCAAGGCGGGGGAGATGGTGGCCATCGTGGGCGCTTCGGGCTCCGGCAAGTCGACGCTCATGAACATCCTCGGCGCACTGGATCGCCCCACTTCCGGCAGCTACCGCGTTGCCGGCCAGGAGGTCGCGGATCTGGACGCGGACGGCCTGGCGAAGCTGCGGCGCGAGCACTTCGGCTTCGTGTTCCAGCGATACCAGCTGCTGGGCGAATTGACCGCGCTCGACAACGTGGCCCTGCCCGCCATCTACGCCGGCTGGAACGCGCAGCAGCGCGAAGCCCGCGCACGGCAGCTGCTGGAGCGGCTGGGGCTGGGAGCGCGCGCGGACCACCGGCCCAACCAGCTCTCGGGCGGACAGCAGCAGCGCGTCTCGATCGCGCGGGCGCTCATGAACGGCGGCGGCGTGATACTGGCCGACGAGCCGACGGGCGCCCTGGACACATCCAGCGGCGAGGAGGTGCTTCGCCTGCTCGCCGAGCTGAATGCGCAGGGGCACACGGTGATCATCGTCACGCACGATGCCCAGGTGGCCCGCCGCGCGTCGCGTGTGATCGAAATCAGCGACGGCCGCATCGTCTCCGATCGGCGCAGCGAAGCCGCGACGGCGCTGCACACGACGGTACTGCCGCGAGGCGAGGGCGGGCGCGAAGGCGCGGCGGTGTCTGCACGCATGGCGCAGACGCTGCGCATGGCGCTTTGCGCGCTGCATGCCCACCGGCTGCGCGCACTGCTGACGATGCTGGGCATCGTGATCGGCATCGCGGCGCTCGTGTGCGTGGTCGCGCTGGGGCGCGGCGCGCAGGATCAGGTCATGGCCCAGATCCGCGAACTGGGCACCAACACGCTCGAGATATTCCCCGGCCGTGACTTCGGCGACCTGAGGGCGAGCGCGATCGAGAACCTCTCGGTGGCCGATGCCGAGGCGCTGGCGCAGCAGTTCTACGTGGACAGCGCCTCGCCCAACATCTCGGTGTCGGTGACGGCGCTGCGCGATGCTGCGTCGGCATCGGCCCAGGTCAACGGCGTGGGCGCGGGACTGTTCCGCGTACGCGGCCTGTCGCTGGCTGCAGGCCGTTTCTTCGACGCCCGCGAGCAGGAGGCGCGTTCGCAGGTGGCCGTGATCGACCAACGCGCGGCCACGGCGCTCTTCGGTAACGCATCGCCGCTGGGGCAAACCGTGCTTCTCGGCGAAATGCCGGTACAGGTCGTCGGCGTGCTGCGCCCGATGCAGAGCAGTTTCGCGTCGAGCACACCGGGCTTCTTCGTTCCCTACACGACGGTGGCGACCCGCCTCGCGGGACGGCAATATCTGGAGAGCATCACCTTGCGCATCAAGGACGAAGTCTCCAGCCGTGCCGCGCAGGGCGCCGTGACCTCGGTGCTGCGCGACCGCCACGGCAGCCAGGACTTCTTCATCATGAATTCGGACCAGGTCCGGCAGGCCGCCACGCGTACGAGCCGCACCCTGGCACTGCTGATCTCCGGCGTGGCGACCCTGTCGTTGATGGTGGGAGGGATCGGCGTGATGAACATCATGCTGGTGTCGGTGACCGAGCGCACGCGAGAAATTGGCGTGCGGATAGCCGTGGGCGCGCGGCGCGCCGACATCGTCGGGCAGTTCCTCATGGAAGCCGTGCTGATCTGCCTGATCGGCGGCGCCACTGGCGTGTTGCTGGCCTTCGGCCTCGGAGCGCTCATCGCCTTGCTGATGCCGCAGCTGCCGATGTCCTTTTCTGCGCTCTCGGTGGTGCTGGCGGTGCTCAGCTCCTGCCTGGTGGGCTTGGCTTTCGGTTACCTGCCTGCAAGAAACGCCGCACGGCTCGAGCCCGTGCAGGCCCTTGCGCGAGATTGACATGAGGCGCTTCATACATTCCGTTCTTCCTGATCTGCGCGCATCGTTCGTCCGCGCGTCGCTCCCCGCACTGCTGGCCTGCGCCATCGCCGGATGCGCCGCGCCCGAGCACCCCAGTCCGATGCTCGTGGTGCCGGCTGCGTATGCGCACGCCGCGACCGCGCCGGCGGCCCCGGCAAACGACAAGGGCTTGGCCTGGTGGCGCGCGGGCGAGCTGCCCGTGCTTGACGCCTGGGTGAGCACCGCCCTTGCACGCAATGCAGACCTTGCCATCGCAGGCGTCCGGTTGCGCCGGGCGATGCTCGAGGCCCGCCTCGCGGGCACGCCGTCGGCACCGACGGTGTCGGGCGAATGGAACACCCGCGCCGCCCGAGCTTTGGGCAGCGGACAGGCGGACGCTGGGTCAGGCAGCACCGGCCAGGCCGCGGTGAGCTGGGAACTAGATCTCTTCGGGCGCCTCGGGGCGCTGCAGGATGCCGCCAGCTTCGAGGCGCAGGCGAGCGAACAGGACAGGCAGGCCGTGCGGCTGGCGCTGGTCGCCAGCGTCACCGAGCTGTACTTCCAGCTCGCCCACTCCAACGATCGCGTGGCGATGGCCGAAGCCGGGGAACGCGACGCCGAGCGTATCGTCGCCCTGGTCGAGGCCCGCTTCCAGGCGGGGGCGGAAGGCCGGCTGGCGTTCCATGAGGCGCTCCAAGTGCGCCAAGAACGCGCTGCCGAACTCGCATCCCAGCGCATGGCCGCCACGGTGCTGCGCGAGCGCGTGCGCGTGTTGCTGGATGGCGCATCCGTGCCGGAGCCCGAGCCGCAGACGCTGCTCGAGATCGCGTTGCCGCCGGTGCAGCCGGGCTTGCCTGCCGAGTTGCTGGGCCGCCGGCCTGACCTGCGCGCCGCGCAGTGGCGGCTCCAGGCCGCGGGCGCCCGCACCGACGCCGCGGTCGCCGCCTACTACCCTCGCATCGCTCTCACCGGCGCCCTTGGCACTTCCAGCAAGGCCCTGCTCGAGGTGCTCGCCAATCCGGTTGCCACTTTGGGCTTCGGTATGACGCTGCCCTTCCTTCAGGCACGTACCCTGCGCATCGAGACGGACATCGCCCGCAGCCGCTACGAAGAGGCCGCCGTGCGTTTCCGCAAGGCGCTGTACACGGCGCTCGGCGAAGTGGACCAGGCTCTCTCCGCCCGCATCCGGCTCACGGAACAGGAGGCCGCATTGCGCCAGGCCCGAATCCAGGCGGCGGAAGCGGCACGGGTCTACGAGGCGCGCTTCCTGGTCGGGCTGCTGCCGCTGAGAAGCTGGCTCGATGCGCAGGAGCGTCTGCGCACGGCAGAGGTCGCCCTCGCCTTGATACGACTGGCCCAGGTGCAGAACCAGATCCAGCTTTCTCAGGTGTTGGGCGGCGGCTGGATGACAAGCCGCTACGGCCTCGTCTACCCAGGGCATCTGGGGCGGCGCGACGCCGAGGACTTCGGCATGAACGGGCGCCAGAGTCGTGGGCACGCGGTCGATCCAGGTTAGTAGTGGACTGCGCAAGAATGGATCGTGACCAAAGAGTCCGGCACGCTGTAGCGGTTGCGCTAGAAGTGCAACAGACAGGTGAGCGAGACACGCGTGGTGTGCTCGATGAAGCCATCGAACGGCCTGGGCACTGGCATCAGCAGCGCACTCTCCTGTGCTCAGACTTCGGCGATGCTGTCTGGCAGCTTGCCGTGGGCCATCTCGCCCCACAGCACCTTACAGCGATCCTCCAGCCAGTCGTTGCGCGACGTCGGCACGGGCTGGCACAGCCGGTGCCGCGCATCGCGCACGTTTTCTGCACCTGGCATCCTCCCAGTCGTAGGCCGGGTTGCAGACTCGGCCTCGAACGAGTAGTGGCTAGTCATGGCGCTAAAGCGCGCGTTGATGCCTTGCTCCTTGCCGCGGCGTACCCTGCCTTGCTGCGCATGGCGCTGTCCTCCTTAGCGAGCTCACAGCGTAGGTACAAAAAGAGGGCCGCCAACGTAACGGCGCGGCCCAGCACGCGCGTGTACTACATGCACCCCGGCCACTTCGGGCAATGGGAGGAGAGCGGGCGCGACCAGGGGCACTCGACGCCGGGCATTTCGCTCGGCGGCGACGTGATGGAAATGGCCGGAAACCAGGGCGACGACCTCTACGGGCTTTGCAACAACCGCTTCCTCTCGGCGCGCCGAGTACGTGGCGCGCACCAACCTGCAGGACGAGAACGGCAAGCTCTACGCCATGCCGTACGTGCCTGAGCACAACCCAACCCAGCCGCACTCCAGCTTCTGGACACAGGTGAGCCAGGGTTCTACCAGGTCATTGCACAGGGCCCCGGGGCACCGGGGACCAGTTCAAACATCATCCTGGTCGCAGTCCCCGGCGAACTGCGCTTTCGGATTCCGCGGGACGGGGCGAGCGGCCCGGTCTCCACCGGCACGCTGCTGCGCCCGGATCGCACCACGGCGGTCGTGGAGAGCAAGCTGGTAGACGGCGTGACCTGGGGCGAAGGGCGCAACAAGGACCAGGCGCCCATGTTCGATGGCAAGTCATCGGGCATCCAATTGCCGCCGCGGCTGTTCAGCAACCTGGACGACTTCACGGTGTCCGTCTGAGCCTACGCCAACGGGTATCGCTGTGACACCTGCATCCTGTTCGCCGGTACCGATAACTTGTCCAGTCTCCACATCACGCTCCAGGGCGGCGGTGGCGCGCTGCAGTTCGGGAGCTAAGGGGCGGCTCTATCTCGATGACATCGAAGGGGCGAATGCGAACTGCACGACCCTGCCGCAGTGCCAGGTGGGCGCCCGGGTGGCCTTCCTGGGGCGCAACTGAACGCCGCATCGGGCGTTGAACGGCCGCCTGCAGGACTTCCGCATCTATGCGGGCGTACTGAGTGCCGCGGAGATTGCCGCACTCGCTAAGAGCGACTACGAAACCTTTGTGCCGCTGGCGAGCCATCCATCGGCCAGAAAGTCGGACGGCGCCTGATTTCAGGGCCGACAGCAATCGGTCCGGAGTGACCCCAGGGCGGCTGACATGCCAAGCCGCAAGACGGCAGGCCCGAGTCTGCATTTGGTGACCCGATCGCGAGCCAGTTCGAGAGCTTCTCGACACTGGGGCGAGCTTGCTCGAACTCGCCTCTTCGGCTTGGCGCGGCTCTTCATCGCCCGCTCTTGCCGCTGGCGCCAGGCTACTGTGCTCTAGGCTTCCTCAGCTTCAGCGGAGCGACTCAGGTCGTTGCCCTTTGTCTCTTCTTCGTTGATCCAGTCGATGCACTTCTGCTTCAGCTTCTCGTGGCCGGCTTGCGCCGACAACTCGGGAGCTGTCAGGACCAGCTTGCATCGACATCGCCCCTTGAGGCCAATTTCTGCCGATGCTGAATAGCCGCCGTCGGCGGCCTTCGCTTGAAGGATAGAAATAGTCCACACGCCGGCCTTGCCGGTGTGGATGTGCATCACGCCATCCATGCGCATCTCCGTACTCGGCACAGGCGTGGCACCGGGATTGATGATTGGCGCAAGCAGCAAGCATGTCCACCATATGTGCTTCTCCCGACCGTGTCTGTAAGGAATTTCGGCTTGAGGGTTTTTAGACACCCGTCAGGCTTTTGGTCCATCGGCCTCGAAGACCGCTCTCAATCGACCACCTGCGGCTCAACGTACAGCTGACGCCGATGCTTCGTAACGCCGGGGGGAGAGGACAACCGCAATGTGCGCGGACGCACCGGCCGCGAGCAACCGAGTACCGAACCCAAAGCGCGAGAAAGCCTGACTCGGCGCCCGGGCTCACCCGCTCACTTGTCCGGCAAGATCCAGCGCGCCAGGTAAGGCGCCGTCCGGCTGCCCGTTGCCGTGGCCACTTCCTGCGGCCGGCCGCTCGCGACGATGCGCCCGCCTTGCGCGCCTGCACCCGGCCCCATGTCGATCACCCAGTCACAGGCCGAAACCAGCCGCAGTTCGTGCTCGACGACGATGACGGTGTTGCCGGCGTCGACCAGACCGCCCAGTTGATCCATGAGCTTGTCCACGTCGGACGGGTGCAGGCCGGTGGTCGGCTCGTCCAGCACGTACAGCGCGTCGCCGCGCTGCGCGCGCTGCAGTTCCGTCGCCAGCTTGATGCGCTGCGCTTCCCCGCCCGACAGCTCGGTGGCCGGCTGCCCCAGCCGCAGGTAGCCCAGGCCGATGGCCTTGAGCAGTCGCAGCGGCCGTTCGATGGCGCCATCGTTCTCGAAGAAGGCGTGCGCCTCGTCCACCGTCATGGCCAGCACGTCGGCAATGGTGCGGTCGCGCAGCTTCACCTTGAGCGTCAGCTCATTGAAGCGCGAGCCGTGGCAGGTGGGGCAGGGCGCATACACGCTGGGCATGAAGAGCAGCTCGACGCTGACGAACCCTTCGCCCTCGCAGGTGGCACATCGGCCCTTGGCGACGTTGAACGAGAAGCGGCCGGCATCGAAGTGGCGGGCGCGGGCAGCCTTGGAGTCGGCGAACAGCTTGCGCACATGGTCGAAGAGGCCTGTATACGTGGCCAGGTTGGAGCGCGGCGTGCGCCCGATGGGCTTCTGGTCCACGCGCACCAGCCGGCGAATGCGCTCCATGCCGCCGGCGATGCGCCCGCCGGTGCGGCCGCCAGGGCTGCTTGCGGCACCGGGTTCGGCGTCCGGCTCCTCGTCCACGGGCGGCGCTTCGTGGCCCAGGTGCGCGGCCACCAGTTCTACCAGCGCCTGGCTCACGAGGCTGGATTTGCCCGATCCGGAGACCCCGGTCACCGCAGTCAGCACGCCGAGCGGAAACGCCACCGACAGGCCCTGCAGGTTGTTGCGCGTGATGTTTTCCAGGGCCAGCCATCCGGCAGGTTCGCGCAACGACGGCTGCGATGAGGTGCGCGGCGCAAAAAGATAGCGCGCGGTGTGCGAACTCTCCACATGGCGCAGCCCATCGGGCGGGCCGCTGTAGAGAACGAAGCCGCCTTCCTCCCCGGCACCGGGGCCGACGTCGACCAGCCAGTCGGCACGCCGCATCAGGTCCAGATCGTGTTCGACCACGAACAGCGAATTGCCCGAGCGCTTGAGCGTATCGAGAGCCACCACCAGCGCCTCGCTGTCGGCGGGATGCAGCCCCGCCGACGGTTCGTCGAGCACATAGACCACGCCGAACAGGTTCGAGCGGATCTGCGTGGCCAGCCGCAGGCGCTGGAGCTCGCCCGGGGACAGCGTCGGCGTGCTGCGGTCGAGCGAGAGGTAGCCAAGGCCGAGATCGGTCAGCACGGTGATCCGCGCCAGCAGGTCGTGCGCAATGCGCTGCGCTGCGATGCGCTTCTCCGCCGACTGGTTGGGCGTCCGGCGCACGTCGGGGGCCGCCGCGTGCGCACCTCCCTTCTTGCGCAGCGCGCTCGGGCGGGCGTCGCTACCGGTCGCGTCCGGCGCATCGCCTCCCGCCGTGGCATGCAGCACCTGCGCGAACTGCGCCAGCGGCATGCGCGAGATCTCGCCGATGTCGTACCCCGCAAAGCGCACCGACAGGGCCTCCGGCTTGAGCCGCTTGCCCTTGCAGGCCGGACAGTCCCCGCCCACCATGAAGCGCGCCACGCGGTTCTTCATCAGCGCGCTCTGCGTGGTCGCGAAGGTGTGCAGCACGTACTTGCGCGCGCCGATGAAGGTGCCCTGGTAGCTGGGCTCCAGCTTGCTGCGCAGCGCTGCGCGCGTCTCGGCCGGCGTGAAGCCGGCGTACACCGGAACCGTCGGCTGCTCCTCGGTGAAAAGAATCCAGTCGCGCGTTTTCTTCGGCAGATCGCGCCAGGGCTTGTCGACGTCGATGCCCATGGTGACGAGGATGTCGCGCAGGTTCTGACCGTGCCAGGCGGGTGGCCAGGAGGCAATGGCGCGCTCGCGGATGCTGAGCGTGTCGTCCGGCACCATCGAGCGTTCGGTCACCTCGAAGATGCGTCCCAGTCCGTGGCAGACCGGGCAGGCGCCCTGCGGTGTGTTGGGCGAAAAGTCTTCCGCATAGAGCATCGGCTGGCGCGCGGGATAGTCGCCGGCCCGCGAGTAGAGCATGCGCAACAGGCTCGACAGCGTGGTGACGCTGCCCACCGACGAGCGCGTGCTCGGCGTGCCGCGCTGCTGCTGCAGGGCCACCGCAGGCGGCAGACCGTCGATGGAATCGACCGCGGGCACGCCCACCTGGTCGATCAGCCGGCGCGCATAGGGCGAGACCGATTCGAAATATCGCCGCTGGGCCTCGGCGTAGAGCGTGCCGAAAGCCAGCGACGATTTGCCGGAACCGGAGATTCCGCTGAACACCACCAGCGCGTCGCGCGGAATGTCGACATCGACATTGCGAAGGTTGTGTTCGCGCGCACCGCGAACACGCACGAAGTGGTCGGTGCCACGGGCGGTAGCGCGCGTCATGTTTTTTCTTTCTGTTGTACGCCGTGGGCGAAGATGCATCAGACCTGAAAATGCAAGCCGAGTCGAGCCTATGCTGGCGCGCCGCCCCAGGCGTGAGAGTCGGTCCACCGAGACTGTCGGACACCGCGCACCAAGGCTCCTCATGATCCGCGGGCATCGACCATGCCTGACGCGATCCATGAGAAGTGGATTTGGCTTGGACGACAAGCTCGCGGCTGTCGACCACGCACTTGGCACGAGCCAACAGTCATCAACGTATTGTTCCCACAGGACGGTCCCGAACACATCAAGCATGCTCGACCAAGCGAAAATGATCGCCGGTTCTATTATGCAATGTGTGTTATGTAAAATACATCAAGAGGCGATCTGATTGCTTTCGAGCCCCGCGGCCGAAATCAAGCGATCTCGGCAACGCACTTCTCGCCTCACCCCAGCCTCCAACGTTACGATTGCCCCGTGATGCCCGGTATGCGCGCCCCCGGGGCACCGGTCTTCGTTCACAGCCGCGCGATCTGCCATGAACACGCATCCTTCCTCTACTTCCGCTGCAGGAACCATGAACCGCGCGGCTCCCGCAACTTTCAATGAAGCCCGCCGCCTCGAGGCGCTGGAGAGCTATCAGGTGCTGGACACGGCCAACGAACAGGCCTATGACGACCTAACCTCGCTGGCTGCCGCGATATGCCGGACACCGATCGCGCTGATTTCCCTGGTCGACAGCGGCCGACAATGGTTCAAGTCGCGTGTGGGCCTGCCGGTGGCGGAAACGCCGCGCGAGCTTGCCTTCTGTTCGCATGCGATCCTGCAGCCGGATCACGTGCTGGAGGTACCGGACACGCTGCTCGACACCCGCTTCTCGGAGAACGCGCTCGTGACCGGCGACCCTCACATCCGCTTCTATGCAGGCGCGCCGCTGGTGTCCCTCGAAGGCATGCCCCTGGGAACCATCTGCGTGATCGACCGCGAGCCGCGCACGCTCATGGACGTCGAGCGCAAGGCGCTGCAGTCGCTGGCGCGCCAGGTCGTGGCGCAACTCGAATTGCGGCGCACCGTGGCCGGCCTCGAGCGCCAGAGCATGACGGACGCATTGACCTCGCTGCCCAACCGGCGCGGGCTCGACAGCCAGCTGAAATCCGCGTGGGACGACTGCATCGCGCGCCAGAAAGCCCTGGCCGTGATGATGATCGATCTCGATCATTTCAAGGTCATCAACGACAGCTTCGGCCATGCGGCCGGCGACGAGGTTCTGGCCCAGGCCGCGCGGGTGATCCGCGACCATGTCGACGTCGCAGGCGTGGCTTCACGCTCGGGCGGCGAGGAGTTCTGCGTGGTGCTGCCCGGCTGCGACGCGACGCGCGCAAGCGAGAACGCCGAGGTCATCCGCCGCGCCCTGGAGACCGCGGCATGGCCGCGCCGCGCAATCACGGCCAGCTTCGGCGTGGCCAGCTGCGTGCCCAACGCATCGGGGATGGCGAACGTGCTGATGGCGCAGGCGGACCGGGCGCTTTACGTTTCCAAGCACCAGGGCCGGAACCGCGTGACGGTTTTCGACAGCTGGGCCTGAAGGCAACGCGGCATCGTCATCCCGGATTGCCCGGGTCGCCCCCCCCGGAGCCCCCGAGCACTCTCCGCAGCCCGTGTCAGGGCTGCGCTCCTTGTACACCCCTTGGTGACCTAGGTCGCGGAGTCGTAGCTCTAGACCGATGCGTCGAGCAGAAGCCCTTGATGCCGTCGATCTCGAGGCCCTACTCCGTGTGCGTGGCGGTGAGCCGCGTGTCGCGCGCGGGGGCGGTGGCGGCGAGCGAGTCGGCAAGGGCCAAGACGCCCGGTGTGAGGCCGCCGAAGTCTTCATCGAGGGGATTGGCGGGACAAGCGGGTGACGCGGAAAGAAGGAATGACAAGCGATTCCACACGGCTTCGAGGAGCGAGGGAACCGCTCGACAAGGGAGCCATCGAGTCGAGGAGCGAAGGTTCGCATGCAGAACGAAGAAGTCCCCCTGACCACATGCGGAATCTGCTGCGTGGCCGCCCTCGCCAGGCCGCCAGGCCGCCAGGCCGCCAGGCCGTCATGCCGTCATGCCGTCATGCCGATGCGAGCACCTTCGCCGAAATAGAGCGACTGGATATCGGCACGCCGGCGCAGCGCGCTGGCATCGTCGCCGAGCACGGTGGTCCCTACGTCGAGCACGGTGGCGCGGTCGGCGTACTGCAGCGCCACGGTCGAGTTCTGCTCGGCCACCAGGATCGCCAGGCCCTGCTCGCGGTTGAGCCGGCGCAGCTGCTCGAAGATGTCGCGCACCACCAGCGGCGCCAGCCCCATCGAGGGTTCGTCGAGCACCAGCAGGCGCGGGCGCGACATCAGCGCGCGGCCGATGGCCGCCATCTGCTGCTCGCCGCCGGAGCAAAGGCCGGCGAGCGTGCGCCGCCTGGCCTCGAGCTTCGGGAAGATCGCATAGACCCGCTCGAGGTCCCCGGCGATCTCGGCGCGCCGTGCACCGCGGCCGAGTGCGCCGGTCAGCAGGTTCTCCTCCACGGTGAGCGCGCGAAAGCAGTGACGACCCTCCAGCACCTGCACCAGGCCCAGGCGGACGAGATCGGCCGGGCTGGTGCGGCCCGTGTCGTGCCCGTCGAAGACGATGCGCCCGGCCGTCACCTGTCCGCGCTCGGCCGGCAGCAGGTTCGACACCGCCTTGAGCGTCGTCGACTTGCCTGCGCCGTTGGCGCCGAGCAGCGCATGGATCTCGCCCGTTCGCACTTCCAGGCTCACGCCGTGCAGCGCGACGATGGAGCCCTGGTACGCCACCTCGACCGCCTCGACGCGCAGCAAGGGTGCCGTCATCGCTTCAGCTCCAGGCGTGGAACGGCGGCTTGACGCCGTTGAGGAAGTAGTTGCCCACGATGGCGTACTTCCAGCGCACCGGGTCGTGCAGCGTGTGCGTGCGTGCATTGCGCCAGTGCCGGTCGAGGTTGTACTGGCCCAGCGTCGAGCGCGTGCCCGCCAGCTCGAAGAGCTTGTTGGTCGCGAGGATCGCGATCTCGGTGGAGAGCACCTTGGCTTCCGCCGTCGCGATCTGCGCCGCGGCCACGCTGTCGGCATCGGGCGCGGCCACCGCGCGGTCGATGGCGCGGCCGGCACGCTCCAGCAGCGCCTCGCTCGCATGCAGGCGGATCTGCAGGTCACCCACTGCCTGGATCGAGTATGGGTCTTCCCACGCATGGTCGCGCTGGCTGTCGATCCAGGGGCGCGTCTTGGTGCGGATGAAGTCGACCGTCTCCGCGATGGTGCCGCGCGCGATGCCCACGTCGACCGCCGCCTGGATGATCTGGAAGATCGCGCCGTCGGCAGAGGGCGCGTCGTAGCCCTTGTAGGCCGGAATCAGGTGGGTCTTGGGCACCTTCACGCGGTCGATGATCACCGTGCCGCTGAGCGTCGTGCGCTGGCCGAAGGCCGACCAGTCGTCGATCACCGTGAGGCCCGGTGCATTGCGCTCGGCCACCACGTACCAGGTCCTGCCCTGCTCGTCGTTGGCCACGATGGGCACGTAGTGCGCCAGCAGCGCGCCGGTCGAATAGAACTTCTTGCCGGTCACCACCACGTGGTCGCCCGCGTCGGTGAAGCGCGTCTCGAAGTCGGCCGCACGCTTGGAGCCCGACTCCGAGAACGCATTGCCCCAGCGCACGCCGCGCAGGAAGTCGGCGAAGAAGAGCTTCTGCTGCGCCGCATCGGACACCGTGCGCACTGCGGCGACGAAGCCCAGGTGGTTCTGCGTGATCTGGCCGAGCGAGGGGTCGGCCGCCGAGATGATCGCGATCACCTCGGCCAGCGTGGCATAGGACACTTCCGCGCCGCCGAAGGCCTTCGGCACGTTGATGGCCCAGAGGCCGCTCTGCGAGTAGGCGTCGATCTCCTCGACCGGCCAGCGGCGCAGGCGGTCGCGCTCGGAGGCGCCGACGATCAGTTGCGCGGCCAGCGCATGCGCCACGGCAATGGCCTCGGCATCGTCGCGGATCACGTGCGCAGGCGTGTCGGACAGCGGCAGGCCGGGCACGGGGTCGTTGGCGGCCGGCTGGATGGATACGGGCGGTTGAGGAACTGCGGACATGGACGTTGCTTTCAAATCTTGGTCAGTGGGGTATCAAGCCAGGAACACCGCGGAACCGGATTTGCCGGGCCGCTGGTGTTGCCCCCGGCAGGGGGTTGGCGAAGACATGGAGTGCGTGCCGGGTTCTAGTCGTCGATGCTCTTGCGCACCTTCACGTTCTTCTCCTTGGCATAGGCCAGCGAAGACTTCTCGATGATCGGCCGCAGCAGCTTCCAGTCGGGCGCGATCCAGTCGGACACCACGTTCCACTTGCTGCCGTCCCACTGCTGGAAGGCCACGCGGCCGTCGCCTTCGTGGTTGTCCCAGGTCACGTTGATCGAATGGAACAGGCCCTTGGCACCGAGCGCGGCCGCGCGCGCCTCGTCGATCTTCAGGTTCTCCAGGCCCCAGCGGACCTCGTCGCCGGTGAGCGTGCGCTTGCCGAATTTGGCCTGCGCGATGCGGATGGCCTCCACGTTCAGGATGCCGTTGAGGACGCCGAGGTTGTGATAGACGCTGCCGATGCGCTTGGGGTCCTGCAGGTTGCCTTTGCCGGCGCCGTAGACGGTCTTGGTGATCTCCTGCAGCACCGGGTACTGGGCGCCCGCGGCCACGGTGGTGATCGCCACGTAGCCCTTGGCGGCGTCGCCCGCGGGGATCACGTCCTCCTCGGAGTTGGACCAGACGTTGCCCACGATGTGGTCGACCGGAAAGCCCGTCTTCTGCGCGGTCTTCAGCGCCACTGGATTCATCACGCCCCAGCCGCGCAGCACCACGTAGTCGGGCTTGGCGCGGCGGATGGCGAGCCACTGCGACTGCTGCTCGTTGCCGGGGTGCGGCACCTCGATCTGCTGCAGCGCGAAGCCGTACTTCTTCGCCAGTAGTTCGTAGATCGGAATGGTCTCCTTGCCGTAGGGCGAGCCGTGATACAGCACCACGATCTTCTTGCCCTTGAGCTTGTCGGCGCCGCCTTCCTTGCCCGCGATGTAGTTCACGATGCCGGAGGTCTCGCTGTACGGGTTCAGCAGCAGCGGGAAGATGTACTTGAACACGCGACCGTCGGTGGTGTCGGTGCGGCCGTGGTTGATGGTGAGCAGCGGCACCTTGTCGGCGGTGACGCGGTCGATCAGCGCGTAGGCGATGCCGACCGACAGCGGGTTCCAGGTCGCGATGCCGGGGCGCTGCTTGAGGCGCTCGTACACCTCCACGCCGCGCTCCACCTCGTATTGCGTCTCGCCCTCCTCCCAGGTCAGCTTCACGCCGCCCACGCCGCCGTCGCGCGTGTTCACCAGGTTCAGGTAGTCGATGAAGCCGCCGAAGAAGCCCGTGCCCCCCGCCGCATAGGGGCCGACGCGATAGCTCTGCAGAGGGAAGAACTGCTCGTTCGCGTCGGCATGCGCGAGCTGCAGGCCGCTCGCGGCCAGGGTGACGGCCACGGCCGCGGTTTTCAGGTGCTTGATGAAGGACATGTGATGAAGGCTCTTGGGATGCGAAGGAAAAGGAAGAAGGCGCGGTGCGCTCAGGCTGCGGAAGGGCCCGCCAGCCGCCGGCGCGTGCGGTCCCACAGGGCGGCCAGTCCCTGCGGCTCCACGACGAGGAAGAAGATGATCAAGGCGCCCAGCACGATGCGCTGGCTCATGTCGAGCACGCCCGAATCGAACCAGCCGCCGAACAGGAAGCTGCCCACGCGCGACAGCAGCAGCGGAAACACCACGATCAGCGCCGCGCCGAGGAAGGCGCCGCGGATCGTCGCGAGCCCGCCGATGATCACGATGAAGAGAATCTGGAACGAACGGTCGAGGTTGAAGCCTGCGGGCTCCACCGTGCGCAGGTAGACGAAGCCCCAGAGCACGCCCGCCACGCCGACGATGAACGACGACACCGCGAACGCCAGCAGCTTGGTGCGCAGCACCGGCACGCCGATCACGCGCGCGGCCAGCTCGTTGTCGCGCACGGCGATGAAGTGGTGGCCCGTCTGGGTGCGCACCAGTCGCCATGCCAGCAGGGTCAGCACCGTCACCACGGCCAGCGAGAAGATGTAGCGTCGCACAGGCGTGTCGAACACGATCCCCGCCACCTCGAGCACCGGCGCATCGATCACGCCCGAAGGGTTGTCGTTGCTGAACCAGCCGAACTTGGTGAGCGCCCATTGCACGAAGAACTGCGCGGCCAGCGTCGACACCGCCAGGTAGAAGCCGCGCAGCCGCAGGCTCGGCAGGCCGAACACCAGCCCGACGACGGTGGCGGCAAGGCCCGCGAGCCCGATGCTCGCGAGCAGCGGCAGCCCTTCGACCCGCAGGTTGAAGTTGTAGGCGGCGAAGGCACCGACTGCCATGAAGGCGGCCGTGCCCAACGAAAGCTGGCCCGCATAGCCGGTCAGCAGATTCAGCCCCACCGCGGCCAGCGACAGCGCGAGGAAGGGGATCAGCAGTGCGTCGAACACATAGCCGGACGCGACGAAAGGCACGATGCCGAAGGCGACGGCGAGCACGGCCGCCGGCCAGGCCCACGAAGGTGCGGAAACATTGCGCATTGCTCAGGCACGCTCCACGAGTTTCTGGCCGAACAGCCCACTGGGCCGGATCAGCAGGAAGGCCAGCGCCGCGACATACGCGAACCAGGTCTCGATGCCGCCGCCCACGAAGGGCCCGATGTACACCTCGGCCAGCTTCTCGAGCGCGCCGATCACCAGCCCGCCGACGATCGCACCGAGGATCGAGTCGAAGCCGCCGAGCACCAGCACCGGCAGCGCCTTGAGCACCACGAGCGAGAGCGAGAACTGCACGCCAAGCCGCGCGCCCCAGAGCAGGCCGGCCACCAGCGCGATGACGCCGGCCGCCGCCCACACCGTGGCCCAGATGCGCGGCAGCCGCAGGCCGACCGCGATGGCCGCGTAGGTGTCGTCCGCCACCGCGCGGAATGCCAGGCCCACGCGGGTGTAGCGGAAGAAGGCAGAGAGCAGCGCGACCATCACGGCGGCCGTGGCGGCGGCGAACAGGTCGAAGGTCGAGACCATGATGCCCAGGAACTGCAGCGGCTCGTCGGCGATGCCCAGCTCCAGCGCGTGCACCTGCGTGCCCCACACCAGCTGCGCAACGCCTTCGATCACGTACGACAGGCCCAGCGTCGCCATGAACAGCGTGATCGGCGGCTGGTTCACCAGCGGACGCAGCACCGTGCGCTCGATGACCAGCCCCAGCGCCACCATGAGCGCGAAGGTCAGCACCAGGGCCAGCGCGAAGGGCACGCCGCGCTCGACCAGGCTCACGAAGGTGAGCGCAGCGAACAGAAGCTGCGCGCCCTGCGCGAAGTTGAGCACGCCCGATGTCTTGTAGATCAGCACGAAGCCGATGGCCACCAGCGAATACATCACGCCCGAGAGCAGGCCACCGAGGAGAACCTCGGCGAAGAAGCTGAAGTCGGCGGCGGTCATCGGGCGGCCTCCGCCATCGGCTGTTGCCCCCTCCCCCTCTGCGGGAGGGCTGGGGTGGGGGCAGGCGGCGCCTGCATCGGGCGCTCCGCCTGCTCCCATCCCGACCTTCCCCCAGAGGGGGAAGGAGAAATACCACCGGCCGCGCTCATGCGCCCTCTCCCTCGTGATCGACGCCCAGGTACGCGTCGATCACCGCCGGGTCGCTGCGCACCTCGGCGGGCGTGCCGTCGGCGATCTTGCGGCCGTGGTCGAACACCGCCACGCGGTCCGACAGGCCCAGCACCACGCCGATGTCGTGCTCGATCAGCAGGATGGTGGTGCCGAACTCGTCGCGGGCGGCGCGCACGAAATGCGCGAGCTCGCTCTTCTCGGTGACCGTCATGCCGGCCATCGGCTCGTCGAGCAGCAGCAGTTGCGGCGATGCCACCAGCGCACGCGCCAGCTCGACACGCTTCTGCAGGCCGTAGGCCAGCGTGCCCGCGAGCCGCTCGCTGACAGCACCCAGCCCGAGAAAACCGACGATCGCGTCGGCCCGCGCCCGTGCCTCCTCGCGTTCGCGGCGCGCGCGGCCCAGCCCGACGAGCTGCTCAACGAATGTGGAGCGTGCCGCATCGACGCGGCCGAGCACGATGTTGTCGCGCACGCTCAGGCCCTTGAAGAGCGCCAGGTTCTGGAAGGTGCGCGCGACGCCCAGCCGTGCCAGCCGCGCTGTCGGCACATGAGCGAAGTTGCGCCCGCCGATCCACACGCGCCCGCGGTCAGGCCGGTACAGCCCGCTGATGACGTTGACCAGCGAGCTCTTGCCCGCCCCATTGGGGCCGATGACGGCTCGGATCTCTCCCTTGGCGATCGACAGGTCCACGCCCGACAGCGCGGTGACGCCGCCGAAGGACAGGTCGATACCCTCCAGCCGCAACACCGCCGAAGTCGCGGCGTCCTCCCTGGCCGGCACCGTGCGGCCCGCGGGAACGAAGGCCAGTGGGTCGACGCCCAGCGGCACCGGTGCGGCCTCGAAGAAGAGATCGGGCATCACGGCGAGGCTCACGCCACGGCTTCCAGCGCCGCCCGGGCGGGCTGACCTGCGCGCGCGGCCTGTTGCGCCTCGAGCTCGCGCACCAGCGGCAGCACCTTCTGCCCGAAGTACTCGACCTCCTCGATGAAGTGCAGGAAGCCCGTGAGGATCAGGTCCACGCCGATGGCCTTGAGCGCCACGATGCGCTCGGCGATCTGCTGCGGCGTGCCGATGAGGTTGGTGCGGAAGCCGTCGTTGTATTGCACCAAGTCCTCGAAGGTCGACTTGGCCCAGTTGCCCTCGCCTTCGGGCGATGCCTTGCCGGCCTGCTTGACCGCGTCGCCGAAGGCATGCACCGCCTCGACGTGCGCGTGCCTGATGATGTCCTCCAGCACGGCCCTGGCTTCTTCCTCCGTGTCGCGCGCGATGACGAAGGCGTTCACGCCGATGCGCACCGTGTGGCCGTTCTGCGCCGCCTTGGCCTGGATGTCGTCGATCTGCGCCTTCAGGCCCTCGGGCGTGTTGCCGTTGGTGAAGTACCAGTCCGACACACTGGCCGCGTTGTCGCGCGCGGCGCGCGAGCTGCCGCCCTGGAAGATCTCCGGGTGCGGTTTCTGCACCGGCTTCGGGCTCAGCGTGTAGTCGCTGAAGCGGTAGAAGTCGCCCTTGAAGGTGAAGTTGTCCTGCGTCCAGATGCCCTTGAGCGCGCGGATGAACTCGTTGGAGCGGCGATAGCGCTCGTCGTGCTCGAGCCAGGGCTCGCCGATGGCCTGGAACTCGCCCTTGAACCAGCCGCTGACCACGTTGATGGCGATGCGACCGTTGGAGATGTGGTCGATGGTGGCGATCTGCTTGGCGACCACCGCGGGATTCCATGGCCCGGGCAGGATGGCTGCGAGCACCTTGAGCTTGGTGGTGGCGTGCAGCAGCGCCTGGCTGAAGGACACCGACTCGTGCTGGTACTCGGCGCCGTAGCCGGCCGTGAAGCGGATCTGGCTCAGCGCGTACTCGAAGCCGGCCTTCTCGGCCGCGACCGCGAGGCGCTGGTTGTATTCCAGGCTCCAGTCGGTGCGCTGCTCGATGGTGCTGACCACCAGGCCGCCGCTGACGTTGGGCACCCAGTAGGCGAACTTGACGGGGGCGGCTGTGGAGGACGACGGTTGGCTCATGGCAGGGTTCTCTCTGGGTGGACGATCGATCGGGAAGAAGGCTTCTCAGGCTGCCAGCGCGACGGGCGCGGGCTTGCGGACGGCGGGCGCGTTGGCCGGCGTGGGCTGCGGGGTCGACGCGGCGGCCGGCAAGGCATCGCGCAACTGGGGCACGGCACGCGCCACGGCCAGCGCGATGCGATCGCGAAGTGCGGGGCTGGCGATCTCGTAGCCTTCGAAGTCCTTCTCCACGGCATAGACGCCGATCGGCAGCGTGAGCGCCTGGAAGAAACTGAAGAGCGGACGCAGCTGGTGGTCGATGACCAGCGCATGGCGGTCGCTGCCACCGGTGGCCGCGAGCAGCACGGGCTTGTCGGTCAGCGCCTCGTGATGCACGAAGTCGAAGAGATGCTTGAAGAGGCCGGTGTAGGAGCCGCGATAGACCGGGCTCGCCACCAGCAGCAGGTCGGCCGACTCGATGGCCGCGATGCTCTCTTCGACGGCGGCGGGCAGCTGGTTGCGGTAGAGCACGCCGGCGAACTGCGGGCCGATGTCGCCCAGCGAGATCACGCGCGACTCGATGGCGATCTGCTCGCCGAGCGCGGCCAGGAGTTGATCGACCAGCACCAGCGTGCGCGACGGACGTTGCAGGCTGCCGGAGACGGCGACGACTTTCAGTTTTCGACTCATGTTGATATGACCTCTGTTTGGAAGCCACGATCGATTCGCGGCACGCTTGATATATGCGAATGGCGTGCCACTTCCTTTTTCCTTATGAATCAAGGAGTTAGAGCGAAATGGCTATGCGCATGCATGCTGAATCCGAAGCAGGCTGCGGGTGGGTTGCTGATCAGCCAGCAGCTGCGCAGCCATAGTCGTTTGCAGCAGATCGGTATGCGGGCACCGAATGAACGCCAGGCAGCAAATGCAGGAGGAAACTGCTTCCCAGGCAGCAGCGCGAGCGGCGGGAGCAGCGCTGAAAAGCACAACGGGCCTGCGACGTGAAGCCGCAGGCCCGTTGCATGGCGATGGCAGCTTCAGGAATAGAAGCTGGGTTGGGGCAGCCGCGCATTGAGCGCCCAGTGGCCGAGTTCGCGAACCTTGTAGTCCACCGGATCGTGCAGCGTGTGCACGCGCAGGTTGCGCCAGTAGCGGTCGAGGCGCAGCGCGGCGGTGGTAGCTCGCGCCCCCGTCACTTCGAACATGCGGTGCGCCACCTCGAGGCTCGCGCGCGTGCTCGCCACCTTGGCCGCGGCGACGGCGATGGCCACCTCGCCGCGCTCCTGCTCGTCGAGCGAAGTGCCGCGCAACCATGCCTGGTCGAAGGCCGCGGCCGCCTGGTCGAGCAGCAGTCGCGCGCCTTGCAGCGCGAGCCAGAAATCGCCGTAGTGCGTGAGCACGTACGGGTCTTCGTTCGCGGCCGAAGCCGTCGAGAAGAGCCAGGGTCGGCCCTGCTGCAGCGTGAAGGCCTTCGTCTCCTCGAGCGCGCCCTCGCCCAGGCCCAGGTAGATGTTCGCAAGGATCAGCTGCGCCAGCAGCGGGCGCAGGCAGGCGAACGGCGTCGACAGCGGGCCGGGATCGAGCAGCAGCTCGTTCGCCCCGACGCGCACGCCGTCGAACAGCACGCTGCCGCTGTCGGTCTGGCGCTGCCCCATGTTGTCCCAGTCGCCGAGCACCGTGATGCCCGCGCGCCGCGTGGGCACGACGCCGATCAGCAGGCGGTCGTTCGCGTCGAGGGCCGATGCGACCAGCATGTCGGAGTCGCTGGCACCCGAGCAGAAGCTCTTTCGCCCCGAGAACACATACCCGCCGTCGACCGCTTCGGCGCGCGTGGACTTGTCGAGCGGGTTCAGCGCATTGCCCCAGAACCAGCGATGCGCGCCGGTCTGCTCGATCCAGGGCTGCCACTGCGCGCGCTGCGCGAAGAGCTGCGTGGTCGCGAGCAGCAGATGGTGGAAGGCGAAGAGGTGCGCCACCGAGCTGTCGACGCGCGCGAAACCGCGCACCACGTCGAGTGTCTGCCGCCAGCTCGCGCCCAGGCCGCCGAGCTCGGCGGGCACGCTGAGCATCAACAGGCCGCTGTCGCGCAGCAGGTCGCGCTCGGCCTTCGGCGTGCCGCCGCGCTGGTCGCGCTCCACCGCGGTCTGGGCCAGTGCCTGCGCGACGCGCTGCGCGCTCGCATGCCACGGCACGACCTCGTCGCCGGCCTCCGCGGAGAAATGCTTCATGCGGCCGCCTTCTCGCGCGCTGCCCCCGGCGCAACCTGCACGGCCTGCGAGGAAGGCGGCACGATGTCGTTGGCGATGACTTCGCCGAACGGCCCAGTGATGTTGGCGTGCCCTGCAGGGCGTACGTGGTCGAGCGGCAGCAGCGGGAACAGCAGCTCTGCCACGCGGTACGCCTCCTCCAGATGCGGGTAGCCCGAGAAGATGAAGGTCTCCACGCCGAGTGCCGCGTACTCCTTGATGCGCGCCGCCACCTCCTCGGGACTGCCCACGAGCGCCGTGCCCGCACCCCCGCGCACGAGGCCCACGCCCGCCCACAGGTTGGGCGATACCTCCAGCCTGTCGCGCCGCCCGCCATGGAGCGCGGCCATGCGCTGCTGGCCCACCGAGTCGAAGCGCGAGAAGGCTTTCTGCGCGGCCGCGATGGTGTCGTCGGTCACGTAGGAAATGAGTTCGTCGGCGGCGCGCCACGCCGCCTCGCTGGTCTCTCGCACGATCACATGCAGCCGGATGCCGAAGCGCAGTGTGCGGCCATGCTTCGCCGCAGCTGCGCGCGCCTTCGCGATCTTGTCGGCCACGTCGGCCGGCGGCTCACCCCAGGTGAGGTACACGTCGACCTGCTCGCCCGCGAGTGCGATCGCGGCATCCGACGAACCGCCGAACCACAGCGGCGGATAGGGCTTCTGCACCGGTGGGTAGAGCGTCTTCGCGTTCTCCACGCGCAGGTGCCTGCCCGAGAAGTTCACGGTCTCGCCGGCCGCCACGCCGCGCCAGATGCGCAGGAATTCGTCAGTGACTTCATAGCGCTCGGCGTGCGTGAGGAAGCTGCCGTCGCCATGCTGCTCGTCGGGGTCGCCGCCGGTCACCACGTTGATGAGCAGCCTGCCGTCGGAGAAACGGTCGAGCGTCGCGGCTTGCCGCGCGGAGACCGTGGGCGAGATGATGCCGGGGCGGATCGCGACCAGGAACTTGAGCCGCTCGGTCTGCGCCGCGAGCGACGATGCGACCACCCACGAGTCCTCGCAGGAGCGCCCCGTCGGGATCAGCACGCCTTCGTAGCCGAGTTCGTCGGCGGCCTGCGCCACCTGCCGCAGGTATCGGTGGCTCACTGTGCGCGCGCCGCGCGAGGTGCCGAGGTAGCGGCTGTCGCCGTGCGTGGGGAGAAACCAGAAAAGTTGCATGAGGCGATTCAGCAGTTAGCGTGCCAGTCGCCCTGCCTGCGAAAACACGCCGAAGTACTTGATTTCTGCTGCTCCAGCAGCAGCCGAGCACCAGACCTGCTGCACCCGGCGCATCGGCACACCCATGCTGCTGCCATGGAAGCAAAACAAGGATCGATATACGGATCGCATCGTTGGCGGCGCGCGTCGTCGCCGCGAACATGCTGCTGGCGCAGCAACCCTGCTGCCTGCACATCACCGAGGGTCTGCGTGAGTTCAGTTCTTTCCATTACGGCTTCCGAATCGCCTCGCGACATTGCCCGCGACCTGATGCAGCGCTTCGCGGCGACCGCGGTCGAACGCGACGAGCGCGGCGGCACGCCGAAGGCCGAGCGAGATGCGCTGCGCGAGAGCGGCCTGCTGGCTCTGAGCATTCCGCGCGAATTCGGCGGCGGCGGCGCGGACTGGCGGGAGACGCTCGACGTCGTGCGTCTGCTCGCGCAGGCCGACAGCTCTCTCGCGCACGTGTTCGGCTTCCATCACCTGATGCTCGCCACGGTGCGGCTCTTCGCGCGGCCCGTGCAATGGCAGCCGTGGTTCGAGCAGACCGCGCGCCGGCGGTGGTTCTGGGGCAATGCGCTCAATCCGCTGGACGACCGCACGGTGTCGAGCGCGCGCGAGGGCTGGCGCGAATTCACCGGGCAGAAGAGCTTCTGCTCGGGCGCACTCGACTCGGAGATGTTGATCGCCTCGGCGCGCGAGGAAGGCAGCGGCGCCTTCATCGTCGCGGCGGTGCCCACCGGCCGCTCGGGCATCTTCGTGGCACCCGACTGGAACAACATCGGACAGCGGCAGACCGACAGCGGCAGCGTGACCTTCGAGAAGGTGCGCGTCGAGCAGCACGAGGTGCTGGCCGATCCGGGCCCGCTCTCGACGCCCTTCGCCTGCCTGCGGCCGCTGGTGTCGCAGCTCGTGCTGGCCAACATCTACCTCGGCATCGCGGAAGGGGCCTTCGACGATGCGAAGCACTACACGCTGCACGAATCGCGCCCCTGGCACGCGGCCAAGGTCGCGCAGATGCACGAGGACCCGTACGTGCTCGGCCACTACGGCGACTTCTGGGTCGGCCTGGAGAGCGTGCGCGCGCTGGCCGACCGCGCGGCCGACCGGCTCGATGCGGCCTGGCGTCGCGGCCCCGCGCTGACCGAACCCGAGCGCGGCGAAGTCGCGGTGGCCGTGGCCACCGCCAAGGTCGCGGCGACGAACACGGGCCTGGACATCTGTACGCGCATGTTCGACGTGGCCGGCGCGCGCGCCACGCACGGCGGCCTGCGGCTGGACCGCCACTGGCGCAACCTGCGCACCCAGTCCCTGCACGACCCCGTGGCCTACAAGCTGCGAGAGCTCGGCGAATGGGCCCTCAAGCAGCAATACCCCGTACCGACCTTCTACTCATGACCGCCTACACCCGCCCTCTCGCAGTTCTGCCGCCGGCCGACGCATCCCCGGGCGAGGACTGGGATGCCACCGCGCCGTCCGCTCCGTCCACGCTGCTCACGCTGCCCAACCCGCGCAAGCTCACCACCTCGATCCGCGCCACCGCGCAGGTGTTCCAGGACCCGCGTTCGGCTGCGCTCCTCGAGCGCATCCGCATGGTGGCGCCCAGCGACGCCAACGTGCTCATCATCGGAGAGACCGGTACCGGCAAGGAACTGATCGCGCGGCACGTGCACGACCTCAGCCGGCGCAGCGGCAAGCCCTTCGTGGCCGTGAACTGCGGCGCCTTCTCCGAAAGCCTGGTCGAGAGCGAGCTCTTCGGCCACGAGAAGGGCGCGTTCACCGGCGCCTTCTCGGCCAAGGCGGGATGGTTCGAGGCCGCCAACGGCGGCACGCTCTTCCTCGACGAGATCGGCGACCTTCCGCTGTCGATCCAGGTCAAGCTGCTGCGCGTGCTGCAGGAGCGCGAGGTTGTGCGGCTGGGCTCGCGCAGGAGCGTGCCCATCGACGTCCGCGTGGTGGCCGCCACCAACGTGCGGCTGCAGGACGCGGTGGCCGCAGGCAACTTCCGCGAAGACCTGTTCTACCGGCTGCACGTGGTGCATCTCGCGCTGCCGACGCTGCGCGAGCGGCCCGGCGACATCCTGCCGCTGGCGCGGCACTTCATCGAGGAATACCGCCAGCGCCTGGGCTACGGCCCGGTGCGCCTCGACGCGAGCGCCGAGCAGAAGCTGGGCGAGCACGGCTGGCCCGGCAACATCCGCGAGCTCGAGAACGTGATCCACCACGCGCTGCTGATCTGCCAGAACGGCGTGCTGGGCGCGGAGCATCTGCATCTGTCTTCGCTGAACATCCAGCGGCGCTCGACCGAAGACGAGCCCGCGGCCAGCGCCACGCCGCAGCAGGCGCTGGAGGCGGTGCTGCGAGACCTCTTCAACGAGCCGAACGAGCAGCTGTTCGAGCAGATCGAGGAGACCGTGATGCGCACCGCCTTCGAGTTCTGCCACCGCAACCAGGTGCAGGCAGCCAAGCTGCTGGGCATCAGCCGCAACGTGCTGCGCTCGCGGCTCATCAGGAGCCGGGACATCTCCGCGCTGAAGTAGCCGGGAACACCCCCGGCGCTCATCACCGCAAAAAAAAGCGGGCCCCGCAGGGCCCGTTGAACGTCGCTTCGGATACGACGAGGAGACACTCACCTCGAAGGCAAGACACCGCATTGTTCAGGCGCGGCCCCGAAAAGCGAAGCGCGGAATCCGCATACGCTGATCCGTTTTTGTTCTTTGGGCGGCATCGCATCACGGTGTGGTGTGGTGTGGTGTGGTGTGGTGCGATGCGATGCGGTGCGGCGTGCGCGCCCTGGCGAAGTCGGGTGCAGATGGTGTTCCAGGACCCGCACGACAGCCTCGATTCGCGCCGCACCGCCTCCGATGCGATCGCGTGCTGGTGATGCGCGAAGGACGCATCGTCGACGAAGGCCCCTCGCACGAACTGTTCGACCGGCCGCGCCACCCCTACACCGCCGCGCTCGCCGCAGCGATTCCGAGCTTTCCCGGTGGCCCGCTTTCGGGGGACGGGCACGCGGCATCCCATCGCCAGGCTGTTCGCCATTCGGCATAGCCAAGCTGTGTGCCTGCCGGCGGAATCCGATCCGACGGCACCATCGAGCTCCGTGCCCGCCGCGACTAAGCCGCAGGCGGGGTCATCCTGTTTCGGCGCATTCCAGGGCCGGCGCGCATCAAGCAGTCGCGTGACCAGCAGCCACTTGTTCGTCCCGCGATGCGCCGGCGCGGCGCGATCCCAAAGATCAATTGGCGAACAGCATTCAGATGAACGACAAGAAATCGTTTTATTGATTGTTTCAAGCGAGGAGTAGAGAATCGATCTTCTCCTGGTGTTTTTTTCTGCCAATCGTCAAAAGTATCGTTTCATATGACGGCCGACCCTCTCACGATCCTGCGCGCCAAGGGCCCTCTTCAGGCGGGCGCCCTTGCCGCCGCTGCGGGTGTGAGCCGTCCCACCCTGAGCCGGGCCATTCGTGCGGCTGGCACGACGGTCATCGTGCGCGGCAAGGCCAGGCGCACCAGCTACGCGGCGCGGCGCGCATTGAGAGGGGACGAAGCCCCGCTGCCGCTTTTCCGCATCGATCGCGATGGCGTTCAGCACCAGATCGCCCTGCTCGACCTCGTATATCCCCAGGGCACGGCGATGGAGTTCTCCGAGGACTTCGACTGGCCGTTGGACGACGAAATGAAACAGGGTTGGTTCGAAGGCCTGCCCTACATGTTGCAGGACATGCGCCCCCAAGGCTTCCTCGGGCGCAACTTCGCGCGACACCATGCGGGCTTGCTGAAGGTGAGCGACGACCCGACGAGATGGTCGGACGACGACGTGCTGCATGTGCTCTCCCTGCTCGGCACCGATGTCCCCGGCGATCTGCTGGTTGGCGAGCCCGCGGCCAGGAAGTGGCTTGCACAGGCCCAGGCGCTCGGAGACGAGGTCGGAACTCATGGGCTGAGCAACGCCCAGCTGCAGAAATCGTATCCACGGATCGCCGCGGACATGCTGGAGCTCGGCGTGGCCGGCTCGTCCGCAGGCGGAGAGTTTCCAAAGTTCACCGCCATGCGGCACGTCGCCGGAGAGGTCAGGCATGTGATCGTGAAATTCTCTGGCTCCGACGATTCGCCGGGCACCCGGCGCTGGTCGGACCTGCTAGTGTGCGAGCACCTCGCCGCCCGCGCGTTGGCCTCTCACGCCGAAATCGACGTGGCCGAATCCAGAGTCCATCTTTTCGGAGGCCGCACGTTCCTGGAGGTCGACCGGTTCGACAGGCATGGCGCCCTCGGCCGCTCGCCCGTCGTCTCGTGGAGCACGCTCAACTCCACCTTCGTCGGCGCCGGCGGACGCCGGTGGGCAGAGGGCGTCCGGCCCCTGGTCGAACGGGGCTGGATCACGCGGGAAGATCTGCGCCGTATCGATCTTGTCGGGCATTTCGGTCAGCTCATCGGCAACACCGACATGCATGACGGCAATCTCTCCTTCCAACCCGTTCGTGTCGACGGCCAGGCCACGCTGCAGCTCGCCCCGATCTACGACATGCTGCCCATGACCTACGCCCCCGTTCGCGGCGTGGAACTGCCTGCGAGAACCTACGCCCCGCAACTGCCTCTGCCTTCCGAGAAGAGCCTTTGGCAACTGGCGGCACGCGCCGCCCTCGCATTCTGGGAGAGCGCGGAAGCCGACGAACGAATCAGCGCCGAATTCCGGGAGAAATGCGCTCAGAACTCGCGAATCCTCGAAAGGAGCAGCCGTGTCTGATACACACGGCAGACGGCCACGGGCGCTGGCGGATCAAGCCGGCACCAACGGAGCTCCCGGTCGCCGGGACTGCGCAGCGGCACGAGCCCCTGCGGTTCAACGACTCACGCCGATGAACCCGTCATGCAACCGTGCCCGCCGCGGGCGTGGCGCGCGCCAGCAGGCGGATGTGTTCGAAGTCGAGCTGGTTCAGCGCGTGCCGCACCGCTTCGACCAGCGCGGCATGGCGGGCATCGGCTGCGAGCCTGTCGGCCCAGTCGTGAAGGTCGCTCCAGCGGCCGTCGCGCGCGAGCGCCTCGAGCTCGTCGCGCACCGTCGCAGGCAGCGGCGCGATGGCGGGCACCGGCATTCGACGCGGCTGGATGTGTGCGGCCGCGGGCAGGAGCGGCAGCGCGGAGCTCTGCAGCGGCTTCGCGATGGGGGGCACCAGTTCCTTCGGCGCCTCCTTCACGATCACCGAGAAGCGCACGCGCGTGCCCAGGTTGCGCCGGCTTTCCAGCTGCAGCCGGCCGCCCATGTGCTGCACGATGCGCCGCGCGATCGCCAGGCCGAGTCCGTGGCCGCTGGAGCCGGGCGCACCCTGCTCGAAGGCCCGCATGATGCGAGCCTGGTCTTCCTTCTCGATGCCGATGCCGTTGTCCCAGACGTCGAATTCGAGCCGCCATGAATCCTCGCGCGGGCGCGCCTGCACGCGCAGGCCCATCGTGCCGTCGCGCGTGAACTTCGCCGAGTTCGACAGCAGGTTCAGCAGCAGCTGCTGGAAGCGCTTGCTGTCGAGGTACACGGCCGTGGGCAGCGCGCCCAGCACGTCGAGTTCGAAGCGGTTGTGCTGGCGCTGCGCGAGCGTGTCGGCGTACTGCGCGATGTCGTCGATCAGCGCGCGCAGGTGCACCGGCTTCGCCTCGAACGAGAAAGGCAGCAGCTCGCTCCTGGCGTAGTCCAGCAGGTCGTCGATGAGCGCGAACTGGTAGGCGGCGCTGCGCTCGATGGCCTGCAGCCGTTCGGGCGGCGCACTGCCCTCCTCGCCGAGCCGGCGCACGTTGCCGATGATGGTCGACAGCGGCGCGCGCAGGTCGTGGCTGATGTAGGCGAGCAGCTGGGTCTGCTCGCGCGACTGCTGCTCGGCCTGTTCCAGCGCCGCGTTCAGCGCGCGCGTCTTGCGCTCCACCTCTTCGCGCAGCCGCTGCTGCTCCTGCGCCTGCCAGTGCGCCAGCGCGCGCTGGGCGGAATGGCGTTGCCACGACAGGTGGTGCGCCCAGACCGCCAATGCCACCAGGCCGAGCAGCAGGCCCGGAAAGCCCAGCGCATAGGCGTCGAATCCGCGCACCACGTGGGCAGGCGCCACCAACTCGACCAGCCGCAAGCACACGCCGACGGCGACGATGCTCATCACCGGAAAGGCCAGCCGCCCGCCCGGCCCCGAGCGGCGCATGTAGAGGAAGGCGCTCACGGTCAGCGAGACCACCACCAGCGGCGCGCTGATCGTGCCCGCCGTCGCGAAGAGCGGGTAGGAGCCGAAGAGCGTGCCCAGCACCACCACGCATTGCCCCGCCGCGAGCCCCAGGAGCCACGGCAGCGCGGGCACGCGCACCGGTCCGCGGCGCGAGAGGGTGTACAGGTAGCACATCAGCGAGAGCACGCAGCAGCCTGCGGTGACGCCGGCCGCGCGATAGCTCCACTCGATGCTGTCGGGCCAGAGCGCAAGGCGCGCGTAGCCGCGGTAGGTGCTCTCGTAGAGCGCCACGAGCGCGAAGCCCAGGCTCTGCAAGGCCATCGCGAGGTTGCGCGAGATGACCCACAGCGACAGCGAGTACACCGACAGCACCAGCAGCCCGCCGATGAGAAGGCCGTCGATCAGCGCATGGCTGCTTTCCGACGCGCGCCAGGCGTCCGCGGAATACAGCCTGGGCGCGAGCTTCACGCTGCTGCCCGTGCGCACGCGCACCAGCACCCGCGCCTGTTCGCCGGGGCGCAGGTCGAGGTTCAGCGTGGGCACCCGGTCGCGGTCACGTTCGCGGGCGGCGCTGGAGCGCACCGACACACCCGTGCGCTCGTGCGTCCAGCTGGCCCAGCCCGCGAGTTCGCGGCGGACGTGGAAATCGACGTGCTGCAGCCAGGTGGCATCGAGCACCAGCCGCAGCGGCTGGATGGTGGTGCTGCCGTTCACCACGGTCAGCCGCAGCCAGAAGGAGGACCTGGAGAAGCCCGGGCGCATGCGCGCTGCGCTGCCCGGCTGGAAGCCCTCGGGCGAGCCGTCCTGCAATGCGTCGACCTCGTCGAACGTGAGTTGCCCGCCGGGGTCCTCGAACACTTCGACGCGCGTGTCGAGCACGATGGGCCAATGGGTCTCGTCGTCGATGCGCAGCGCGTCCGCCCAGGCGGCAGGCAGCGCGATCAGCCAGAGGACGGCGTACAGCAGGAGCGCGCGGACGCCGCGAGCGCCGTGATTGCAGCAAGCGCCGCTAAGGGCCCGGGTGGTCACCGCCTTGGCCGGTGCCGCGTCAGGCCGAAGGCACTGACGGTGGCGCGACCGGTGCCAGCCTGGCCTGGCGGAACGCGCTCGGCGTGCTGCCGAAGCGTTCGCGGAACGCGGTCGAGAAATTGGCCGCGCCCGAGAAGCCGACGGCCAGGGCCACTTCCTCGACGCTGAGCGCGGAGCTGGCCAGCAGCCGCTGCGCCTCGGCGAGCCGCGCCTCGCGCACGAACTCGAACACCGTGCGGCCGGTCTGCTCCTTGAACACGCGCGACAGGCGCTTCTCGTGCGTGCCCACGCTCGCGGCCAGCGCAGGCAGGGCAGGCACGTTCGCGAGGTCGGTGCGCACCACCCGTTCGACCGCGCGCGCCAGCACGCGGTCGGCGTGGTCGGCGGCGGGTTCGCTCTTGGCGTGCTCCAGCGCGCTCTCGGCCTCTTCCATGCAGGCCTGCACCTGCTCACGGCAGCTCGCGAGCGCCAGGTGCACGGCCACGCGCGCCAGCACTTCGGCCGGCTCGAAGGGCTTGAGGATGTAGTCGACCGCGCCTTCGCGCAGGCCGGCGAGGCGCTCTTCCACCGAGCTGGAAGCGGTCACGAAGATCACCGGGATGCGCGCGGTCGTCGTGTCTGCCTTAAGCAGCCTGCAGGTGGTGAAGCCGTCGGTGGCGCCCATTCGCACGTCGAGCAGCACAAGGTCGGGCTGCAGCGCGGTCGCCCGGCGGTAGCCCTCCAGCGCGTCGAACGCCAGGCTGATGCGATGCCCGGCCTCGCGCAACACACCGAGCAGCAACTGCAGCTCTTCGATGTTGTCGTCGATGACGAGGATGTGCGCGCGCCGGGGCGGCGTTGTCGACCAGTAGGACATGGGCGTCGAGCGTAGGAGTGCGCCGCCAAAAAACAGCGTGAATTAGTTCACATTCAGTTCACATTATGTTGCATTGGTAAACAAATGTCATTACTGGCAAAACTTTCGTCCTGAACCGCAAAGGCGCCCAACGGGGTGGCGCCGAAGAATCCCGCCCTTTCCGGAGCACCTGCCGCCTTCACGGCGCCACAAGAGAAACGGTGCCCGGTCCACAGAGCCATCACGAGGGACGGGATGTTCAGGACCCCATCGAATCTGTCGCGGGCGCAGGGCCGCCGCGACGTGTCTTCCAACGCGCGCCTGCGGCACGGCACCTGGCGCCGCCGCCTGGCGCGCCTTGCCGCCCCTCTGGCAGGCCTGCTGCTCGCCACGGCGGCGCACGCGGTGCCGCAGGTGTCGAGCCTCGTGCACGCGCCCGACATTCTTCCCGCCGGCGGCACGGTGACGAGCACCGTCACGATCGCGGAAAGCGACAGCCTGCCGATCGACGCGCCGGGTGCGTCGTTCACCTACACCATCCCCGCCAACTCGATCTACTTGGGCACCGGACCGGTGCCCGTGGGCAGCTGCTCGGCGATCATTTCCGAGGGCACGGCCGGCCCCGGCACGCTGACCTGCTCGGGCATCACGCTGGCCGCGAACCAGCTGCGCGACTTCCAGGTGCTGCTGCGCACAGTCTCGCAGGGCACGCTGAGCGTAACCGCCACGCCCAGCGGCGGCGGCTCCAGCGAGACCAAGACGATCACCGTGAACCAGGGCGCGGACATGGCAGTGGCCATCAGCGCGCCGGTCAATGCGCCGAGCGGCTCGACGGTGCCGATCGTCTTCACGGTCACCAACAACGGCCCCGACACCAGCACGGGCTCGACGCTGACCTACCCGATTCCCACCGGGCTGTCAGTGGTAGCCGGCAGCCTCCCCGCTGCCTGTTCCATCACCAGCAGCGAGCTGCGCTGCAACGTGCCCGCCACGCCGGCCACCGCCGGCAACAACACCCGCACCTACAGCATCAACGCCGTGGTGACCGCGGGCGCGGGTTCCACCGTCACCCACCAGCCGGCCGTGACCGCGGTGGGCTCGGTGGGCGACGGCGTTTCCACGAACAACAGCGCCACCGCCAACACCACCGTGACAGCAGGCTACGTGCTCGCCATGTCCAAGAGCCATGACGGCGGCCAGCTGCTCGTCGGCCAGCACTTCAACTTCAGGCTGAGCCCGAGCTTCAGCGGCAGCCCGCCCACCGGCGTGACGCTGAGCGACACCATCCCCGCCAACTTCGCGATCCAGGCGCTGCCCGCACAGTCCACCGGCTGGACCTGCTCGGTCAGCGGCCAGACGGTGAGCTGCACGCGCAGCAACATCGGCGGCAACAACGGCGCGAGCGTGGCGCTCGGTGACATCGTGATCCCGGTCATCGCCATGACGGCCGGCACCGGCATCGTCAACGAGGCCACCGTGAGCGCGACCGGCCCCATCGCCAACTCGGCCACCGGCAGCGTGCCGGCCGACGTGGCGGTCTCGGCCACCGACTTCCGCGCCGACAAGCGCCGCGGCTGGCCGCAGAACAACGTGCCGCTGGGCCAGGCCTTCGACTACCAGGTCGGCAGCACCAACCTCGGCAGCACCCGCCTGCTCGCGGGCAGCACCATCCAGCTGGTGGACGACCTGCCGGCCGGCGTGCAGATCAACAGCGTCACGCAGCGCGACGGCTACACCTGCACGGTGACCAAGGGCGGCGCCACCGTCACGCCGACGCCCGCAACGCCGGTGCCCGGTCCGGCCACCGTGACCTGCACGCGCACGCTCTCGACGGACATCGGCGTGGATACGTCCAGCGGCAACAGCGCGCGCAACGGCGGCTACATCATCGTGAACGCCACCATCCCGGCGCTGCCTTCGGGCGGCGGCCAGATCGTCAACACCATGTGCGTGAACGTGGCGCTGCCCGCGGCCGCGCCCACGCTGGGCGCCGACCCCGACGCCAACACCGGCAACGACTGCGTGAGCCTGGGCACCGGCGTGAACGACAACGCCACCGCCGCCGACGTGAAGGTGCTCAAGCGCGTGGTGGGCATCGGCGACAGTGCGGGCAACCGCCAGATCGTGGGCCAGGACGTCACCTGGCAGATCGAGGTGGTCAACGCCGGCCCCTCCGAGGCGCAGAACGTGGTCGTCACCGACAACTTCGCGCAGGTCATCGGCGCAGGCACCGTTTCGCAGACGCCCAACGGCGGCACTTTCGCAGGCACCTGCGCGCTGCCAGCCAACGGCAGCGGCTTCGGCCAGGCGTCGCTGTCGAACTGCACGCTGTCGACCCTGCCGGTCTGCCGCGCGAGCACCGACCCCGCCAGCGCCCTGCCGCTGTGCCCGGTCATCCAGGTTGTCACGAAGCACTACGGCGATGGCGCTTCGGCCACCGACCACGGCTTCCAGATCAACAACACCGCCAATGCACTGGCAACCACGCCGGCCGACCCGGACCTGGCCAACAACAGCGGCAGCACCACCGCCTACCTGCTCGCGCGCACCGACGTGACGGTCACCAAGTCGGCCAGCCCCGCCTCGGTGCCCGTGGGCCAGATGCTCACCTACACGCTGACGGCACGCAACCAGAGCCTCGCGCAGGGCAGCCTCAGCCGCGCCTACGACGTGCACGTGGTCGACACGCTGCCGGCCAACCTGATGTTCATCTCTGCCACTCCCTCCGGCGGCGGCAGCTGCAGCACGAAGCCGAACACCACGCAGCCCACGGGCACCGGCACCACCAACAACCAGCTCGAGTGCGCCTGGACCTCGCTCGACCGCAACGTGCAGCAGACCGTCACGGTGCAGGTGCGGCCGCTGTACGTGCTCAACGGCTCCACGGTGACCAACAACGTGCGCGTCTCCACGGCCACGCCCGAGATCACCACCGCCAACAACGACGCCGCCGCGCCGGCGACGATCACCGCGCCGGTGTACGACCTCGTCGTCACCAAGCGCGACGACGTCGACCCGGTGAACGTGGGCGACGACGTGGGCTACACCATCACGGTGTCGAACAACAGCGCCTCGACGGCGGAAGACGTGCGCATGGTCGACACGCTGCCGCTGCCGGGTCCGAACGGCGAGCTGCCGCCCACGCTGGTGTCGGTGACAGCCCCTGGCGGCACCACCTTCGCCCTGGCCAGCGGCGCCGCGATCGGCTCGGCCGGCGGACAGATCGTCTTCACCATCCCGACGCTGGGCGGCTCGGGTGCCACCGCCACCGGCGAACCCAACACGCTGCAGTTCCGCGTGGTGCTGCGCGGCGTCTCGCGCGGCACCTTCCAGAACAACGCCAAGGTCGATTTCTTCGACGCCGCGCGCAATGCGTTCGACACCGTCCAGGGCAACAACGCGGTGGCCGAGAACACCACCTTCCGCTTCAAGGCCGACGTGCAGGTGGTCTCCAAGGCCGCCGTCATGGCCGGCACCGCCACGCCGGTGACCACCGTGTCCTCGGCCGTGCCCTTCGACTGGCTCGTGCAGTTGCGCAACAACGGCCCCGACAGCGCCGAGACCACCAGCTTCACCGACACCCTGCCCGCATCGCTGGTGCTGGCCGGCCCGCCGGTGTTCACCGTGACCGGCGGCAGCTTCACGCCCGCCGCGCCCACCTGCACCGGCACGGTCGGCAGCACCGCCGTGAGCTGCGCCATCACCTCGATGCCCGCCAACGGCACGGCCACGGTGCGCATTCCGGTGCGCTTCAGCGGCGCGGCGCCGGCCAACGGCACCGTGCTGACCAACCGCGCGCACATCGTCACCACCGGCTCGGGCGACACCAACGGCGGCACCGACCCGAACGGCGGCAACAACTTCAACGACGGCAGCGTCACCGTGCAGAACAGCGCGCTCTCGGGCCGCGTGTACGAGGACCTCAACGGCAACGGCCTGATCGACGGCGGCGAGCCCGCCATCGCCGGCGTGACCATCCGCCTGAGCGGCACCGACAGCTCGGGCAACCCCATCGCCCTCACGACCACCACCGATGCCGGCGGCAACTGGAGCTTCACCGTGCCCGCCGGCACCTACAGCGTGGTGGAGGACCAGCCCGCCGCGTACCTGCCCGGCATCACGCGTGCCGGCACCGTCAGCGGCGCAGGCAGCACGCCCGGTACCGTGCCGCCGGGCACCGGCAACGGCCCGAACGGCTCCAACGCCAACCGCATCGACAACATCGTGCTCGGCACGGGCGGCGCTTCCAGCGCCAACAACTTCGGCGAGGTGCGTGCATCCAGCCTGGCCGGACGCGTCTACCACGACGCCGACTACAACGGCTCCTCCAGCGCGGGCGACCCCGGCATCGCCGGCGTGACGGTCACCCTCACCGGCACGGACATGTACGGCAACCCGGTGTCGCTGACCACCACCACGGCGGCGGGCACCGGCAACTACGCCTTCAACAACCTCACGCCCGGCAACTACACCCTGACAGAGACGCAGCCGGCCGGCTTCGTCGACGGCGCCGACGCGGCCGGCTCTGCAGGCGGCACGGCGGGCAACGACGTGGTGAGCGCCATCACGCTGGCTTCCAACGTGAACGGAACGGGCTACAACTTCGGCGAGCAGCTCACCCGCATCACCACGCGCGTGTTCGTCGACGGCAACAACGACGGCATCCCGCAGGCGGGCGACACCGGCATCCCGAACGTCGAGCTGCGCCTGACGGGCACCGATGCCGCGGGCAACCCGGTGAACATCCTCGCGGTGGCCACCGGCACGCCGGGCGCCTACGAGTTCCGCAACGTGCCTCCCTCGGGCGCGGGCGGCTACACCATCACCGAGACGCAGCCGGCCAACTACGCCCCCGGCAAGGCCAACAACAACGGCCAGCCCGGCACGCCCCAGGGCGGCGGCAACGTCATCACCGGAGTGACCGTCTCGGGCACCAACGTGCCGTCGACGCAGGGCGAGTACTGGTTCGGCGAGCTGCTGCCCGGCGGCATCTCGGGCCGCGTGTACTACGACCGCGACGGCAACGGCGCACAGGGCGCACCGGCCACCGAGCCGGGCCTGGCGGGCGTGACCATCACGCTCACCGGCACTGACGTCAACGGCCAGGCGGTGTCGCGTACCACCACCACCGACGCCAGCGGCGACTACAGCTTCCCGAACCTCGCACCGGGCAGCTACACCGTGACCGAGGCGCGGCCCGCGGGCTACCTGCCCGGCATCACGCGCGCCGGCACCGTCAGCGGCGCGGGCAGCACGCCGGGCTCGGTGCCCACCAGCGGCAGCGGCGTGACCAACGGCCCCAACGGCTCGACCGCGAACGTGATCCAGAACATCGTGCTGGGCGCCGCGGGCGCAGGCTCCGCCGGAAACAACTTCTCGGCCGTGAAGCCCGCGAGCCTCTCGGGCTACGTGTACGCCGACGTGGCGCCTTCCAACGGCACGCGCGACACCGGCGAGCCCGGCATCGCGGGCACCACCATCCGCGTGACCGGCACCGACTTCCAGGGCAACGCGGTCGACCGCACGGTGCAGACCGCCGCCGACGGCCACTACCTGGTGGACGCACTCACGCCCGGCACCTATCAGATCGACGAGACGCAGCCCGCCGGCGTGGCCGACGGCCCCGAGTCGCTCGGCACCGTGGGCGGCGCGCCGCGCGGCACCGCCAACCCCGGCGGCACCAACGACCGCTTCGGCGGCCTCGCGCTGGTGTCGGAAGACGCGGGCATCGACTACAACTTCGGCGAGCGCGGCGGCCAGATCGCGGGCTGGGTGTACGTCGACACCAACAACGACGGCGTGCGCCAGCCCACCGAGGCCGGCATTCCGGGCGTGACGCTCACGCTCACCGGCCGCTCCGCCAGCGGCCTCGCGGTGAACGCCACGGTGGTCACCGACGCCAGCGGCCGCTATGTCTTCACCGGCCTGCTGCCGGCCGACGCCGCGGGCTACACCATCCGCGAGACGCAGCCCGTGACCTACGCCGACGGCCTCGACGCCGTGGGCACCGTCGAGGGCGCGACCACCGGCACGCTGGGCAACGACGTCATCAGCGCCATCGCCTACCGCGGCGGCAACGGCGACAACTACAACTTCGGCGAACGCGGCGCATCGCTGGCGGGCACCGTCTACAACGACGCCAACCGCAACGGCAAGCGCGAGCCGCAGGACCTGCCGATCGCCGGCGTGACCATCACGCTCACCGGCACCGACGCGGCCGGCCAGCCGGTGACGCGCACCGCCGTCACCGACGCCAACGGCCGCTACGAGCTGCCCGGCCTGCCCCTTCCGGGCAGCGGCGGCTACACCATCACCGAGACGCAGCCAAGCGGCTACGACGAAGGCATCGCCATCCCCGGCACGCTGGGCGGCACCGCGCAGGGCACCAACCAGATCCGCGTGAGCTTCACGGGCCTGGAGGCCAACGGCACCGGCTACGACTTCACCGAGCACAGCAACCAGCCCGCATCGCTGACCGGGACCGTGTGGTTCGACCAGAACCACAACCGCAGCCGCGAATCGGGCGAGGGCCAGGGCGAAGGCTGGACGGTGGAGCTGCTGCGCTGCGCCGACGGCGGCAACGCCTGCGCCGAGAACGCGGCCACCGTGCTCTACACCGTGACCACCAATGCCGACGGCAGCTACCGCTTCGGCGACCTCACGCCCGGCGAATACCGCGTGCGCTTCCGCGCGCCCGACGGCCGCGTCGTGGGCGGCGTGTGGCCGACCGATGCCGCGCAGAACGGCGCCAACGGCCCCTACCCGACGCCGGCTCCGAGCGATCCGCGCTTCAGCATCAAGGTGCGCGTGACCGCGGGCGCCAACATCCAGAAGCAGGACCTGCCCTACGACCCGGGCGGCGTGGTGTACGACAGCGTGAGCGGCACGCCCGTGCCCGGCGCCGTGGTGAAGCTGGTCGGCCCGCCGGGCTTCGACCCCGCGCAGCACCTGCTGGACGGACGCGACAGCTACACCACCGGCGCCAACGGCTACTACGACTTCTTCGTGCTGCCGGGCGCGCCGGCCGGCGAGTACCGCCTGGTCGTCACCCCGCCGGGCGCCTACCTGCCATCGACGATGTACCCGGCGGCGGCCGGCGCGCTGGGCACTCAGTCGTGCGCGGCGCCCGCCAACGGACCGGCGCCCGCGCAGACCAACCCCTGCGTGGTGAGCCCCGGCGCGGCACTGATGCCGGGCGCGGGCTACTACCTGGTGTTCAACATGCCGGGCGGCGGCGGCCAGCACGTGGTGGCCAACAACATCCCGCTCGACCCGTCGAACGCCACGCTCATCGAGCTGCGCAAGACCACCTCGAAGCTGACCGTGAAGAAGGGCGAGCTGCTGCCCTACCGCATCACGGCGCGCAACACGCGAAGCACCACGGTGCCGGGCGTGGCCGTGGTCGACACGCTGCCGCCGGGCTTCCGCTACATCCAGGGCTCGCTCAGCGTGCGCACCCTGCCCGGCGGCGTGGCGCTGCCCGTGATCCCGCAGGTCAACGGCCGCCAGGTCGTGGTGCCAGGCCAGAACTTCGCGCCCAACGAGACCAAGGAATACCTGATGGTCGCGGGCGTGGGCGTCGGCGTGGGCGAAGGCGAGTTCGTCAACCAGGTCGTCGCCACGCAGGGCGTGGGCGGCCGGACGCTGTCGAACCTGGCCACCGCCGCCGTGCGCGTGGTGCCCGACGCCCTCTTCGACTGCACCGACGTGATCGGCAAGGTCTACGACGACAGGAACGCCAACGGCTACCAGGACGACGGCGAGCCGGGCCTGGCCAACGTGCGCATCGCCACCGTCAACGGCGTGCTGACCACCACCGACGCCGAGGGCCGCTACCACATCGCCTGCGCCGCCATTCCGAAGGAAGGCACCGGCAGCAACCTGGTGCTCAAGCTCGACGAGCGCACCCTGCCCTCGGGCTATCGCACCACCAGCGAGAACCCGGCGGCCGAGCGCGCCACGCGCGGCAAGGTGCTGAAGATCAACTTCGGCGCCACCGTTCACCGCGTGGTGCGCCTCGCGCTTCAGGGCGCGGCCTTCGACGACGGCACCGCCACGCTGCGCGCCGCCTTCGCAGGCGAGCTCGACCGCACGGTGGCCGTGCTGGCCGAGAAGACATCGGTGCTGCGCCTGGCCTACAAGGCCGCGCCGGGCGAGCCCGCATCGCTGGGCCGCGACCGCACCGATGCGGTGAAGGCCGCGGTGCTCTCGCGCTGGAAGCAGCTCGGCGAGCAGCGCGCTTCGCGCAACGAGCCGCCGCTCTTCAACCTGGACGTCGAGATCGAGCTGGTGCCTGCCGCCGCCCCCGAAGGGGAGGCCAAGCCATGACGCGAGCAAAAGCCACCGCCGCCATGACCCGCCCCCAGACACCGAACCCGATCGAGCGAGCCGACATGAGAAGAAGAAACAGCAAGACGCTGCCCAAGCGCATGGCCCTCGCGAGCGCCGTGGCCGCCGCCTGCTTCGGCATGGGCCTGGCCGCCGCGCAGGAGACCGCGGTGCGCGGCCGCATGCTCGACCATGCCGCGGCAGACCCGCGCGCGGTGGAGATCGACGGTGCGCGCCGCCTGCCGCGCAGCAGCGAACGCGAGCTGCCCAAGGCCACCTTCGTGCTCGGCGACGAGCGCGCGGTGCCGGCCGCGCCGGCTGCATCGCCAGTCGCCGCGCCCGTCGAACGCAGCGACGCCAGCACGCCGCATTTCGATTCCGGCGCCGATGCACTCTCCCCCGCCGACCGCGCGCAGCTCGACCGCATCGCCGAACAGGTGAAGGGCCGCGACGGGCTGCGCTTCGAGATCGTCGGCCACACCGACACGCAGGCGCTGAGTGCGAAATCGCGCGAGCGCTTCGCCGACAACCACGCGCTGGGCCTGGCGCGCGCGCAGCAGGCCGCGCGCCATCTCACGCAACGCCTCGGCCTGCCGGATACGGCCGCGGCCGCGAGTTCGCGCGGTCCCGACGCGCCCGTGGCGACGCCCGCCACCGACCCGGCCAACTGGGCCGCCAACCGCCGCGTCGAGGTGCGCGTCTACTGGCGCGACGCCCCCGTTGCGGCAGCGCCGGTCGCCGCGCCGGCCGACCCCGGCGTGTGCCGCACCTTCACCGCCTTCGGCACCGACGACGCGCCGCTGCGCCTGAGCGTGGATGGCCAGCTGCTGTCGCCCGACGGCAAACAGCCTTCGGCAGACGGCACCACCAGCGCCGACCGCCAGCGCTGTGTCGACGTTCAGCTCGAGCGCAACCAGCTGCGGCTGCAGTACGACAACCTCTCGCAGCCGCGCCGACTCAGCGCCAGCGCCTGGCCCACCACCGTGGTGGCCGGCGACACGGTGCGCTTCGCGGGCTACAGCAACTACCTGCTCTTCACCTCGAAGGCCGAACTGCGCGTGTACACCGCCAACGAGGCGATGCAGCGCCGCCAGGTCGCCACCGTGCCGCTGGATGCCGGCCTGCGCGGCGAGTGGCAGGTGCCCGAGGGCCTGCTCGACCGCCTGCCCGAAAGCGCGAGCGGCAAGCTCTACTACCGCGTGCGGGTCTACGACCGCCAGGGCCGCTTCGACGAGACCGACGACCTCTCGCTCACGCTCGTGAAGCGCCACAAGCCCGAGACCGGCACGCCGCCCGACCCGGCGCGCGAGCTGCTGCGCGGCTACGGCCAGAACAACATCGCCATCGCCAACATTCCGCTGAGCGCGGGCACCGTCACCGCCAGCGGTGCGGCCATCCGCCCCGGCGAGAGCGTGCGCGCGCTGGGTTTCGCGGTGCCGGTGGACGAGAGCGGGCGCTTCGTGTTCCAGCAGCTGGTGCCGCGCCGCGTGCAGACCGGCGAGATCGCCGTCACCGATGCGCAGGGCGCCACGCGCGTCTACCGGCGCGACTTCGACCTGCCCACCAGCGACTGGTTCTTCGTGGGCCAGGCCGACCTCACCGTGGGCAGCAACAGCGTGAGCGGTCCGGCCGCGATCATGACCAACGACAAGAACCGCTACGGCGGCGGCGGCTGGAGCGAAGGCCGCATCGCCGGCTATGCCAAGGGCCAGCTCAACGACCGCTGGACGCTCACGGCCAGCGTCGACACGGAAGAACGCCCGCTGAAGGAGCTGTTCCGCAACCTCGACCGCAAGGACCCGACCTCGCTCTTCCGCCGCTTCGACCCCGAGGACTCGTGGAGCACCTTCGGCGACGACTCCACCACCGTCGAGGACGCGCCCACCCAGGGCCGCTTCTACCTGCGCGTGGACGACGGCCGCTCGCAGGCGATGTGGGGCAACTTCAAGCTCAACTTCGGCGACACCGAGCTCACCCGCGTGAGCCGCGGCCTCTACGGCTTCCACGGCCGCTACCTCGGCGAGGAGTCGACCTCCTTCGGCGAGGCGCGGCTGAAGGTCGACGCCTTCGCGGCCGAGCCCGGCACGCTGGCCGCGCGAGAAGAGTTCCGCGGCACCGGCGGCTCGCTCTATTACCTGCGCAACCAGGACATCACGCGCGGCGCCGAGCGCGTGACGCTGGAGATCCGCGACCGCGACTCCGGCCTGGTGCTCAAGCGCACGCAGCTCGTGCCCACCACCGACTACGAGATCGACTACCTGCAGGGCCGCGTGCTGCTGTCCGCGCCGCTGCCCAGCCTGTCCGACGACGGCTCGCTGGTGCGCGCGGGCGGCTTCACCGGCATGCCGACCTACCTCGTGGTGGACTACGAATACACGCCCCTGGCCACCTCGCTCGACACGCTCGCCGTGGGCGGCCGTGTCTCTTGGTGGGCCAGCGACAACGTGGGCGTGGGCGTCACCGCCTCGCGGCAGGACCAGATCGGCGGCGACCAGCGCCTGGCCGGCGTGGACCTCACGCTGCGCAAGACCGAGAACACCTACCTCAAGGGCGAGTTCGCGCGCAGCCGCGGGCCGGGCACGACCCAGCTCGACTCGATGGACGGCGGCTTCAGCTTCACAGGCCGCAACGGTTCGCTGACCAACGGACCGGGCAACGGCTTGGGCAACGGCCCCACCGGCAGCGCCAACGCCTGGCGCCTCGAAGGCCAGGCCGACCTGGGCGACTTCGACATCCGCGGCGGCGGCCGCGTGAGCGCCTATGCGCAGTCGCGCGACGCCGGCTTCTCGGCGCCGGGACAGTACGCGAGCAACGCGACGCGCCAGGTCGGCGTGCAGGCCACCGTGCCCTTCGGCGAGAAGGCGGAGAACGGCGAACTGCGCCTGAAGGCGGACCGCCGCGACGAACAGAACGGCTACAACAGCAGCGTGCTCGACGCGCAGTACTCGCTGGCGCTGTCGCCCGAGTGGAAGCTCGGCCTCGGCCTGCGCTACGACGACAAGACCGGCGACGCGCTCATCACCAGCCCGTCGCTGCCGACCACGCAGGCGGTATCGGGCGAGCGCGCCGACGCGGCCGTGCAGCTCGAATACACAGGCGCCGACCGCTGGAGCGCCTACGGCTTCGCGCAGAAGACGCTGCGGCGCACCGGCACGCGGCTGGAGAACGACCGGCTGGGCTTCGGCGGGCGCTACCGCGTCAACGACAAGCTGGCGCTGCGCGGCGAGCTCTCCACCGGCGATGGCGGCCTCGCGGGCAAGGCCGGCGTCGACTACCAGTACGACGACCGCTCCAGCGTCTACATGACCTACGTGTCGGACACAGGCCGCACCGACGAGAACCTCATCGGCCGCGGCGGCAGCCTGGTGACCGGCGTGCGCTCGCGCGTGGGCGACGGCCTCACGCTCTTCACCGAGCACCGCCAGGCCACCGGCGCGCAGCCGGGCCTCACGCATGCCTACGGCGTGCAGTACGCGCCCGACACGCACTGGACCTTCGGCGTCAACTTCGAGAACGGCTGGGTCGGCGCCGAGACGCTCGGCGCGACGCGCCGCCAGGCGGTGGCCTTCACCAGCGGCTACTCGAGCGAGCGCCTGAAGTACAGCGGCGGCCTCGAATACCGCAAGGACCGCACCACCGCCGAGACCCGCACCAGCTGGCTGGTGAAGAACTCCTTCAGCTGGAAGGTGGACGACGACTCGCGCTGGATCGTCAAGTTCAACTGGGCCGACAGCGACAGCACCACCGGCACGCTGGCCGCGGCCAAGTACACCGAGGCGATGCTGGGCTATGCGCTGCGCCCGGCGCTGAACGACCGGCTCAACCTGCTGTTCAAGTACACCTACCTGTACGACCTCTCGTCGCCCGGCCAGGTGGTCTCCGGCGGCGTCGATTCCACGCTCGGCACGGTCTCGACCACCGGCATCGACTACCAGCAGCGCAGCCACGTCTTCGCCATCGACGCCACCTGGGACCTGAGCGAGCGCTGGACTCTGGGCGGCAAGTACGCCTGGCGCCGCGGCGAACTGCGCGCGAGCCGAGACAGTTCCGCGCCGTGGTTCAAGAGCTCGGCCGAGCTGGCCGTGCTGCGCGTCGACTGGAAGCTGGTGCGCAACTGGGACTGGATGCTCGAATGGCGCACCCTGCGCGCCAGGGAACTCAAGGACCGCAAGAGCGGCTGGGTCACCGCCGCCTACTACCACGTCAACGAGAACCTGAAGGTGGGCATCGGCTACAACTTCACCGACTACTCCGACAACCTCACCGACATGAGCTACCGCAGCAAGGGGTGGTTCCTGAACGTGCTGGGCAAGTTCTGAAGGAGCGAGCCATGAGCGAACCCAGGGAGATGCCCTTCACCATGCCGCTGATCGACATCGCGCAGGCGCTCGCGCGCACGGGCTTCCTCGGCGCGCACGCGGAGCGCTACCGGCTCTTCGAGGAATGGGCGCGCGACTTCCAGGCCGACTTCGAGGCCCGCGCCGCCGCGGGCCGCAGGCCCGGACGCACCTACATGCGCGACGTGACCGCCTTCGCACTGCGCCGCGCTGCGGCCTACGGCCTGGAGACGCGCTGCGAGGACTACGGCCCGCGGCTGTGCAGCGAGGTGCGGCTGGCCGCCGGCGTGCGCTGAGGCAGCGCCGCTTCGCCGGCCGCGACCGGGGCCGGGGTAGCTGAAGACCGCGCGTCTACTGGCCCACGCGCAGCATGCCGGCCAGCACACGGTGCTTGGACTGCTCGATGTGCGACATCATGTGGGTGAGCGCTGCGTCGAAGTCCCGCGACGCGAGCGCATGCAGGAACTCCAGGTGCTCGCGCATCGCGGGCACGACCTGCACCGGCCGCATCGAATCCGCGTCGTAGCGGATCAGCCGGACGTGGAGGCTGTTGACGCGGTAGATCTCCGAGAGGATCTCGTTGCCGATCGTGTCGACCATGAGATCGTGCAGGCCCCAGTCGACGGCCTGCGCGTCGCGCTCCAGCGTCGCGTCGGGCTGGGGCTGCAGCGCGCGCTCCAGGATGGCTTCATGGCTCTCGATCAGCCGGGCCAGCGTTTCGGGGCTGGCCACGCGGGCGAAGTTGATCACCGCCTCGCGCTCGACCATGGCCCGCACCTGCCATGCGTTGCGGATCAGCTTCATGTCGACCGAGGCGATCTGCAGTCCGCGCTTGGGCACCGTCTTGATCAGACCGGCAGCCTCCAGCCGCGGCACCAGCTCGCGAACGGCCGCCAGCGGCATCTCCAGCAGCTCCATCAGCTCGCGCTGGGAGACGAACTGCCCGGGCCGGATCCGCGCATCGATGATCTGCTGGCGGAAGCCCTGGTAGGCGCGGCTGCGCTGATTCACCGGCTCGCCCTCGCCGCCTGCGGGCGAGGGCTTCGTGGTGGGCTCGGACAAGGCTGCGGCGGGAATGTTCATGGGGTCATCGTAAGGGGCTGGGTGCCTTGGAGCGCATTGTCCTCGATCTAGGGTTAATACTGACATTCATCTAACATGTTAGTCGGCGTATAGTTCGATTCCAGCGCGGCAGCAGTCGTGTCTTCAATCCACAGGCATTCAGAACGGAGCAGTTCCATGGGTCTCGGTCTCACCGGCGTCATCCCTCCCCTCGTCACCCCTTTCACCGCCGACGGCAGCATCGACGAAGCGGCCTACCGCAAGGTCATCCGCTTCAATCTCGACAAGAAGGTCCACGGCGTGTGCCCCGGCGGCAGCACCGGCGAAGGCCACACCTTCACCGTCGACGAGTTCAAGCGCGTCATGGAAATCACCGCCGCCGAAGTGGCAGGCCAGGTGCCGATCGTGGCCGGCATCATCTCCAACAGCACCCGCGACGCGATCAACCGCGCCAAGGCGATCGCGCACCTGCCGGTCGCCGCGCTGCAGGTCACGCCGGTGCACTATCTCTTCAAGCCGGACGAGCAGGCCACCCACAATCATTTCAAGGCCCTGACCGAGGCGGTCGACACCCCGGTGGTGATCTACAACGTGGTGCCCTGGAACTACCTGAACCCGGCCCAGATGATCCGCCTGATGAAGGAGCTGCCCGGCGTGCAGGGCATCAAGCAGAGCCAGGGCGACCTCAAGCTCATGGCCGACCTGCTGCTCGGCGTTCCCGAAGGCTGCAAGGTGTTCTCCGCCGTCGATGCCCTGCTGTACTCCTCGTTCGCGCTCGGCGCCCACGGCACCATCGCCGCCACGCCCGCGGCCCTGCCCGGCGTCTGCGTGAACCTGTGGAACACGGTCCAGGCCGGCGACCACGTCAAGGCGCTGGAGATGCACAAGTCGATGCTGGCATTCTGGAACGCGCTGGTCGGCGACAACCTGCCTGCCAACATCAAGACCTCGATCACGCTGCAGGGCTGCCAGGCCGGCCTGCCGCGCGCGCCGATGCCGGCCACCGGCGAGGAGCAGCGCAGGAAGATCGAGGCCGCGATGGAAGACGTCCTGCGCTTCGACGCCTGAAGCAGGCCCCCGCAAACAAGAAAGACAGGAGACATGAACATGAGAATCCAGCGTCGGCAGATCCTCGGCATGGGCGCCGCTGCAGCCTTGGGAACCACGCTGCTGCCGGCCGCGTGGGCACAGGGCTTTCCGGCCAAGCCGATCACGCTCGTCGTGCCCTTCGCGCCGGGCGGCAACACGGACATCGTGGCGCGCACCGTCGCCGTCGCCCTCGGCAAGGTGCTGGGCCAATCGGTGATCGTGGACAACCGCGCCGGCGCCGGCGGCTCGATCGGCGCGATGCAGGTCTCACGCTCGCCGGCCGACGGCTACACGCTGCTGCTGTGCGGGGCCGGCGTCATCGTCACGGTGCCGGAGATGGTCAAGACCAGCTACAGCCGTGCGAGCTTCGCGCCGCTGGGGCTGGTCAACAAGAGTTCCATGGTGCTGCTTGCGCGCAAGAACGAGACCCGCTTCAAGAACTTCAAGGAGTTCGCCGCCTATGCGCGCTCCGGCGACGGCAAGGTCACGGCGGCGCACTCCGGGCCCGGCACGCCCAACCACCTCGCGCTGCTCCAGCTCGAGAGCCTGCTGAAGGCGAAGTTCACGACGGTCAGCTACAAGGGCTCCGGCCCCGCGCTGGTGGACGTCATCGGCGGCCAGGTCGACGTGCATTTCGACCAGGTCACCAGTTCGCTGCAGCACGTCAAGGGCGGCGCGCTGCAGGCGCTGGCGGTCCTGGGCCCGACGCAGGACCCTTCCCTGCCCGGCGTCCAGACGGTCGCGGAGCTCGGGTTCGGCGACATCGACGGCACCACCTACGTGGGCGTGCTCGCACCGGCGGGAACACCGAAGGACATCCAGGACAAGCTGGCCGCGGCGCTCGCGCAGGCCGTGAAGGACCCGCAGACCGTGGCGAGCGCACGCGAACTCGGCAGCGTCGCGCTCTCGAGCACGCCGCAGGAGTTCGCGCGGATCCTCGACGCCGAATACGCGCTGGCCACGCAGGCCACGCGGGACGGCCGCCTCAAGGTCGACTGAAGACCGCGCTTCCTGCGCATCGCGGGCCGGATGCCCGCCAATGCGCCGGAGGCTCTCGCAGATTCATCCATTCGCACGGTGCGGCCCCGCCGCCACCGGCGCACGGACGCGCCCGCACGCAGGGGGCGCTCCATAGAGCAAGGCAGACAGCAACGTGAAGAAGATCCTCAACGACCCTCAGGCCTACGTCGACGAAATGCTCGACGGACTTTGTCTGGCGCATCCGGAGCTGGCGCGGCGCGGCGAAGGCGGCCGCGTGGTGGCCAGGCGCGGCGGCGCCGTCGCGGGTAAGGTCGGCATCGTCACCGGCGGCGGTTCGGGCCACCTGCCCGTCTTCCTCGGCTACGTGGGCGAAGGCCTGCTGGACAGCTGCGCCGTCGGCAACGTGTTCGCCGGACCGCGCATGGACGACTGCATCGAGGCGATGCGTGCGGCCGACGGCGGTGCCGGCGTGCTGCAGCTGTACGGGAACTATGGCGGCGACCGCATGAACTTCGAGATGGCCGCCGAGATGCTCGAACTCGAAGGCATGAAGACGGCCTCGGTGCGCGTGTCGGACGACGTCGCGAGCGCGCCGCCCGAGCAGCGCGAGAAGCGCCGCGGGGTGGCAGGCCTGGTGCTCGTCTACAAGGCCGCCGGCGCCAGGGCGGCCGCGGGCGCGACGCTGGAGGAGGTGGCTGCCACGGCGCGCAAGGCCAACGACGCCTGCCGCACGATCGGCGTCGCGCTCACGCCTTGCGTGGTGCCGGAGTCCGGCAAGCCCTCGTTCGAGATCGCCGACGACGAAGTGGAGTTCGGCATGGGCATCCACGGCGAACCGGGCATCTGGCGCGGTCCGCTCAAGACCGCCGACGCCCTGGCCGACGAGATGCTCGAGCGGGTGCTGCCCGAACTGGCGGTCTCGCGCGGCGACCGCCTGGCAGTGCTGGTCAACAGCCTGGGCGCCACACCGTCCGAGGAGCTCTACATCCTCTATCGCCGCATCGCGACCGTGCTCGCCGGGCGCGGCGTCGACATCGCCTTCTCGCTCGTGGGCCGCTACGCCACGTCGATGGAAATGGCCGGCGCCTCCCTCAGCGTGATGAAGCTGGACCCCGACCTCGAGGCGCTGCTGGCGGCGCCCGCAACCTGCCCGTTCTGGAGCGTGCGCTGATGCTCGATGCCATCGTCCTGGCCCGCGCGGTGCCGCGCTGGTGCGCCGCCATGCATGCCGCCGCCCCGGAACTCAATGCCCTCGACGGCCGCCTCGGCGACGCCGATCTCGGCGCCACGCTCGACAAGTGCGCCACGCTGATGGAGCAGGCGCTGCCCGAGCTGCCCGACTCGCTCGAAGGCATCTTCAAGCGCTGCGCGCAGGCCTCGGCGAAGGCCTCCGGCTCGAGCTTCGGCACGCTGCTGACCGTCGCGCTCATGACGGCCGGCAAGCACTGTGCCGGCAGGGAGTCGCTCTCGACGCCGGACGTCGCGGCGCTGCTGTCCGAAGTGATCGCGACGCTGTCCGCGCGCGGCGGCGCCGCCCTCGGCGACAAGACCGTGCTCGACGGGCTGGATGCGATCCAGCGCGCCCTGTCCGGTGCCGCGGCCGATGCTCCCGCCCTCGCGCTCGCCGGCGCGGCGGTGCGCGAATCGCTCGATGCATTCCGCGACAAGCCCAACCGCATGGGCCGTGCCCGCATGTTCGCGGACAAGACCATCGGCCTGGACGACCCCGGCATGGTCGCGCTGCTGCGCATGGTCGAGGCGCTCTGACGGCACCCGCCCGCGCCCCTCGCCAAAGAAAAACGAACACGGAGACAGAACGACATGCTCGGACAAGTGATCGTCAGCGGCCTCGCCATGGGCTGCATCTACGCGCTGATCGCGCTCGGCTACGCCTACGTCTGGAACACGATGGCGATCGTGAACTTCGCGGCCGGCGAGTTCCTGACCTTTTCCGCGTTCGTCTTCGTCGCCACCTTCACGACGAGCATGCACCTGCCCTTCTGGCTCGCTGCGCTGCTGACCGCCGCGGTGATGGCGTTGCTGGGGGCGCTGTTCTCGCGGCTCGTGTTCGCCCGGCTGCAGCGCCAGAAGGCGCTGGTGGCCATCATCGCGACCGTGGGCTTCGGCATCTTCCTCAAGGAGATGGCCCGCATCATCTACGGGCCCGAGCCGCTGCTGTACGCCAGCCCGTTCGGCGACGGCGTGATCGACGTGGGCGGCCTGCGCATTCCGGTGCAGCAGCTCGTAATCATGGTCATCGTGGTGCTGGTGATGGTGCTGCAATACCTGGCCCTGCGCTACACCACCATCGGCAAGGTCATGCGCGCCACCGCGCTGGATCGCGAGACCGCCCAGCTCATGGGCATTCCGGTCAACCGCGTGCTGGCCGGCACGTTCGCGTTCTCCTCGGTGCTGGCCGCGCTCGCGGGCATCCTGCTTGCGCCGCTGTTCTACGTGACGACCGAGATGGGCACGCTCGTGGGGCTGAAGGGATTCGTCGCGATGATCATCGGCGGCTTCGGCAGCGTGCCGGGGGCCATCCTCGGCGGCGTCCTGCTCGGGGTGATCGAGAACGTCGGCGCGTTCACCATCTCCTCCACCTACAAGGATGCGATCGCGTTCGGCGTGCTGCTGATCTTCCTGCTGCTGCGCCCGCAGGGGATTCTTCCGGAACGCAACGCCGACCGCGCCTGAGGACTCCACCATGCACAACACCTGGATGCGCCCCCTGGCGTGGGTCGCCGTGCTCGCCGCACTGGCGCTGCCGATCACACTCGATCTCAACATCTACTACCTGCACGTGCTCAACCTGGCGTGGATCTTCGCGATCGCCGCACTGGGCCTGCAGGTGGCAACCGGCATCACCGGGCAGATCGTGCTCGGGCAGGCCGCGCTCGTGGGCTTCGGCGCGTATGCGACGGCGCTGCTCATGATGCGCCTGTCGCTGCCCTGGTTCGTGGCGCTTCCCGCCGCCATGCTGCTGAGCGCCGCCGTGGGCGTGCTGCTGGGCGCGGTGAGCACGCGCATCAAGGGCCACTACCTCGCCATCGTGACGCTCGCGCTCAACGAGATCTTCCGCATGGTCGCGCTCAACGAGGAAGCCCTCACCGGCGGGCCGATGGGCATGCGCGACATCCCGACGCTGAACATCCCCGCGCTGGGCGATCACATCGACAAGCAGCTGTACTTTCCGCTGCTCGTGCTGAGCCTGGCGGCCTACGCCGCGATGGTCTGGCTCCAGCGCTCGCGCATCGGCCGCGACATGCGTGCGGTGCGCGACGACGAGATCGCCGCCGAGGCCATGGGGGTCGATTCGCGCCGCGTGAAGACCATCGCCTTCGCGGTGTGCAGCGTCTGGGCATCGCTCGCAGGCGGCCTCTACGTCCTGCTGGTCGGGTTCGCGGCACCGAACAACTTCACGGTCTTCGAGAGCATCAAGATGATGCTGATGGTGGTGCTCGGCGGCCTCGGTTCGATCGCCGGCACCTTCCTTGGCGCGGTGGTGATCACCGTGCTGCCCGAGGCACTGCGCGGCCTCCAGAGCTACTACCTGGCCGCGTTCGGCATCGGCGTGGTGGCGATCCTGCTGCTTGCGCCGCGCGGCCTCGGCGTGGTCGGCGACTGGCTGCTCGGCGCATTCCTGACGGGCCGGCGCGAGCCGGTGGGCGAAACGCCCGCCGCGCCGCTGAACCTCGGTGCGGCCGCCTCCGCCGCGAGCGCGGCCTTGGCCGGCCGCACGCCGGTGCCCGTGAGCGGCGAACCCCTGCTCCAGGTGCGCCGCGTGTCGCGCAGCTTCGGCGGCGTCAAGGCCCTCGACGACGTCGCCTTCGACGTGCGCCGCGGCGAGATTCTCGGTCTGATCGGCCCGAACGGATCGGGCAAGTCGACCATGATCAACGCCTGCTCGGGCACCGTGGGCGTGGAAGGCGGCATCGAACTCGCAGGCGAGCGCATCGACAACCATGCGCCATGGGCGATCCACGCGAAAGGCGTGGCCCGCATCTTCCAGAACGTGCGGCTGTGGGAATCGATGACGGTGCTGGAGAACGTCATGGTCGCGTGGCAGCCGCCGAAGGGCGCGTCCGGCCCGCGCGAAGCGCTCTGCCGCACGGCGGCGCTCGAAGCCCTGGACAGCATGGGCGTCGCGCACCTCGCATACCGGCGCGGCGGCGACCTGTCCTTCGGGCAGAGCCGGCTGGTGGAGATGGCGCGCGCGATCGTCAACAGGCCCCGCCTGCTGCTGCTCGACGAGCCTGCCGCGGGACTGCGCGGCGGGCTGATCCTCGAACTCGCGCAGATCCTGCAGCACCTGCGCGCGCAGGGCATGTCGATCCTCGTGGTGGAGCACCGCATCAAGCTGGTCATGAACATGTGCGACCGCGTCGTGGTGCTCAACCTGGGCCACAAGATCGCGGACGGCGCGCCGGCCGAGGTCATGAACACGCCGGCAGTCATCGAGGCCTACCTGGGCGAACGCGTGCCCGACGAGACCTCGCCCCCGCTCGCCGCCCAGCCGGTGGCGGGCTGAGCCGCCGGCCCCGCGCCCTTCCCGTTTTCGTTCCCTCTCAGATCAATGCGCACCGCGCCATCCACTGGAGACAAAAGCATGAAGAAGACCACCGTTCCCTCGTCACGCCGCGCATGGATCGCCGCAGCGTCGCTCGCGCTCTCGCTGCCCGCGATGGCCGATGCGCTCATCGGCGTCTCTCTGCCGCAGACGGGCCCCAAGGCGCTCGTCGGGCGCAACTTCAAGCAGGGCGTGGAGCTCGCGGTCGCGGAGATCAATGCCGCGGGCGGCGTGCTGGGCAAGCCGCTGGAGGTCGTGTTCGAGGATGACCAGGGCGACAACCCGAACGGCGCGATCAACGCGGTGAACAAGCTGATGCAGGTCAGCAAGGTGCCGGTGATGATCGGCCCCCACTACTCGGTCACCCAGATGGCCACGCAGAAGACCTACTGCAACGGCAAGGTGGTGTCGCTCACCGGCGGTACCTCGGTGGCCATCACGCACAGCGGCTGCAACTACGTGATCCGCACGCGCTCCGACGACGACGTGCAGGCCAAGGCGCTGATCGCCTATGCCCAGAAGGAACTCAAGGCCGGGGAGAAGACGGCCATCTTCTATGCCAACGACGACTTCGGAAAGTCGGGGCAGGCGCGCGTGGTCGCCCAGATGGCTTCGCTGGGGCTGAAGCCCGTCGCCGTGGAAAGCCACAACCCCAGCGACAAGGACTGCTCGGCGCAGCTCGCCAAGCTGCAGAAGGCCGGCGCGGAGCTGGTCATCCTGTGGGCGCACGACACGGATGCGGCGCTGATCCTGCGCCAGGCCAAGCAGTTCGGCCTGCCCTTCAAGTTCGCGGGCGCCGTGCTGTCCGAGGAAGCGTTCCTCAAGCTGGCCGGCAGTGCCGCGGAAGGCTCGATGAGCGCCTCCTACTTCGTGCCGACGGATCCCAACCCCGCCGTGCAGGCCTTCGTGAAGAAGTACGAGGCGAAGTACAGGATGGCGCCCGACGTCTGGTCCGCCACCTACTACGACGCGACCATCCTCGCCGCCAGGGCCATCAACGAAGCACGGTCCCCCGACGTGGAGAAGATCCGCGAAGCGTTCTCCAGGGTGAGCTACAGCGGCCTGCTCGCGGACTACAAGTGCGACAAGGCCGGCGACTGCAACCGTCAGGTCAACATCGTGGAGATCAAGGGCGGTCAGCCGGTCGTTCGCTCGGCGGTGAAGTTCTGAGCCCCGGCGCAGCGAGGAACCCCATGATGCAAGCAGACCTGCCGCGTGCCATGGTCACCGAACGGCCCGAACTCGAGCTCTCGCACGTCGACGTGTTCTACGGCAAGGTGCAGATCCTGTTCGACCTGTCGATCCGCGCCTATGCGGGCCAGATCGTCGCGGTCATCGGCGCGAACGGCGCGGGCAAGTCGACCACCCTGAACCTGATCGTTGGCCGGCTCAAGGCCGGTGCGGGGCGCGTGGAATTCGCAGGCCGGGACATCGGCGGGCTTTCGGTGGAGCAGATCGTGGCATCGGGCATCGCCTGCGTGCCGCAGCGCCGGCGCATCTTCTCCACCCTGAGCGTCAGGGAGAACCTGGAGGTCGGCGCCTATGTGCGCCGGCGCGACAAGGGCGCGGTCAGCGCCACGCTGGACGAGATCTACGAGCTGTTCCCGGTGCTCAAGCGCAAGGCCGGCGAAATGGGCGGGGTGCTGTCCGGCGGAGAACAGCAGATGCTGGCGATCGCGCGCGGCCTGATGGCCGGTCCCCGCATCCTGCTGCTGGACGAACCGTCGATGGGCCTGTCGCCCAAGCTCACGACCGAGATGTTCCTCGACATCCGCCGTATCGCGCGCGCCGGCCGCACTGTCGTGATCGTCGAGCAGAACGCATTCGCGGCGCTGAGCGTGGCCGACCAGGGCTACGTGCTCGAGGGCGGGCGGATCGCCCTCGAAGGCTCCGCCGCGCAGCTGCTGCACGACGACCATGTGCGGGACGCCTACCTCGGGGCCTGACACGACCACCCATCAGAGACCATGGCCTTTCACCAGACACTCGCCCAGACTGCAGCCGCAGTCGAGTCCCTCATGCCCGAGTTCCGCGCGATCTTCGGAGATCGCGCCGTCACGTCCGCGGCGGTGCGGGCGCACCACAGCCATGGAGAGGGCCTGCCGGACCCCGGCCAGCCCGACGTGGTCCTGTTCCCGCTGAGCAACGAGGAAGTGGCGGCAGCCCTGAAGCTGTGCCACCGCGAGGCGGTGCCGGTCATCGCCTTCGGCAGCGGCACATCGATGGAGGGCCACGTCGCGGCGATCCACGGCGGCGTCTGCATCGACGTATCGCGCATGGACCGCGTGCTCGAAGTCTCCACCGAATCGATGGACTGCCGCGTGCAGGCGGGCGTGACGCGCGAGCAGCTCAACGAGCACCTGCGCGCCAGCGGACTTTTCTTCGCGGTGGACCCCGGCGCCAACGCGTCGCTGGGCGGCATGGCCTCGACGCGGGCCTCCGGCACTGCCGCGGTGCGCTACGGCACCATGCGTGAAACCGTCATGGGCCTGACGGTGGTCACACCCGACGGGCGCATCGTGCGTACCGGCACGCGCGCGCGCAAGTCGGCCTCGGGGCTCGACCTGACACGGCTGTACGTCGGAAGCGAAGGCTCGCTGGGGATCATCACCGAGGTGCAGCTTCGCCTGTTCGGCCTGCCGGAGCACGTGGTGGCGGCCGTGTGCCAGTTCGACAGCCTGCGCGCGGCCATGGACACCGTGATCGCCACCCTGCAGCTGGGCGTGCCGGTCGCGCGCATCGAGCTTCTCAACGACGTGCAGATGGACGCCTGCATCCGCTACTCGAAGCTCGACGAATTCGAGCCCCGCCCCACCCTGTTCATCGAGTTCCACGGCAGCGAGAGCGCCGTGGCGGAACAGGTCGCGACCGTGGAATCGCTCGCGCTCGACAACGGCGGCAGCGGTTTTCGCTACGCCCACCGGCCCGAGGACCGCTCCAGACTGTGGAAGGCGCGGCACTCCTGCTATCACGCCAACCTTGCGATGCACCCCGGCTGGAGCTCCATGGGTACGGACGCATGCGTGCCCATCTCCGCGCTGGTGGAATGCATCACCGAGACCGAGGCCGCCATCCGTGAAAGCGGCCTGTACGCGCCCATCGTCGGCCACGTGGGCGACGGCAACTTCCATCTGGGCATCATCTACGACGACACCGATCCTGCGGCACGGCGCAAGGCGGAGGCCCTGGCCGAGGACGTGGCGCTGCGCGCGATCCGCCTTGGCGGCACCTGCACCGGCGAGCACGGCGTCGGCCTGCATCGCATCGGGCAGATCGAGATCGAGCATGGCGAAGCCATCGATCTCATGCGCGACATCAAGCGCGCACTCGATCCGCTCGGCATCATGAACCCCGGGAAGATGCTGAGGATGTAGACACCTCGCGGACGCTCAACCCCGGCTGGGGAACCACGAACCGCCCGACGGCGATGTTCCCTGCGGCGAAGACGACACGCAAGGTGAGTCTTTCTCCTGCCTTCACGCGAATCCCTTGCACGAGCAGCCGCTCCTTGCCGTCGGCCTTCGCGTCATGGGTGAGTGCCGCACCCCCATGAACCCGGGTGAGCTTGCCGACCGCGCCTTGCGCGGACAGCGGCTCTCCATGGTCGCTGGGGTAGAAGTACACGCCTCTGGCGCCCTGCACCAGCTCGAAGGAGGTCTCCCCTCCCTCGTTCATGATTCCGCCATGCCGCGGCGGCCAATCGCCGTGCGCCCAGGCCGTGCGGCCGACGACGCCCGGGAGAAGAACGAGGACGACCGCGAAGACGCCCTGAGCCAGTGGCATTCGAAGCCCCCGGCCCGGCGCCCGCACGGACGCGGCGATCCGCCGCATGCGATCGGCCGCTGCGCTCATGTGCTCAATCGGCCGGACATTCGAGGCTGCCCGCGCGAGGATTGGGATATTGCTGCCCCGGACCGGCCCCTTGCGCCGGCAGGCCGTAGACAGCCTTCATCGCCGCGTTGTCGACAGGCCGGACGCCATCCTTGTCGTAGACCCACGCATCGAAATAGTTGGTCGGGTAGATCTGCGGAACATCCAGGGTCGACAGCAGTTCCTTGAGCTTCGGTTGATCGTCGACCGAATAGGCGTAGTGCATCCCGTAGGTCAGCGCGAAGGACTGGCCGTTGGCTGCACGCGAGTTGAGGTGGTGCGGCATGAAGGTCTTCACACCGAACGCCGGTATCACCGTGCGGGCCTGGTAGACCATGCGGGACTCCGGGCCGCCCTGCCAGATGTCGAAGCCGTCGAGGCCCGCGTCCTTGATCGCGGACTTGAGATTGGCCAGCGGTGAACCGTAGGTCGTCGTGGTGCTGACCCCCTGCCCGTCGACGGTCGTCACCTTGCGCGGCGTCGTCAGGTCGGGCCCGCCCGCACCGCTGTCGGAGGTGTACCAGCTCAGGACCTTGCCGCTTCGGGTCTTGACGGTGAAGAGAAAGCCGAAGGTCTCCGGGCCGCCCGTGCCGTTGCTGTACTCGTCGCAGTCCACGCTGTGCACCCATCGAACCGCGCGCACGGAGGCGAACTCGCCGAGCTTGATCACCTCGCCGCCCTTCAGGCCCACGCATTGCTCCGCGGGAATGCCCTTGCTCACCAGCGTCGCGCATTCGGCAGGAGGCGCGTAGACCATCTTCCCCGTCTGCTTCGCCCACTCCGGAAGCTGCACCGAGTGGTCAGGGTGGATGTGGCCGAGCAGGATCACGTCGACGGAGAGCTTCGAGGCGGCGTCGGCATCCTTGCCCAGCGGGGGAACGGGAGAAGCGACGAGTGCATCGAGAGCCTTCGTCACTGCGGCCGGGTTGGCGTCCCTGCCGCTGTTGACCACTTCGCCATCGAGCAGCACGCCCTTGTCGCCGATCTGGTAGTGCCAGTTGGTGATGCCGAACCAGGTCATCCGCGCGAACTCGGGTGCGCCCTTCAAGGGGTCTTCGGGCGGGGCGGGTGGCGGCGGATTCGAAGCGTCGGGGCCTTGCGTTGCGCCACCGCCGCTGCTGCTGGGAGGAACGCCCAGAAAGCCCCCCGACCCGCCGCCGCTGCTTCCGCCGCACCCCAGCAAGGATGCGCACACGACGCCGGCCGCGATCGCAAGAACGCGTTTGGAATATTTCATCTGTTGTCTCCGTCTTTTGGCTGCTGCATGCGAAGGAACTCGCATGGCGCGTGGAGGCTACTTGCGTGGTGCTGTCAGTTGGCTGTCAATTCCGACGAGGGAAAACCCACGCGCGTGCCCCTTCGCCGCCGACGCAGACTCGTCCCGTCCCAGCCACTGCTTTCGCACTCTTCAGGTCATGCGTCGTCTTCTTCTCGTCTTGTCGGCATGTGCGTCATGCCTGATGAACGGCTGCGGGCAGGAGGACCACCGAACGCCGACACCGCCCCTTGCCCCCTACGCTGGAGAACAGTCCAGGACGGCAGCGTCGCCGGCTTCCGCTGCGAAGCCTTCGTCGTGCGCAGGGAACATCCGGCTTTCCGGCGTGGTCCAGTCGCGGGACCGCAGCTACGGCATCGCGCTCGTGTCGCTCGACGGCGGGAGCGCGATGCCGCTGCAGAAAGGGCAGGACGTGGAACCGGGCGCCACGATCGCATCGATCTCGCGCGACGCGGTGCTGCTCGATTGCGGCGGCGGCAGCATGCTCGAAGTGGCGCTCCAGGAGGCCGCGGTCGGGCCATCCGGCACGAGCATGCAAGCCGTCTTTCGCCAAGCCACCGTTGCTGCCCCGGTCGTCACTGCGCGATCCGCGGCGCAGCCCGAGCTGATCGAGATGGCCCACCGGGAACTCGAGGCTCCGCCGAGCGACTGAAACCTCCGCCCTCGAACTGACGGACCATGCTGATCCGGGTATGCATGGCAGAGGGCATGCGACCAGCCAGGCGGGGCTTCAGCGCCGAGGCGTCAGCGGCATCTCGCGCGGCATGCCACGCCGGCCTTTCAGAAGCGCCATGCGTCCCTCCGGCGTGATGCCGGTGACGACCGCACGCGGAATGAAGCGCTCGCCCGTGCGAAGGATCACCGGCGGCTCGGTCTGGGCCTCCAGCAAGGAGGCACTTCTCAGCGCCAGGATGCAATCGATGTCTTCAGGCTTCGAGCACACCGCGGGCAGCGTCTGCGTCGACAGCGCTTCGAGCAGATTCAGATAGTTCGCCGCACGCAACTGACGTGCCGTGGGTCTCTTACGCATCATGGGACTCGATCGCCTTGCGCGCGGGCAGATCGCGCTGCCGGCTTCTGGCAGCAGCCGATGGGCGGGTCCTGAGGGTCTTGGGCATGGCGGACTTGGTGGAGGCTTCGAACAAGGCAGGGCCGGAAATGAAGGGAGAACCGGCCAGGGTCGGGATGAGCTTGGCTTGTCTTGAGCCGGCGTCTCGATGTGTTCAAGCTAGGCCGTTGTCAATGCAGCGCTTGTAGGACTCTCCGCAGTGATGCGGTGGTTGAGACGCTCGCGCTTCGTAGCCGCCGCCGTGCGCGGTCAACGCAGCAGGCTCTCCAGCGATTGCGCATACAGCGCCGTCTCCTCGGGCGTCATCGCGTCCTCGAGCTCGGCGAGTTCCAGTCGTTCGTAGTCGTGGGAGACCCACTCGAAGAGGTGCGATGGAGGACTGCTCGCCAGGTCGCTGCGGTCGTTCCATGGCGCGAGGCGGGCTGCGGCGCTGCCGAGCATCCGCTGCAGATGCAGGGCACGCGCCACGCGCACCGACGCAGCCAGCGGCGAATCGACCAGTTCCGTACGGCAGTGCTCCCAGTTGGCCTCGCACGACCTCAGCCGGCGGCAGGCGATCACCGCCTCGGGCGGCGACATCGCACCGCCCCCATGCATCTGCCTCTGGCGATGGAATTCGCAGAGGATGCGCGCATAGGCCAGCCGCTGCAGAAGCAGCAAGGCGTGGGTCAATCGGTTCGCCATGACACCGGATTTCGCGATCGATCGTGGCCGCACCGGGTAGGACGTGGCGCAGAGCGCAGGCCCGTCTTGCCGCACGATGCGGAGCAAAAAAAGAACCCGGCAAGGTGCCGGGCTTCAAACCTCGTGCTGTCACGCACCAGGTCCCGCTCAGGGAGGAAGGCGGGGATGGATGACTCCATCGATGTTCATCGTGGGACACCCGCACGCCTGACGCCACGGTAAGCAACGCCACTTCGCTTGTAGGAGGGGCCGCACAGATTTCGACCCGCAGCCGCGAGCAGGCGCTGCGGCAAGAACGTCCAGGCCGCGGCAGCGGCCCCTGGCCCGGCGGATCAAGCGCGGGAAGAAAGACGACACACGCCCGGGGCTTGCTTTGCTACATTTTTCTACCATGCCCGATCACCTGCCCGAGCGCCCCGCCAGCACCGTCCCCGAGGCCATGCGCCATGGCCGGTGAGCCCTCTGCTTCGGCTCCCCGGTCCCCGTCCGGAGCGCCGCTCTCTCCCGCGACACTGACCGACGCCGACTTCCGCCTGCTGGTGGAAACCCTCGACGACCACGCCATTCTGCTGCTCGACCCCGAGGGCGCCATCGTGGAAGGCAACCGGGCGGCGCAGCTTCTGTACGGCTGCGAAAGCGACGACATCGTCGGGCAGCACTTCTCGCGCTTCCATCCGGTCGAGGCGCTCGACGAGGGCAATCTCCCGAAGGAGCTGCAACAGGCGCGCGACAGCGGCCGCTTTCGCGGCGAAGGCTGGCTCGCGCGGCACGACGCCACGCGCTTCTGGGGCGAGACGACGCTCACGCGCTTGCACGGCGCCGACGGCACGCTGCGGGGCTTCGCCCAGATCACGCGCGACTTCACCGAGCGTCGCCAGCAGGAGGAACTGCTGCGCGCGAGCGAGGAGCGCTTCCGCCTGATCATCGAGGGGGTGAAGGACTACGCGATCTTCATGCTCGACCCCGGCGGCCACATCGTGAGCTGGAACCTCGGCGCGCAGCACAACAAGGGCTACACGGCCGAGGAGATCATCGGCCAGCACTTCTCGAAGTTCTACCCGCCCGAGGTCGCCGCGCGCGGATGGCCTGCCGAGGAGCTGCGCAACGCCTTGCGCGACGGGCGCTTCGAGGACGAAGGCTGGCGCGTGCGCAAGGACGGCAGCCGCTTCTGGGCCAGCGTGGTCATCACGGCGGTGTACGACCGCGCAGGCCGCCACAGGGGCTTCGCGAAGGTCACGCGCGACCTCACCGAGCGCCGCCGCATCACCACGCTGGAGGACGAGGGGCGGCGCATGACCACCTTCCTGGCCATGCTGGGCCACGAGCTGCGCAACCCGCTCGCACCGATCTCCAATGCGGTGGAGCTGCTCAAGCGCGAGCAGACCGAGTCGCGCGTGCTGCGCATGACGCGCGACATCATCGACCGCCAGCTCAAGCAGATGACGCGGCTGATCGACGACCTGCTCGACGTGGGCCGCATCACCAGCGGCAAGATCCAGCTGGAGGCCAAGCCGGTGCGGCTGCGCGATGCGGTGATGGACGCGGCCGACGCGGTGCGCGCGCTGGCGGCGCAGAAGGAGCAGCGGCTCGACGTGCAGGTCGACGCCGCGGACCCGTGGATCACCGGCGACCGCGCGCGCATCGTGCAGGTGGTGAGCAACCTGCTGCACAACGCCTGCAAGTTCACGCCCATCGGCGGAGAGGTCTGCGTCTCGCTGGGCCTTGGCGCCACCAACGCCGCGTCCGGGCTGCCGGAGGCGGAGATCACCGTGCGCGACAACGGCATGGGCGTGCAGCCGCAGGACCTGCAGCGCATCTTCGACCTCTTCGTGCAGGGCGAGCAGGACGTCGCGCGCAGCAGCGGCGGGCTCGGCCTGGGGCTGAGCCTGGTGCAGCAGCTGGTGGCGCTCCACGGCGGACGCGTGAGCGTGTTCTCCAGCGGGCGCCCCGGCGAGGGCAGCGAATTCCTGGTGCAGCTGCCCTCCGCAGCGAAGCCCGAGCCCGGCGGCGGCGCGCTGCGCTCGGCCGGCGACAGCCTGGTGCTGGTGGTGGACGACAACAAGGACGCGGCCGAGACGCTGTCATTGCTCGTGCAGGCCCTCGGCTACGACACCAGGGTGGTCCACGGCGGCGTCGCGGCCCTGGAGGCGGCGAAGGAGCTGCGGCCCGAGGTGATGCTGATCGACATCGGCATGCCCGACCTCGACGGCCATGCGGTGGTGCGCCGGCTGCGCGCCGAACTGGTCGACCCGCCCGTGGCCATCGCAGTGACGGGCTACGGGCAGGCGAGCGACCGGGAGACGAGCTACGAGGCCGGATTCCACAGCCACCTCACCAAGCCGGTGGACGTGGAGCGGCTGGCCGACATCCTCACGCACCTGCTGCGGCCGGTGCCTCCACCGCCTGCGCGCTGAGGGCGCCGCCCCGCACGGGTGGCCCTGCGGCACTCGCTTCGCGAGCCGTTTGCACAGCTGCGCGGCGTCGGAGAGCCAGGGCTGCCTGCGCGATTTCGCTATTTCGATGCGGGCGGACTTCCGTTGTCCCGCAGCGGCGGCGCCTCGCCCTGGGCCGGCACGTTGCCCGGCCCCTGCTCGGGCCTGCGCAGGCCGTAGAAGAACAGCGTGCCGACCACGAGGACCGCGATAAGAGTCACCAGCGCGGCCATCAGCCTGCGGCCTGGCCGGCCAGCCCTGTTCACCGAATCGCTCATCGGATTTCCTTTGGCGGTTGCACGACGATGTCCGCCTTACTTCTTCGCCAGGCCGGCTTCGAGCGTGCGGGCGTGCTGCAAGTGCGTCTGCACGACCGGCAGCATCTTGCCGGCAAGGGCCTTGAGGTCTGCGTCCTTCGCCTCGGCCTGGGTCTTCTTCAGCAGCTTCTCGGTGGCCTCGTGGTCGCCGACGCCGGCCTGCTTCACGTAGCGGCTGTCGAACATGCCGCCCGACAGGGCCTTGAACTCCAGCGCGACGGCCTTGTGCTTCGCATCGGGGCTGTCGGGCAGCTCGGTGCCCTTGGCGGAAGCCAGCGTCTTCACGTCGGCCAGCCCCTTGGAATGGTCGTCGACCATCATCTGCGCGAACTTCTTGACCTCGGCATTGGAACTCTTTTCGAGGGCCATCTTGCCGCTCTCGACCTCGGCGATGTTGGCCTGGGCGATGTCCTTGAGCATCGACGCGTCCGCGCCCGCGAGCTTGTCGGCGGCCCACGCGGCAGGCACTGCGAGCAAGGAGGAAACGATGGCGAGGCTGGCTGCGAATCGGCGTTGTGAGCGTGTCATGGGGTGCACTCCTGGCTGGGTGGATCGAGTCTTCGACGCTCCCCGCCGTGCATCGCGGCCGGTGTAGGAGAAGGAACTGATCGATGTGCCCGAACAGTCCTTCGCCTTTTTCATTCCTTTCCTCTTCGTTCTTCCTGCGAATCCGCGCGAGTTCGGGCGTCCGTCCGACACCGCCGCTTCGCACATTGCCTAGCGTGGCCCTTCTCTTTCTCATCAACCGTCCAGCGACGACTTCCATGGAGACGACCATGCCGAGAACGAACCTGCGCAGGAACAGCGGCGAAGCAGCGGCGACTGCCGTCGGCGCCGCGCAAGAACAGACGCCGCCCCCCCCGACCGACACGCCCGCACCGCAACAGGAGCAACGGTCGGAGCAGTCGGCACAGGATGGGCGCGAAGACGCCGCCTCGCGCGAAGAACGCATCCGCCGTGCCGCCTACGACGCCTACGTGCGCCGCGGCGATGGACCCGGCGACGCCGAACAGGACTGGCTGCAGGCCGAGGCGCGGATCGACGGGCGCTCTCGCTGAGGCCTGCGCTTCATGAACCAGGCGCGACGCTCCCGGCGCCGTGCGGCGGCGTTGCTGCAGTCGATTGCCCTGGCGCTCGAAGGCTGCGCCGGTGTCGCGCGTGGCCGGCGCCGCACTTCAGCTGCTTTGCCGAACCATCAGTTCGAAACCCAGGTCGACGCGGCGCTGCGCGAGCGTCTCTCCGCGCATCAGCGCCAGCAGCATGGCGGCGGCACGCTCGCCGATCTCGCGGCGCGGGGTGCGCACGGTGGTCAGCGGCGGCAGCATCTGGTCGCTGCCGCCGAGATCGTTGAAGCCGGCGATCGCCACGCGCTGCGGCACGGGCACGCCGGTACGCAGCGCGGCCAGCAGCCCGCCCTGGGCGAGGTCGTCGTTGCAATAGAAGATGGCGTCCACGTCGGGGTGGCGCGCGAGCAGGTCCTCGAACTGGCGGCCGCCCAGCGCCAGGGATGTCGGGCCGGGTTCCAGCAGTTCGAGCGCCGGATCGTGGCAGCCGGCCGCGCGCAGCGCCTCGCGGTAGCCTTCCAGTCGCATCATCACGCGCGGATCGAGCTGGCCGGCGGCATACGCGATGCGGCGGCGGCCGCCCTGCAGCAGATGCTCGACGATGGCACGGCCGGCGTCCTGCTGCGAGAAGCCCACGCTGTGCACCCCGGGCTCGTTCGAGTTTTCCATCAGGTAGACGCAGGGCGCCCTGCTCTGCTCGAGCATCTGCCTGGCGGCCGCGCTGCGGTCGAAACCCGCCAGCAGCAGGCCCGCGGGCCGCTGCGACAGATAGCTGCGCAGCAGCGCCTCTTCCTGCGCCGGGTCGTAATGCGTCACGCCGATCAGCGACTGGAAGCCGTGCGGCGACAACGCGTCCTGCACCGCCTCGAGCAGTTCCACGAAAAGCTGGTTGGTCAGCGAGGGGATCAGCACCGCCACATGCGAACTGCGCGCGGAGGCCAGCGCGCGCGCCGCCACGTTGGGCACGTAGCCGAGCTGGTCGACCGCCGCCTGCACGCGGGCGCGCAGTTCGGGCGCCACGTTGCGCGCACCCCGCAGGGCGCGCGACACGGTGATCGGGCTCACGCCGCAGGCGCGGGCCACGTCGTCGAGGGTGACGTGGCTCGAGGAGCGGGATCGCGGGCGGTCGGGTGTGTCGGCCATGGTGAATTTTTCTCAGGGTTAATACCAATCCGGCTTTGGATAGCGCTGTCCTAGGATAGCGCTATCCCAGCCCAGGGCAGGTTCGGAAAAACCCGAGCGCATGTCGAGCTGGCATTTTTTGAATTGTGTGGGACAGCGCTATCCAAACGCTTCCCGCATCGCCGGGCCACCGCCTTGCTCGCCTTCCTTTCTTTGCCGGAAGGCCCGGTTCCAGGAGACAACCATGTTCGGAATGAGCCAAGAGATCTTCCTGCTCGTCGACGCCCTGGTGGCGATCGTCGGGCTGATCCTTCTGATCACGCGCTGGCGCGTGCACCCCTTCATCGCGCTGACGCTGGCCGCCGGCTTCCTGGGCCTGACCTCGGGCATGCCGGTGGACAAGGTGATGAAGTCCTTCCAGGACGGCTTCGGCGGCGTGCTGGGCTTCGTGGGCATCGTGCTCGGCCTGGGCACCATGCTCGGCAAGATGATGGCGGAGTCGGGCGGCGCCGACCGCATCGCACGTACGCTGATCGACGCCTTCGGCCGCGAGCGCGTGCACTGGGCGATGATGTTCGCGGCCTTCCTGGTGGGCATCCCGCTGTTCTTCGAGATCGGCTTCGTGCTGCTGATCCCGCTGGTGTTCATCGTGGCGCGGCGTACCGGCGTGTCGCTCATCCGCATCGGCATCCCGCTGCTGGCGGGCCTGTCGGTGGTGCACGGCCTGGTGCCGCCGCATCCGGGGCCGCTCCTGGCGATCGGCGTGTTCAACGCCGACATCGGCAAGACCATCTTCTACGGCCTGATCGTCGGCCTGCCCACCGCGATGATCGCGGGCCCGATCTTCGGCAAGTTCATCTCGAAGTACGTCCCCGGCGAGGCCTCGCCCGAGCTGATGGAGCAACTGGCGCGCGAACCCGAGGCGCGCGAGCTGCCCGGCTTCGGCATCACGCTCATCACCGTGCTGCTGCCGGTGGCGCTGATGCTGCTGAAGACCTTCGCCGACGTGGCGCTCGACGAGAAGAACATCGTGCGCCAGTGGATGGACTTCATCGGCCACCCGATCACCGCGCTGCTGGCGGCGCTGCTGCTGTCGCTCTACACCTTCGGCACCGCGCGCGGCTTCACGGCCAAGCAGATCATGAAGTTCGTCGACGACAGCCTCGCACCCACCGCGGCCATCGTGCTGATCATCGGTGCGGGCGGCGGCTTCAAGCAGATGCTGGTGGCCAGCGGCGTGGGCAACGCGATCGGGCAGATGGCGCTGCATGCGCAGGTCTCGCCGATCCTCCTGGCCTGGCTGGTGGCGGGCTTGATCCGCATCGCCACCGGTTCGGCCACCGTCGCGACCATCACCGGCGCGGGCATCGTCGCGCCGCTGGCGACCATGGTGCCGGGCGTGAACCGCGAGCTGCTGGTGCTGGCCACCGGCGCGGGTTCACTGATTCTTTCGCACGTCAACGACGCGGGCTTCTGGCTGGTGAAGCAATACTTCAACATGAGCGTGGCCGAGACCTTCAAGACCTGGACCGTGATGGAAACGCTGATCTCGGTCGTGGCCATCATCTTCATCATGCTGCTGAGCATGGTTGTCTGAGGAGAAAAAAGCATGGGTCGCATCGTCATCGGCGTCGACATCGGAACCACCAGCACGAAGGCCGTGGCCTTCACGCCCGCGGGCCGGGTGCTGGCGCACGACGCGACCGAATACCCGCTCCTGCAGCCCGAGGCTGCCGCCGCCGAGCAGGACCCGCAGCAGATCTTCGAGGCCGTGCTCTCGGCCATCGCCAGCTGCGTGAAGCAGACCAAGGCCGCGCCTGGCGACGTGCTCGCCGTGTCCTTCAGCGCGGCGATGCACAGCCTGATCCTGGTCGACGACGAAGGCGTGCCGCTCACGAACAGCATCACCTGGGCCGACCACCGCGCCTCGGCCTGGGCCACGCGCATCCGCGACGAGTGGGACGGCCTCGCGATCTACCGCCGCACGGGCACGCCGATCCATCCGATGTCGCCGCTGGGCAAGCTGGTGTGGCTGCGCCACGAGCGCGCCGAGCTCTTCTCGCGCGCCGCGCGCTTCGTCGGCATCAAGGAGTACGTCTTCTTCAGGCTCTTCGGCCAGTGGCAGGTCGACCACTCGATCGCGTCGGCCACGGGGCTTTTCAACATCGAGCGGCTCGACTGGGACGAGGGCGCGCTCGCGCTCGCGGGCGTGCGCGCCGGGCAGCTCTCGCAGCCGGTGCCGACCACCTGGCACGTCGAGGGTCTCGCGCCCGACGTGGCCGCGCGGCTGGGCCTGTCGCGCGATACGCCCTTCGTCATCGGCGCCAACGACGGCGTGCTCTCCAACCTCGGCGTGAACGCGATGGCGCCCGGCGAGGTGGCCGTGACCATCGGCACCAGCGGCGCCATGCGCACCGTGGTCGACCACCCCATGACCGACCCCGAGGGCCGCACCTTCTGCTACGCGCTCGCCGAGGGCCGCTGGGTGGTGGGCGGCCCGGTGAACAACGGCGGCATCATCCTGCGCTGGGTGCGCGACGAGTTCGCGTCGGCCGAGGCCGAGACCGCCAAGCGCCTGGGCATCGACACCTACGAGGTGCTCACGCGCATCGCCGAGCGCGTGTCGGCAGGCTCCGAAGGGCTGGTGTTCCACCCCTTCCTCACCGGCGAGCGCGCGCCCTACTGGAACGCCGACCTGCGCGGCTCCTTCTTCGGGCTGGGCATCCACCACCGCAAGGAGCACATGATCCGCGCGGTGCTGGAGGGCGTGATCTTCAACCTGCACAGCATCCTGCCGGCGGTCGAATCCATTGCCGGGCGCAGCGCCCGCATCAAGGCCACCGGCGGCTTCGCGCGCTCGGGCATGTGGCGCCAGATGATGGCCGACGTGTTCGACCGCGAGGTGGTCGTGCCCGAGAGCTTCGAGAGCTCCTGCCTCGGCGCTGCAGTGCTCGGGCTCTACGCGCTGGGCCACGTCGACTCGCTCGACGCGGTCGCGGGCATGGTCGGCGCCACCCATCGCCACACGCCCAACACCAAGAACGCGGCCCTCTACCGCCAACTGCTGCCGGTATATCTGTCGCTGCCGCGCAAGCTGAGCGAGGAATACAAGCTGCTTGCCGCGTTCCAGCAGCAGACAGCCGTGCCGCCGCCGGCACGTCGAAGCTGACGACCCGAGGGTCGCCGTCGTCCATCGAAGATTTGCTGGAGGAAACCCGGTCTTGCTGAATACGATGTCCCCGGCCTTCGCTCCCCGCGTGCCCCCGCGGCCCCTGCCTCCCGTGCCGCAGGTGACGCGGCAGGCTCCGCGTCGCATGGAGCCGCGCACGTGGCATGCACCGGCGCCCTTCGAAGCGTGCGCGGCGTCCACCACCGTCCGCTGTGAAGTCGCCACCGCGTCTTCCCAGGCGAGCCCCGCGCGCTGCCTGCACGATCACGAACTGCACCTGATCGGCGCGGCGCCGGGGCGGCTTCGCATCGGCAGCGGCGACGACGAAAGAACGCACAGCTTCGCGCCCCATACCGTCGTGCTGCTCGGGCCCCACCTGCCGCGCAGCCTCGCCTTCGAGTACCGCATGCAGCCCGGCGGCGGCGATACGCAGGGACTGGTGCTGCGCTTCGGCGACGAGCCGCTGAAACGCGGCATGGCGCTCTTCCCCGAACTCGCCGATGCCGGGCCGATGCTGACCCGGGCACGGCTGGGCGTGCAGTTCATCGGCCTGGAGGCCGACACGCTCGCACGCCTGCGGCGCATCGCGACGCTGCACGGGCTTGCACGCTTCTCCGAATTCACCGCGCTGCTGAACGAACTGGCGCAGTGGCCCGACTACCGGCTGCTCTGCGGCGTGGCCCCGTCCGGCGAAGACCTCGGCGAGGACGCCCGCAGCCTGCGCATCGACAAGGCGCTCGATCACATCCGCGAACACTTTGCCGACGCGCTGTCGCTGCCCGAGGTCGGCGCGATCGTGGGCATGCGCGAGAACACCTTCTCGCGCAGCTTCCGCCGCGCCACCGGCCAGACCTTCACCGACTTCGTGATCGGGCTGCGCGTGGCCGAGGCCTGCCGCCTGCTGGTGTCCACGCGCCAGCAGGTGAGCAGCATCTGCTACGAGGTCGGCTTCAACAACATCTCGAACTTCAACCGGCACTTCCGGCGGATCCAGGGGATGACGCCTGGGGAGTTTCGCGCGCGGCGTGCGGGCGAGCGGCGGGCAGGCGAACTCTCGTACGCCTAAACGCTGCGAGCGGCCTCTGCACCGCGTCGAGCTTGAACGCTCGCTTCGCACGCGCCCTTGGCGTCGGTGCGGCATTGCCGCGCTTGGCCGTTGACGAGACAGGATGGAGATCGCGCACGCACACTTGGAATGTGTTGGTAATCGTCCGCTGAAAGCACATCGCCGTGAGGCTGCCTCCCTACAACCAACACCCTCTATCATCATCTAAGTCATTGTTTTTAATGCATTTTCACCATAAAATATAAAATCCCAAAAAGGCAGTGAAATGCCCGGATTCATCGAAAACAACGACAGCCAAAAGCGTCAATACATCGACGCCGAGAGCGTGTTCGATGAGTTGCGCCGTGTACGCAAAGAGGCCGCGCAGACTCGTGGGGGAATGATCTGGCGGGAGATCAAGGGCCGAACCTATCTGATCCGAACCAGCCCCAAGGGCACCCATAAGTCGCTGGGACCGAAGAGCGACGAGACGCAGCGCATATATGCCAGCTTCACCGAACGCAAGACCCAGATCGCACAACGGCTCGCAGCGATCGAGGCCACGTTCGATGAACAACGGCGGCTGAATCGGGCTCTACGCGTCGGGCGCGAACCGACGATAGTGATCGATGTGCTGAACGCGCTCGATGCGGCCGGCCTGGCCGAGCACTTCATGGTGGTGGGCACGCATTCGCTGTATGCCTACGAAAGCGCATGCGGTGTGCGTTTCACCCCGTCTGCGATGGCGACACGCGACATCGACCTCCTGTTCGATACGCGCAAGCGCCTGGCTTTTTTCTCGCGCATGAGGGAGTCCGACGCCTCCTTCGTTGGACTGCTGAAAAAGGCCGACAAGACCTTCGAACGCCTCGAGGACAGGAAAGAAACCGTGCGAAATGCAACCGGCTTCGAAGTTGACGTGATTCGCCGGACGGCCAAGGATGGCGACCCTTACCCGATGCAGCTGAGTGACGGCGAGGACGACGTCTGGGCGGTCCAAGCCTCCACGGGGGACAGTATTCTCAACGCGCCACGCTTCAGCCAGATGGTGGTCGCGACCAACGGCGCCATGGCGATCATGCACACCATGGCGCCGCCGGACTTTGCAAGAATCAAGAGAAAGTTGGCTGAGTATCCGGCGCGAGATCCTTTGAAGCGCTCCAAGGATCGTCTCCAGGCAGAACTCGTCGAGGAACTGATCGCGACGCACATGCCACAGTACGCGGCCAACTGATACGCCCGACCTGAGTGTTCCTGACGACGCGCCGCTTCACGTGGGACGCGTTCGACGCCTCCTCGAAGCCGAGCAAGGAGAAGAGTTGCTTGAGACTTCCGCAGGCCCCCTTCAGACACGCAGCCTCCACACCGGCGATATAGACAAGCTCAATGCCTGATGACCACGGCGCCGGTCTACTCAGCAAGCTGACCTTCTACGGTCGTCGACCGCGACACGGAAAGGTTTGGCGGGCAGCCGGCAGAGATCTCTTGCGGCTTGTTTCATCAACGCTAGAGCGAAGAGAACATGCACGCGACCAAGCCGTCTTCATCTCTCCTGTCGAATTCTCTGAATACCCTGCCGATAGCTCGTCACCTCGAAGCCAGGAAACCTCTGCTTGAACTTCGTCGAATCGAACAGGTTGTCGTGCGCGTACCGGGGCAGCAGCTCCCTGATCTCGCGTACCTGCCGCGAGAAGAGGCCTGCTGCGGAAAAAGCCCACTTCCCGATGACCCGATAGGAGGTCTCTCGCCCGAATGCCCGGCAGGCCATCTCGACGAACTCCTTGTACGTCGGCCGTTCGTCGCAGCACGGCAGGTGCCAGGTGTGTCCGAAGGCATCCGATGCGTTGCCCAGCGTTGCCAGTGCGCGGCTTGCATCGGGCGTCCAGATGAGGGTTCTGCGCGTGTCGTCACGCACGGGCACCAGGGGCGTCGCCTGCTTCTGGAGCTTCTCGATGACGAGTGCGTTGGTGAAGCTCTGCGTCTTGCCCGGCCCGTAGAACTCGGGCGCCCTGCCGATCAACACCGGGATGTCTCCCCGCGCCATCTCCTCGAGCACCATCGACGCCATGGCCGCACGCACCTTGCCCTTGCGGCCCACCGGCGCGAAGGGCGTGTCCTCCGTCTGCACCCGGTCGTCCTGGGGGTACATGTAGGTGTTGTCGAAGTAGGCAAAGCTTGCGCCCTTCGCCCGGCACGCATCCAGCGCGTTCTTGAGCATCACGGGAAACTGCCGTTCCCACAGTTCGGTATCCGGCGGCAGGCCTGCAGTGAAGTAGACGATGCGGCTGCCCTTGACCGCATCCAGGGTCTGCCTCGCATCGAGAAGATCGGCGGACACCAGCACATCGGTGTCGTTGACCTTGCGGGGATTGCGGCTCACGAGCCGCACGTCGTTCGTGTGGTTGCGCCGCAGTTCTCGCGCCAGTTCGATGGCGATCTGCCCGTTCGCGCCCAATATCGTCTGCATTACGTTCGCCCCATAGAAGTTCCGCATGGCCATGCCGCAGGAGTTTGACCTTGAAGTCAACTTCAATGTCAAACTCCAATTCCGCTCCGGGCAAGGTGAACATGAAGATTGGAGAACTCGCTCAGCGCACGGGCCTCGCGTCCTCGCGCATCCGCTTCTACGAGCGCATCGGCCTGCTCAGGATGGTCGAGCGCGAGGCGAACGGCTACCGCAGCTATCCCGCCGACGCGGTACTGGTGCTCCAGCTGATCACCGCAGGACAGCGCGCCGGCTTCAGCCTCGACGAGCTGCGCGCCCTGCTCCCGGGCGATCTCGCGCAATGGCAGCACGGCACGCTCATGGAAGCGTTGGAACGCAAGGTGCAGGACATCGAAGCGCTCCAGGCACAACTCGCCCAGAGCAAGAGCCAGCTCGTCGATTTGATCGCGCAGATCGAGGCCAAGCCGGATGACATGGCGTGCGACGCCAACGCCAGACGCGTCCTGTCTCAGGTGCGGCTGGATGGACCTGGCGATGCGAGCGCCTCGTCTCCAGCGACGAAGGTGCGGACCGGAACGGGACGCCGGGGCGGCGCGCTCGTCAGAGCCGGTAGGCGCTAGTAAGAGTCAATCGGTCCGCGCTCGGCCGCTCGTGCGGGGCACCTTGGCCTCCTTCGAGATGCTGGAAGGCGAGCGCATGAAGCCTCACCACTTCACCCTCACCCCCAGACCCGCGTTGATCGAACTGCCCACGCGCGCCGCGCCGCCCGAGGCCCACAGCTTGCCGAGTTCGCCGTACAGGCTCGTGCTCGGACTCACATCCAGCGTGAAGCCCGAAGCCAGTTCTGTGCTGGTGCCGCCGATGGGCGTACCGATCGGTGTGATCGCCGCGGGGTTCACGAAGCGCGCGACGTCGTTGCCCTTGGCGCTGCGATAGACGTTCACGCGTGCATAGGGCTGCAGCGTGCCGGCGCCGGTCGCGAAGCTGCCCTTGACGCGCACGCCCGCGCGGCCGATCCAGCCGCTGTCGGCATCCTGCTTGACGAGCGCGCCCGGGATGGACACGTCGTCCAGCCGCAGCCGCTGGTGGATCAGCTGCAATTGCGGCTCGATCGACCAGCCGCTCGCGCCGATCGCGAAGGCCTTGCCCACCTCGAGCGAAGCCAGCAGGCTGTTGCCCTTGCCCGAGTAGCCCGCGCTGAGAACCGGCTGCACCGTGTAGCGATGCCGGCCCGCCTGCAGCACCACATCGGCATAGAAGCCGGAGTCATCGGCGTAGGTGCCGTACAGGCCCAGGTACTGGCTGCGCAGGTCGCTGCCGCCAGCTGCGTTGTTCAGGATGCCGCTGCCGAAGCCGCTCACGCGGGTATGGCCTTCGAGCTGGCCCACGTAGAGACCGGCGCGCCAGTCCGGCGTGGCCAGCAGATCGGTGCCGGCCTGCAGTCCGTTGAGCCGGCCCTCGGCGCGCGGCGAGACGGTGCCGCCCTGGCGGATGTCCATGTCGGTGGAGATCACGCGGCCCCAGGCGCGGCGGTTGTTGCCGTCGGCCCGCGCGGTCGCTGCGGCACTGCCGCGCACGTCGTCGTCGCCCACGCGCTGGCTCAGGCTCGAGAGCATGGCCAGGTTGCCCTGGCGCAGCTGGTTTGGCAGTGCGGCGAACAACGAGGCCTCGGCGCGGTAGGTCGGCAGACCGGGGCTGGCCGCGCCTGGGGTGGCGGCGTCCGTCTCGCTGCGCAGGTACCAGTTCTCGCCGGCACCGCCTGCATCGCCCGCATGCAGCCGGTACTCGAAGGCGCCGGCGTCGACATGGCCGCCTGCGAGGGTGAACGCGTCCTTCGTGGTCTGCGCAGTGGTGGTCGCGCCGTCGATCGCGCTGATCACCTCGATGCCGTTGCCCGATGTGAGCGCGCCCAAGCCGCCGAGGTTGGTGACCTGCACGGTGGTCATGCCGCTGGCCGCGCCGCCCTTGATCACCAGCCGGTCCGAGGGCCCCGCGCCATAGTTGAGCACGGTGGCCAGTTTCAGCACGCCGTTGTTGCCGACGTAGTTGCCGTTGACCGTGAGCGTGGTGCCGGCTGCGGCGCCTGCGAGCGTGACGGTGCCGCTGTTGCTCAGGCTCGCCACCGTCTGGCTGAAGCCCGCCAGGTCGAGCGTGGTGCCGCCGGCCACCACGGTGCTGGAGGCCGCGCTGAATGCGTTGGCGGCGCCTGCCTTGAGCGTGCCCGCGGCGACGCGGGTCTCGCCGCTGTAGCTGGCGGTGCCCGCGAGCGTGAGCGTGCCTGCGCCCACCTTGACCAGCGAGCCGCCGGTGCCGGTGATGGCGCCCGAGATCGTCGTGTCGCTGCCGACTGCGCCCGTAGTGAGCGTCTTCGCGCCGAGCACCACATCGCCCGCGCCGCCCAGTGCGCCGATGCTCGCACCGGTCGTGGCCAGGTCGATGCGCACCTGTGCGCCGGCCGCGTTGGTCACGCTGGCGCCCGCGGCGTTCGCGCCGTCCTGCAGCCGCAACGTGCCCTGGTTCGCCATGGCGAGCGGGCCCGCGTCCGCCTTGCCGCCGAACTGCAGCGTCGCGCCCGACGCGATGCTCACCGCACCGGTGCCGAGTGCGCCGCTCGCATTGGTGGCGAGCGTGCCCGCATCCACCAGCGTGCCGCCGCTGTAGCTGTTGGCGCCTGCCAGTGTCAGCGTGCCGCTGCCGATCTTGCGCAGCCTGCCGGTGCCGCTCATCACGCCTGCATAAGTGCCGGCGGTCTTGTCCTGGTCGAACGCGACCTCGGCGTTGTTCACGATGTTGCCCTGCAGGCTGGCGGAGGCGCCCTGCAGCACGCCGCCTTTCACGATGGTGCCGCCCGTATAGCTGTTGACGCCGCCCAGGATCAGCCGGCCCGCGTCCTCCTTGGACAGCCCGCCCGCACCCGAGAGCGCGACATCGAGCCTGGCCGTCATGGCCGCGCCCGCGGCGGTGCCGTCGCCCACGCGCACCACCGAACCCGGGTTGTCCAGCGTGAGGCCGTCGCCCTGAACCACGTAGCCGTCGACCGCGAACTGCGCCCCGGCGATGCGCACCGCGCCGCCGGCTCCGTCGACCGTCACGGTGCCGGCCTTGCCGCCGAAGACGGCGAACTCGCCCTGCGCCCAGTTGGCGTTGAGCTTGCCGTCCATGTCGGTCCAGCCGTCCAGCGAAGGCTGCGGGTTGCCCGCGCGCCAGATGCCCGAGCCGCCGGCCACTTGGCCGTCGTTGTATTTGCTGCTGTCCCCACCGTCCCAGAAGTTCAGCGACAGGCCCGCGCGGTTGACCAGGTTCACCTGGTTCGCCACCGAGGTCTGCAGCTGCAGGTCGGCTGCCTTGGCACCCGTGGGCACGGTGCCGATGTCCACGCCGTTGTCGACCATGCTGCCGCCGTAGTTCATGAGCCGGTACAGCCCAGGGCCGAAACTGCCGCCAGCCGACTGCGCGACGTTCAGCGTGCCGTCGAGCTGCAGATTGCCCGTGACGTTGATCAGGTCGTTGAGCGCACCGCCGGGCACGCCCGCCTGGCCGAGTTCGTAGTTCAAGGTGGAACCGCCGGCGAGGGTGAGCGCGCCGAGCGTCAGCGTGCCGGGGCTGTTGCCAGCGGACAGGACGCCGCCCTTGCCGATGGTGACCGCCCCCGCGATACTGCCGCTGCCCGCGAGCGTTCCGCCGCTCTGGACCTGCACCGCCCCCGTGCCCGTGGCGCTGCCGCTCTGGTTGTCGACGCTGAGCGTGCCGCCGCTGACGGTGGTGCCGCCCGTGTAGGTGTTGGCGCCGGTCAGCGTGAGCGTACCGCCGCCCACCTTGACGAGCGAGCCGCCCGTGCCGCTGACCAGACCCGAAAGCATGGTGCTCGTGTTCAAGCCGCCGGTGGTCAGCGCCTTGGAACCCAGCACCACATCGCCTTCGCCCGCGAGGGCGCCGACGCTGACGCCAGTGGTTGCCTGGTCGATGCGCAACTGCGCGCCCGCCTGATTGAGCACCGTGGCCTTGTCGGCGGATGCGCTGTCCGCGAAAGCCAGAACGCCGCCCGCTGAGTTGGTGAGCGTCGTGCTGCCCGCGCTCGCCGTGCCCTGCAGCCGCACGGTGCCCTGATTCGCGATGGCCACGGTGCCGGCATCGAAACTGCCTCCGAGCTGCAGCGTGGCGCCGGAGGCCACGCTCGCCGGGCCGCTGCCGAGCGCGCCGGTGACATCGGTCGAGAGCGTGCCCGCATCGACGAAAGTACCGCCAGAGTAGTCGTTGGCCGCGCCGAGCCGCAGGGTGCCTGCGCCGGTCTTGCGCAGGCTGCCGGCACCGCTGATGGAGCCGTTCAGCGTGAGCGTGCGCACTGCGGCGATCTCGAAGCTGTTGCTGCCGGCGCCCACGCTCACCGCGCGCGCACTGGTGGCGTCGCCGGTCACGCGCAGCGTGGCGCCGTTCTGCAACGCGAGCTTGCCCGTGGCCGCGCCGAGGTTGGCGTCGGACGAGATCTGCAGGATGCCGCTTCGGACTGTCGTGCCGCCCGCGTAGCTGTTGCTGCCGCCGAGCACGAGCGTGCCCAGGTCGTCCTTCACGATGCTTCCCGTGCCGGCGATCTCGGCGTTGATGGTTGCGGTCATCCCGGCGCCAGCGGCACTGCCGTCACCGACGCGGATGACGGAGCCTGCGGCGTTCACGGTCAGCGCGTCACCCACGACGGTGTAGCCATCGACGGCGAACTGCGCGCCGCCGATGCGCACCGGTCCCCCCGAGCCCGTGCCGTCCACGGTGACGGTGCCCGCCTTGCCGCCGAAGATCGCGAACCCGTCCTGCACCCACCTGCCGTTGGCAATGCCGTTGGCATCGGTCCAGCTGTCGCCCGGCGTGCCCGCGCGCCACGTGCCCGAACCGCCGGCGATCGTGCCGTCGTTGAAGCTGGCGGGATCGACGCCGTCCCACAGGTTGAGCACCAGCCCGTTGCTGTTCACCAGGTTGACCTGATTGGCCACCGAGGTCTGCACGAACATCTGGCTCGCGTCGGTGGGCGCGGTGCCGACGTCCAGACCGTTGTCGGTCAGCGTGCCGCCGTAATTCATCAGGCGGTAGACGCCCGCGCCGAACGTGCCGCCGGCCGACTGCGCCACGTTGAGCGTCCCGTCGAGCTGCAGGTTGCCGTTGACGTTGATCAGGTCGTTGAGCGGTCCGCCTGCCACACCGGCCTGGCCAAGTTCGTAGTTGAGCACCGAGCCCGCATTCAGGCTCAAGCTCCCGACGGTCAGCGTGCCGGGGCTGTTGCCCGGGTTCACCGAGGCGCCGTTGGCGACGGTGACTGCGCCTGCGATCGTGCCCGAGCCGCCCAGCGTGGCGCCCGACTGGATCAGGACTGCGCCGGTGCCGGTGGCGCTGCCCACGATGTTGTTCACGCGCAGCGTGCCGGCCGACACCGTCGTGCCACCGGTGTAGGTGTTGGCTCCGCTCAGCACCAGCGTGCCGCTGCCGACCTTGACGACCGAGCCCCCGGTGCCTGCGCCGGGCTGCGTGAAGACGCTGCCCTTGTCGCTCACGACGCCGGAGATCGTGTCGCTCGCGTTCAGTCCGCCCAGCGTGAGCCGCGTGGCACCCAGCACCACATTGCCTTCGCCCGAGAGCGAGCCCAGTTCGACGCCACCCTTGGCGGTCGAGCCCGAGACGTCGACCACGCCGCCCGCTGCGTTGCTCACTGTCGCGTTCGCGCCGCTGGAGGCTTCCGCGAAGTGCACGATGCCGCCGGAGGCATTGACGATCTTCGAGCTGCCCGCATTCGCCGAGCCGAGGAAGCTCAGCAGGCTGTCGGTACCGTTGCCGATCGTTGCGCTGGCCGCGTTCGACCCCTGCTGGAAGTACACCGCGCCGCCCTGGTTGGTGATGACGGCGCTGCCAGCGGTAGCGCTGTCGCCGAACTGCAGCGCGTTCGCCGTTGGCGAATTCCAGCCCGAACCGTTGACGGTGATGCTCGCGCTGTCAGCCGTCGCGTTCTGGATGAAGCCCAGGCGATTGTCGTTGTCGGCCATGCCGGCGCGCCCGACGGTGTAGGTGTTACCGCCTGCGCTGGCCGTGTCGTAGAGCGTCACGCGCGTGCCGCTGCCCTGCTGCTGCACCGCGCCGCTGCCGAAGGCCGAGCCGACACCGGCAGTGATCGTCGCGCCGCCCTGCACCACCGTGCCGCCCTTGTAGCTGCTGGCCGCCACCAGGTTGATCGAGCCGCCGTTGCCTGTGACGGTGAGCGAACCGGCTCCGCTGATGGAGCCGCTCAGGCCCCAGAGGGCGTTGCTCAGGTCGATGGTGCCGCCGCCCGCGCCCAGTGCGATCGCACGCGCACTGAAGAACGGTGCACTGCCCGCCGCGATGCGCAGCGTGCCGCCGTCCAGCGCCAGGCCCGTGCCCGCCGCGCCGAGGTTGTTGTCGGCCGAAATCTGCAGGATGCCGCCCTTGACCGTCGTGCCACCCAGGTAGGTGTTCTTGCCGCTGAGGATCAGCGTGCCGCCGTCTTCCTTGACCAGCCCGCCTGCACCGCCGATGGCAGCGGCGATGCTGGCGGTCATGCCGGCGCTCGCGCCGGTGCCATCGCCCACGCGCACTGCCGTGGCGGGCGAACCGATGGTCAGTGCGTCGCCGTTGACCGCATAGCCGTCCACCGCGAACTGCGCGCCGCCGATGCGCACCGGACCGCCCACGCCGCTGTTGTCGACTGTGACGGTGCCTGCCTTTCCGGTGAAGACAGCGAAGCCGTCCTGGATCCAGCCCGCATTGACGATGCCGTTGGCGTCGGTCCAGTTGTCGCCCGGCGAGCCTGCGCGCCAAGTGCCGCTGCCGCCTTCGACCGTGGAATTGTTGAAGGCCGAGGCGTTGCCGCCGTCCCACATGTTGAGCGCGAGCCCGCCGGTGTTCACCAGGTTGATCTGGTTGGCCACACCGGTCTGCAGCGACAAGTAACTCAGCGGCACCGAGGCGTTGCCGATGGTCATCGCGTTGGCCGTCAGCGCGCCCGTGTAGTTGATGAGCCGGTAGAGGCCCGCGCCGAAGGTACCGCCAGCCGATGGTGCGAGATCGAGTGTGCCGCCCAATGAGAGATCGCCGTTGACGGTGAGCAAGTCGTTGAACGCGCCGCCGACCACGCCCGCCTTGCCGAGTTCCATCTCGAGCGTCGAACCCGCGGCGAGCGTGAGCGAGCCGGTGCTCAGCGCACCCACGCCGCTGTTGCCGATCGACAGGCGCGCGCCCGCCGCCACGTTCACCGGACCGGCGATCGCGCCGTTGCCTGCGAGCGTGGCACCGCCGAGCACGCTGACTGCGCCCTGGCCGGTGGCGCTGCCCGAACTGTTGGCGATTCGCAGCGTGCCCTGGGCCACCTGCGTGCCGCCCGTGTAGGTGCTGGCGCCAGTCAGCGTGAGCGCGTTGGCGCCCAGCTTCACGATGCTGCCATCGCCCGAGATCTGGCCGTTGAACGCGAGTGCCGGGCCGGAAACGGTCAGCGTGTTCGACTTGCCGATGGCGAAGGCGTTGCCCAGTGTCAGCGCCGTCGTGGCCGACATCGCGGTGTTTCCCTCGATCGAGACCACGCCGCTGCCCAGCGCGGTATTGCTGGCGAGCACGACCGTGTTGTTCGCGAAGCGCGTGCCGCCCGCGTAGCCGTTGTTGTTGAGCAGCGCGACGGTGCCGCCGACGGCGCGCAGGTCCAACGAGCCGCCGCCCGAGACCACGCCGTTGAAGCTCACCGCGCCGGGTGTCTGCACCGCAAGGGCGCCGGCGTTCGACAGAAAGGAGACATCGTTGAGCGAGAGCGCGAACGGGCTCGCGAGTGCGACCGGCCCGCCGACGCCGAGCGCGGCCCCGCCGATGGCCTGCGCGCTCGCTGCCTGCAAGGTGCCCGCATAGGCCGTGAAGCTGCCGGCGAAGGCGCTGTTGTTGCCGCTGAGCGTGAGCACGCCGTCGCCGTTCTTGATCAGCGTGCCGCCGCCGCTGAAGTCGCTGGCCACCGTGGTGCTGCTGTCGTCGGCCATCGTCAGCGAGGAGCCCGCCGCAAGCGAGATCTTGCTGCCCGCCACGCCGCTCAGGTTGCCGATGACAGGGGTGCCCGACGCCGTGTACAGCAGCGTGCCCGAAGCATCCAGGCTGAGCGCCGTCCCGGTGCCGAAGGTGCCGCCCGACGCGAAGCCCAGCGCGCCCTCGTTGACCACCGCCGTCCGTGGCGCCATGGCGCGGTTGATCAGCCAGTCGCCGCTGTCGTTCTTGATCAGGTCGCCGCCGAAGCTGGTGGTGCCCGTCGCAGCCTGCGAGTAGATCTGGCTGCCCGCGCCCGCGAGCGTCAGCGTCGATCCCACCGCGGAGCCGATGCCGAGGTCGCCGGCGATCCTGCTGCCGGTGCGCAGCGTCACCCGTTGCACCAGCCCGCCGTCGAGGGCAACGCTGCCTTGCAGCAGGCCGCCGTTGTCGAGCGTGATCGAGGTGGCCTGACCGTAGATGCTGACGGCGCCCGAGATGGTGGAGCCGGCCGTGTTGGTGACGCTCGCATTGCCGCCGCCGAAGCCCAGACCCAGGTAGTTGCCCGTGCTGCTGATGCGACTGTTGCCGGTGTTGACGATCGTGCCGCCCCCATACAGAAGCGCGCCGGCGAGGCCCTCGATGACGCCGCCGTTCGAGTTGGTCAGCGTGAGTGGCCCGCCCGTCACCTGGATCGCGCGATCGGGGCTCTGGATCGTGCCGCCGTCGTTGTTGATCACCGCGTTGGCCCCGGCCACCACGCCCGACGTGCCGCTGATCGTGCCGGAGTTGTTGATCGTGACGTTGGGCCCGACATAGATGCCCCAGGTGCCATCGCCGAAAGTGGCGATGTTCCCGGTGTTGTTGATCGTGCCGCCGTCCGCGACGCCGACCCAGCCGGGCGTGTCGCCGGTGCAGGTGAGCGTGTTGCCCGCAGCGGTGCAGGCCGCCCAGGCCGTTCCGCTCAGCATGAAGACCGGCACGCCCACCAACGGAATCAACAGGCGGGCGCCGCTCGGTGTGCGCCGGCCGCTGCTGCGCTTGCCGCGGGCGCGCGTCGTTTCGCAGACGGCCACCCATGCACCGAGCGCGGCGTTCCAGATGGTCTTGTAGGCGGTATTCATGGCAACGGTTCTCCCTGCGCAGCGCGCATGGGCGACGCTGCGTCTGAAAATGGAATGGAAGCGGTGGGACCTGGGCGGTCCGTTCCCGCGCCGGGCGCGGGGAAGCCCGGCTAGCGACCTGGCGAAGAGCCTGGGCCTGCGGCGGTCCGTGGGGCTGGCGCCCCTTGATCGATGGTGGTCTTCGCGTCGTTCTTCATGAGTTCTCCTCCTGTCCCGCCGTGGCGGAGAGCGGCATCACCGTGGTGCCGCTTCGGAGGGAAATTCTCAAATGGCGCTATCGAATTTGCACCTTGCGTTTTCTTGCAATGCACAGTGGGCACCTACGGAAATCGGTAGGTCTACGCCACCGAATGAATGCATTGGTGTTCGTGCGGCGCCACACCGCAGTCCGAAGTGCTCAGAGTTCGATGCGCACCTGGCCCTGGAAGCTGTAGCCTTCGCCGCGCACCGCGACGACCGGCAGCTTCTCGCCGCTGGCCTGCTCCACCTTGCGGCGCAGGCGCGAAACCGTCACGTCGAGGTTGCGCTCGTACGCCTCCAGGCCCGGACGCCCCATCGCCGCGAGCAGCGCGGCCCGGCCGACCACTTCGCGCGGTTGTTCGATCAGGCACTGCAGCAGCCGTGCTTCCGCGTTCGAGAGCTGCACGCGCTCGCCGCCGGGCGACAGCAGCAGCCAGGAGGTCAGTTGATAGCGCCAGGGGGCCTGGGCGGAGGCGTCGCCAGCGTCCATCGCCGACGGCTCTTGCGCGGCTGGGGCCGGGGATGGGGCCTGGACCTCCTGGCTGCGCTGCAGCAGGTTGTGCAGGACCATCTCGAGCTCGCGCAGGTTGACCGGCTTGACGAGGTAGTAGTCGGCGCCCAGTCCCAGTCCGTGCAGGCGGTCGTTCAACATGCCGCGCGCCGTCAGCATCACGACGCGCATCGCGCCGCGCGCACGCAGCCGCGCCAGCACGCTGAATCCATCTTCGCCCGGCAGGTTGACGTCGCAAACCGCGGCATCGAAGTCCTGCCGTGCCAGTTCCCCGTCGAGCTGCTCGGCGCTCTCCAGGCCGCTGACGAGCATGCCCACGCCGCGCAGGTAGCGCACCACGGTGTCGCGCAGGTCGTCATCGTCCTCGATGACCAGCACGCGGGCGAGGCCGCTCATCGGACGCCTCCCGGGCCGGCGAGCGCAGTGCGTGTTTCGTGCCCGGGATGTTCCGCCGGCGTGCTGCCTGCGTGGAGCGGCAGGGTCAGGGTCAGCACGGCACCGCCCCCGGGCCCGTTGGCGGCGGCCACGCTGCCGCCATGGACCGCGGCGATGCGGTGCACCATGTGCAGGCCGAGCCCGATGCCCGGAATGCGCCGCGTGCCGGCCGAGCGATAAAAGCGCTCGAAGACATGCGGCAGGTCGTCCGAGGCGAAGCCTGGCCCCTTGTCGCATACCTGGATGCAGATGCAAGGCCCCGCTGCACCCGGCGCAAGGTCTTCGGACGGCCGGGCGCGGATGCCTGCGCGGACCCGGATCGGCGAATCAGATGGCGCGTACTTGATGGCATTGCTCAGCAGGTTGTCCATGGCGATGTGCAGCAGCATCTCGTCCACCAGCGCCGGCAGCGCGCTCGCATCGAGCTGCAGGGCGATGCGTCCGCCGCCGCTGCCTTCGTTGTGCTCCTCGATCTTCTCGCGCAGGAATACCGCCAGATCGATGGGCACCGGATGCACGTTGCCGCTCGACGCATCGAGCCATTCGTCGGCCAGCAGGGTGTCGACCAGGTCGCGCATGCGAAGCACCGTGCGGCCGATCTTCTCGGCCTCCTTCTTGACCTCCTCGGGCGCCAGGCCGAGCCGGTCGTCGGTGAGGAGCTGCGCCGCGCCGCCGATCGTTCCCAGCGGCGTGCGGAACTCGTGCGAGACCATGGCCAGCAGGCCGCGCTGCTCGCGCAGCGCCAGCGCGAGCTGGTCGTGCGTACGGTGGTGCTGTTCGATCTCCTGACGCAGATCGCGGGTGCGCTCGTTCACGCGCCGTGAGAGCCGCGCACGATGCCGAAGCGACAGCGCCAGCGCACGCCGCTCGCGCTGGCGCACGCGCCAGCCCAGCGCGAAGAAGAAAGCCATGATGTGGAGGATGCTGCCGATCGCATAGCTCGCCTGGGCCGCCAGCGTGAAGGGCAGCCACTGCAGGTTCTTGGCGAAGTGCACCGATCCCATCATCAGGTAGACCGCATAGCCCACCAGCCCCGGCCAGGCCTGCATGTTGCGGCGCAGCGCCACGATGCACATGGGCACGATGCAGGCCGCGAAAAGCACCCACGCCAGGTTCAGCGGCCGGGCGACACGGCCGTACAAGCCCGCCATGGCCGCCGCGCAGGCCGCGAGGCAGGCGAGCGTCATCACCTGGAAGACACGGTTCATGCGCGGGAACTGCCGCTCCATGTCGAGGAGGACGCGTGCGAAAGCGAAGGCCGCGGCCGTATGCAGGCAGACCGAGAAGTTGTGCAGCCGGACCGCCGCCAGAGGGCTGTCGCGCAGCCAGAACGACGCCGGCAGGCCCTCGGAGCTCGCGAACACCATGCCGAGCGTGACCAGGTAGCCGGCGTAGGCGACAAACCGGCGGTCGGGCAAAGCGATGCCCATCATCAGGCTGACCACCGCCATCAGCAGGGCCATCCCGGTGACGCCCGCATCGACGAAATTGAGTTCCTGCTGAACCTCGGCCTGCTCGCGCAGCGGCGACACGCCGCCGACCAGGCTCAGGGTACGGTCGCCCGCCAGGCGCACCCAGATCCAGCGCGGCTCGGTATCGGGCCACTCCGGCAGCCGCACCGTGGGCATCGACCAGGGCAGTTCGCGCTTGGAACCCGCCCGCATCCCGCCGAGGGCGCGATGCTCGAACCCGCCGTCGGCGCCGCGCCACCACACGTCGATGTAGTCGGCGTAAGGCGCGTTCAGCCGCAGCCACCAGCCGTTCTCCAGCGGACGGGCGACCTGTTCGGGCGAGGCCCGGACCTGGAACCGCACCCACCAGGCGCCCCTGACATAGCCGCCGTTGAAGGTGCCCTCGACCGTCTTGAACTGCTGCCGGAAGGCAGGCGAATCCACCTGCTCGCGCGTGAGCTTTCCGCTTTCGTCGTAATAGGCCTGTATGCGTCCGATGAAGCTGCGCTCTGCAAGGGTCGATCGGGCATCGAGTGTCAGGGGGTGCGGCTGCTGTTGCTGCTGCGCATGGCTCGCGAGTGCAAGGCACGTCAACAGGATGAAGACAGCGGCAATGCGTGCGCGAATCGCGACGAGACACTCGACGAACGGGAACGGGCTGGCCACGTGCACGCGCTGTGGGCTGGGTGACGCCTCAGTCGGGCGCCGTGCAATGAGCCGTCCGAGCCCTCGCGCTCATGGGAGGCTTCGCGGCATCGCATGCGCTCGCACGCCGGGGTGCTTGGAATGACCGTCGTTCATCGCTCCTCCTCGTCGCACTCGGGTTCCATGCCCCTGGACACCATCGACTCGCCGGCTCCCGCGGCCGGTTGGGATGGATTCTGCGGCACGGGGCGGAAGCGCGCATCTTACTTTTTCTTTCAGATCAGACTCGCTGGAGCAGCCCTGCAGGACGGACAGGGAGGCATAAGCCCTTCACGATCTGCAGCGTGGGGGAGCGCGCATCGAGGCGGTCGAAGTTCTGTCACCGGAAGGCCCGGTCCTCCTACCCAAGGCTCTCAAAAACGCCAAGATGCTCAAACCCGCGACTGTGCAATCGCCAGCAGAAACATCTCCAAGAATGCCGATGGCGCACGCCCTTGTTCCCAAATCTGCATCGACGAAGGACCAGGCAATCATGAACACCGAAGCCACCATTGCCCGCATCTGGCGAGGCCGCACGCGTCCCGAGCTCGCCGACGAGTACGAGACCTACAACCGAGCCGAAGGCGTCCCTCCGCTCGAAAAGACCGCGCTCGCCGTCCAGCTCCTTCGCGAAGACCGGGAAAACGAAACCTGGTTCACCACGATCTCCTACTGGCCCGACATGGCGTCGATGACCGCCTTCACGAAGGGCGACCCGCAGGCGGTGCACCACCTGCCGCGCGACAAGGAGTTGCTGATCGAGCTGCCCCAGCGGATCCAGATCCATCGGATCGTGGTGAATCTCTAGCGCCGCGCAGCCGCTCGGCGCCGCGGCACAGCCCGCCTCGTCAGATCATCGCGAATCCACCCGACGCGCCGATCGTCTGGCCGGTGACGAACAAGGCGCGGTCCGATGCGAGGAACGCCACGAGCCCCGAGACATCGTCCGGCCGCGACAGCCGCCCCACGCCCTTGGAGATGGGATAGAGGTTCACCATCTTCGCGAGCAGTTCGTTGTTCTGGACAGTCGCGTCGGGATGCAGCGGGCCGTCCTTGATGCCTTCGTGCGAGACCGCGCCGAGGGCGATCGAATTGACGGTGATGGCATGCCGGCCATGCTCTCGCGCCAGGGCCTTGGCAAAGCCCGCGATGGCGGCCTTCGCTCCGGAGTACACGGCCATGTTGGCCTCGCCGATGCGGCCGGCCTCCGAAATGATGTTGACGATTCGCCCCCGCTTGGCCGCCACCATGCCGGGCAGCACAGCGTGGCAGCAGTGGAAGGTGCCGTACACGTTGAGGTTGACGATCTTGGCCCAGTCGGCCACCGGCATGTCGACGAAGGCCGGGGTGCGCCCGCCCTTCTCGCGGCGCTCGGGGATGATGCCGGCGTTGTTCACCAGGATCTGCACCGGCGCATCGAAGTGCCGCGTGGCCGCTTCGATCATGGCCTGCACCTGGTCGGCCTGCGTGATGTCGGCGGGTGCGGCCAGCGCCTTGCCGCCCTGCGCCTCGATCTCGCGCGCCACGGCCTGCGCCCGCTCGGGGAACAGGTCGTTGACGACGACGCGCGCGCCTTCGCGTGCGAGTTCGATGCAGATCTGCCGGCCGACGCCCTGGCCGCCGCCGGTCACCAGGGCAACCTGGGATTCCAAACCGAGTTTCATGTGTGTGTTTCCTTGCTTGCTTGTCTTTTGAATGGATGGAGATGCGGGTGGGTTCAGCGCCCCTGGAACACGGGCTTGCGCTTCTCGACGAAGGCGCGCATGCCTTCCTTGCGGTCCTCGCTGTCCACCAGCAGGGCCGCGGCATAGCGCTCGTACTCGAGGCCGCTGTCGAGGTCGGTCTGCATGCCGCGGTTCACCGCGCGCTTGGCGAAGCGCACCGCCAGCGGCGGCATCTCGCCGATCTGCTGTGCGAGCGCGACGGCCGCCGGCAGCAGCTCGGCACCCGGCAATACCTGCGTGACCAGGCCGTAGTCGAGCGCGCGCGCCGCATCGATCTGCGCGGCCGTCAGCATCAGCGCCTTGGCGCGCGCCTCGCCGATCAGGCGCGGCAGCCGCTGCGTGCCGCCGGCTGCGGGGATCACGCCCAGGCGCACTTCCGGAAGGCCCAGCCGTGCGTGGTCGGCCGCCAGCCGCAGGTCGCAGCACAGGGCCAGCTCCAGGCCGCCGCCGAGCGCGACACCGTTGATCGCCGCGAGGGTGGGCTTCTCGAATTCCTCGATGCCGCGGAACAGGTCGTGCGTCGCCTTCTGCGCGACGAAGAAGTCGGTGGCGCAGATCTGGTGATCGGCGCGTTCCTTGATGTCGGCGCCGGCGCAGAAGGCGCGCTCGCCGGCGCCCGTGAGCACCACCGCGCGCACGCGCTGGTCGTCGCGGGCCAGTTCGAAGAACGCGCGGGCGAGGTCGGGCTTCATCGTGCCGCCCAGCGTGTTCATGCGGTCGGGCCGGTTGAGCGTCACGATGGCCACGTGGCCCTCGACGCGGTAGGTGAGCGTCGAGAGTTCGACGTGATCGAGGCAGCTGTTTTCAGGCATGGTGTCTCCTTGCAAGTTCTTGCTCTGTCATGCCGTGGCGCGGGAGAGGACGTGCGCGATGGCCACCGACCCGAGCCCGATCATGTGGGCCATGCCCCAGCTGGCACCCTCGTGCTGCCGGTCGCCGGCCTCGCCGCGAAGCTGCCGCGTGATCTCCGCGATCTGGCCGATGCCGGTGGGGCCCAGCGGATGGCCCATGCCGATGAGGCCGCCGGATGCGTTGATCGCGCAGCGCCCGCCGATCCGCGAGTCGCCGCGCAGCAGGTAGGCGGCGCCCTCGCCCGGCTCGCACACGCCGATGGCTTCGCTGTAGAGCAGCTCCTCCACCGAGAAGGCGTCGTGCAGTTCCAGCAGGTCCAGCCGGCTGGCGGGAATCGCCGCCTGCTCGAGCGCCGCGCGGGCGCTGGCACGCACGAGGTCGACCGCCGCGGCGCCGTAGGAAGTCTCCGGGGTTTCGCTGCACGCGGCCGACGCGCGCACGCGCACGCAGCGCGCTGGATCCAGGCCGAGCCGGCGCAGCGCGCGGCCCGACACGACGATGACGGCCGCAGCGCCCTCGCCGCGCGGGCAGCATTGCTGCACCGTCAGGTCGCCCGCGACGAGCGGCGACGCGAGCACCTGTTCGAGGGTGCGCGGCTTGTGGAACTGCGCGAACGGGTTGCGCGATGCATTGCCGTGGTTTTTCACCGCCACCTGCGCCATCGACGCGGGGTCCGCGCCGCGTTCGCGCAGGTAGGTGCGGGCCATCATCGCGAACTTCACGGCAGGAACGTTGGCCGTCTCGCTGAAGCGGGCGAGGCCTTCCTTGTCGGCCGCGCGCCGGCCATCGCCGTGCTTGTCCACGCCCACCGCCAGCACCACGTCGCTGACGCCGCCCGCCACCTCCATGCATGCCTGCCGGAAGGCGAACGAGCCCGATGCCGATGCGTTCTCGACCTGGGTGACCGCGAGCCCGCTCGAGCCGAGATGCCGCAGCATCACGCGCCCGGCCGCCATGCCGATGGAGGTGGTGCCCACATAGGCGCTGTTCACCTGCGGCCAGGCCAGCCCCGCATCCGCCAGTGCGGCGCGCACCGCGGTCAGGCCCAGGTGCGTGTAGGGCGTCTCGCTCGGGAACTGGTACGCATGCATGCCGATGCCGGCCACGTACACGCCTTCGTTGTCATCGATCCAGTTGCTCATCGCGCCCCTCCTTCAACCGGAACGAAGCGGCAGGCGAAGGTCTCGCCGCCGGGCTGCGCCACGCCGACGGCGCGCAGCGCCATGCCCACCCGCAGGGCCGACTCGTCGGTTCCGGCGATCACGCCCTCCTCGATGAGCCCGTCCTCGATGAGCCCGTCCTCGATGAGGATGTCGGCGGCGATGCGCGGCACCTCCATGCCGGGCAGCAGCGGCACGTGCAGGGTGACGTACTCCAGCAGCTTGCCGCCGCCGGGGCGCGCCACTTTCTCGGCACCGTGCAGCGGATCGCCGCAGTGGCTGCAGCCGGGAACGTTGGCGGGAAAGACGAGCTTGCGGCACGCCGGACATTGCGCGAAGAGGAACTCCAGCGACTCGCCGTCGGGCGCGAGCTGGTAGAGCGTCGGATGCTGTGGCTGCAGGCCACGCAGGTCAGTGGTCATAGAAACGGATTTCCCGGTTGTCGAAAAAAAGAGGGGGATGCGGTGCGTGCGCTACTCCAGCCTGGCGCCGGAGCTCTGCACCACCTCGCGCCAGCGCGTCATCTCGGACTTGACGAAGGCGTCGAGCTTCTCGCCGCGCATGCCGCGCATCGGCACGCTGCCGAACTTCTCGGTGGCGGCCAGGAGCTCCGGGTTCACGATGACTTCCGCCATGGCGTCGGCGAGCCGCTTGACGATGGGCGCAGGCGTCTTCGACGAGACGAACATCGCGCCCCACGCGCTGGACTCGGCGCCGGGGTAGCCCAGCTCGGCCACGGTCGGCAGGTCGGGCGCGCTGCTCAGGCGCGACTTGCCGGTGACGGCCAGCGCCTTGAGCTTTCCCGACTGCACGAAGGGCAGCACCACCGCGGCGTAGTCGAAGGCCAGGTCGAGGTTGCCGGAGATCAGGTCGGTCAACGCGGGGCTGCTGCCCTTGTAGGGCACGTGCGTCATCTTGACGCCCGCGGTGGTCTGGAAGAGCTCCGCCGTCAGGTGCGTGGCCGTGCCTGCGCCCGCGGAGCCGAAGTTGAGCTTGCCGGGGTTCTGCCTTGCGTATGCCACCAGCTCCGGCACCGTCTTGAACGGCTTGTTCGGGTTGATGACCAAGATCAGCGGCGACTCCGACATGCCGTGCACGGCCGTGAAGTCCTTGACCGGGTCGTAGCGCACGTTCTTGTAGAGCGCGAGGTTGGCCGCATGCGTGCCCTGCGTGCCGTAGATCAGCGTGTAGCCGTCCGCCGGTTGGCGCACCGCGTATTCCACGCCGATGGAGCCGCCGGCACCGGGCCGGTTGTCGACGACCACCTGTTGGCCGAGCTTCTCGCCCAGCTTCAGCGCAAGAAGGCGGGAGGTGTTGTCGGTGATGCCGCCGGGCGGAAACGGCACGACGAAGGTCAGCGGCCTGGAAGGCCAGCCCTGGGCCTCGTCGGCGGCGTGGCCGCCGGCGGAGAGGAAGAGCGCGCAGCCGCATGCGGCGATGGCTTTGAAGAAGGTGTTCAAGGGTTGTCTCCTGGTTTTTGCAACGCGGTTCGATTGCCTTTTTTCTACGAATAGACGTAGACTACTTCAACCAGTCGTTGTTTGACAACCGTGTTTTCTGCCCTCTGAAGGCGATTTTTCAACCTGAATCTTCTGCAAACGCATGAATCCCGTCGCTATGATCGATAACTTCTACGACCTATCGGAGGATTCATGCCAACCATCGTCCCTGCAGCCGCCCGCACGATGACCCTGCTCGAAGTCTTTGCGCGCGAGAAGCGCGAGCTGTCCAACTCGGACCTGGCCCGCCTCATGGACCTGCCCGAGAGCAGCTGCTCCGACCTGCTGCACACGCTGCACGAGCTCGGCTATCTGCTGCGCACCGCGCGCAGCCGGCGCTTCTATCCAACCGCGCGCCTGCTCACGGTGGCCAAGGAGATCTCCGCGAGCGACCCGCTCTACGCCGTGGGCGCGGAAGCGTGCGAACTGCTGCGCGACCGCACGGGGGAAACCGGCCTGTGCGGGAGGCTGGAGAACGGCGTCGTGAAAGTCATCGCGCTGAGCGAGGGCCGGCATGCGCTGCGCTACATGCAGCACGTGGGCGACAAGCTCGCGCTGCACGTCTCCGCACTCGGCAAGGCGATCCTTGCGGCCGGCACGCCGGAAGAGGCGGCGCGCCAGCTGCGCCTGAAGCCGCTGCGCGTGCTGGCCTCCGGCACGCTCACGGACCTGGCCCAGCTCGAGGCGCAGGTGGAACGTGCGCGCGAACAGGGCTGGATCTGGGTCGAGAACGAAGGCAGCGAAGGACTGACCGCGGTGGCCGTGGCCGGCCAGATCGGCGGCGAGACGCTGGCCCTGTCGGTGGCCGGACTCACCCATCGCATGCGCGACCAGCGCGAGCGCTGCCTGGAGGCGCTGCAGGAGGTCAAGGCCATCGTCTTTCGCAAGCAGGCCGCCGAGGGCGCGACGCGCGAGCAGCCGGCAACGGCAGCGGCCTCTTCCTCGCAATCTTCCTCCCCCGCTTCTTCTTCCTCTTCCCGCCGCGGCACCAAGGCCTCGCCTCCCGCAGAGCCTTGAGCGCGGCCCATCCTCATCACCAACAAACAGGAGACAACGTGTACACCCAGACTGCAGAACAAGCCATGCTGCGCGACAGCATCCGCCGCTTCATGAAGAGCGAGGTCGCTCCCATCGTCGCGCGCCACGACCAGGAGAAGACCTTTCCCTTCGAACTGCTCAAGCCACTGTCGGAGTTCGGCTACCTGGGCGGGCGGCTCTCCGAGGAAGAAGGCGGCATGGGCCTGGACCAGCTCACCTGGGCGATGCTGATGGAGGAAGCGGGCTACGCCTGGCTCTCGCTGCGCACGATCCTCAACATCACCAACGCGGCGATCAACAAGCTCGCGGCCGAGGCCACGCCCGCGCAGAAGGAGCGCTTCCTCAAGCCGCTGCTGAACAACGAGCGGCGCTGCTTCAGCGCCATCAGCGAGCCGGGCACGGGCTCCAACATCGCGCAGGTGCAGACGCGCGCCGACCTGCAGGGCGACCACTACGTGCTCAACGGCCGCAAGCTGTGGATCACGAACGGTGCCTTCGGCGACTTCGGCATCGTCGTGGCGCGGACCTTCAGCCCCGACTGCCAGGGCCAGCTCTCCACCTTCCTCGTGGAGCGGGACGTGTCCCCTTACGAGATGCGACGCGTCGACACGATGGTGCTGCGCAGCACCGGCACGGCCGAGCTGGGCTTCGACAACGTCAAGGTGCCGCGCGAGAACCTGCTGGGCGAGGAAGGCGGCGCGCTCAAGAAGATGCTGATCGGCCTGGACAGCGCGCGCGTGAACATCGCCATGGGCGCCGTGGGCGCCGCGCAGTCGGCGCTCGACCTCTCCATCGACTACGCGCGCACGCGCACGCAGTTCGGCAAGCCCATCGGCAGCTTCCAGCTGGTGCAGAAGCTGATCGTCGACATGACGATCCGCGTGGAGGCCGCACGCGCGCTGGGCCTGCGCGCCGCCGCCGCACTCGACTCGGGCCACGACGCGCGCACCGCCGCGTCCATCGCCAAGCTCTACGCCACCGAGGCTGCCCACGAGGTGGCCAGCATGGCGCTCCAGGTGCACGGCGGCCTGGGCTACGCCACCGACTACCCGATCGAGCGCATCTTCCGCGACACCCGCGGCGGGACCATTCCGGAAGGCACGACCGAAGTGCAGACGCTGATCGTCGGACGCGAGATCCTCGGCATCTCGGCCATCGCCTGAACGCCGCAGGAGTTGCACAGCATGACCCATCCGGCCTTCGGCACCGACCTGTCACGCCTCATCCATCCGCGCGCCATCGCCCTCGTCGGCGCTTCCGAGCGCCCGCAGAGCATCGGCGGGCGCACCCTGAGCAACCTGCTCGACCATTCGCAGATCGACGGCGAGCTATACCTGGTCAATCCCACGAAGAGCGAACTGCGCGGCCATCGCTGCTGGCCCAGCATCGCCTCGCTGCCGCAGACGCCCGACGTCGCCGTCATCGCCGTGCCCGCATCGGGCGTCATCGCGGTGATGGAGGAATGCGCGGCCAGGGGCGTGCCCTTCGCGATCATCCTCACCTCGGGCTTCGGCGAGGCCGGCGCCGAGGGCGAGCGGGCCCAGGCCCGGCTCAAGGAGATCGCCGAGCAGGCCGGCATGCGCGTCTACGGACCGAACTGCCCCGGCCTGACCAACGTCAACGCCCGCCTGGGCATGACCTTCTCGCCGTCGTTCCCGCACGACCTGGTCAAGGGCCCGATCGGCCTGGCCACGCAGGGCGGCGGGCTGGGGCGCAACGTGATGCAGGCGATGGAGCGCGGCATCGGCATCGGCCTGTGGGCCTCCACCGGCAACGAGGTCGACCTGCAGGTGGCGGACTTCATCCACTACATGGCGACCGCGCCGGACATCAAGGTGATCGTGACCTTGCTCGAAGGCATCAAGGACGGCCCGCGCTTCCTGGCCGCGCTGCAGTGCGCGGCGGACAACGGCAAGCCGGTCATCGCGCTGAAGGTCGGCAAGTCGGAGTACGGGCAGCGTGCCGCGCAGTCGCATACGGCCTCGCTGACCGGTTCGGCCGAGGTCAACAGCGCGGTGTTCCGCCAGTACGGCGTGATCGAGGTCGACGACATCGACGAGCTGGTCGACACGGCCTGGCTCTTCGCGCGCGCCATGCCCGGCGAGCGCGAGGAGATCGGCGTGTACTGCTCCTCGGGCGGCACCACCGCGCTGACGGCCGATGCGGTGGGCACGGCCGGCCTCACGCTGGCCGAGTTCGCACCCGAGACCATCGCGCTGCTTCGCAGCAAGCTGCCCGACTACGCGGCTGTCAACAACCCGGTCGACACGACGGCCGCCGTGCTCAGCGACGCCGACCTCGTCGAAAGCACGCTGGGCGCGGTCGCCGCCGACCCCAACACCGGCTGCGTGATCGCGCCGATCGCGCTGGACTACGGCGAGACCACCGTGCGCATGGCGCAGACCATCATCGCGGCGCAGAAGCGCGTGCGCAGCCCCATCGTCCCGATCTGGATGAGCGACAGGCTGGGCGAGGGATACCGCATGCTGGTCGCGGCAGGCTTCGCGCCGCCGCGCTCGGTGGGCAAGGCGATCGCCGCGATCCGGCGCTGGACGGAATGGGGCCGCTGGCGCCGCAGCGCGGCCGACCGCCCAGCGCGCCGCCTTCCGAGTGCCGTGCTGGCAGCGCCGGCCGGTGCCTTGCGCAACCTCTCGGAACTGCAGGCCAAGGCCCTGCTGGAGAAGGCCGGCATCCCGCTGCTGCCCGTGGCAGTGGCGCGCACGCGGGAAGAAGCGCGCCAGTTCGCCGACGGCATGGGCTACCCGGTGGTCGCGAAGATCGCCAGCCCCGACATCCTGCACAAGTCCGACATCGGCGGCGTGCGCGTGGGCATCGCCGACGGCGCGCAGCTGGAGCTGGCATGGGACGACATCATGGCCTCGGCGGGGCATCACAGGCCCGATGCCGCCATCGACGGCCTGCTGATCGAGAAGATGGCACCGGGCGGCGGCGTGGAGCTGATGGCGGGCGTCACGCGCGATCCGGTGTTCGGGCATGTGATGACCTTCGGCCTGGGCGGGGTCTACGTGGAGATCCTGCGCGACGTCACGCGCCGCCTGCTGCCGCTGAGCCCCGAGGACGCCGCCTCCATGGTGCGCGAGATGCGCTGCTTCCCCGTGCTCGATGGCGCGCGCGGCCGGCCCGTGGCCGACGTGCCCGCGCTGGAGCGGCTGCTGCTGGGCGTGTCCGAGTTCGTGACGGCGAATGCGCAGCGCATCGAGGAGATGGACCTCAACCCGATCTGGGTCGGCGCCCGGGGCGAAGGCGCCCTGCCGCTGGACGCGGTGATCGTCGAGCGAGGCGCCGCGTGAGCGCCGCCGGCCCGCTGGCGGGCGTCACCGTGCTCGACTTCAGCGAACTGCTGCCCGGCCCCTTCTTCACGCAGAACCTCGCGGAGATGGGCGCGCGCGTCATCAAGATCGAGCGTCCGCCCGGCGGCGACAACGCGCGGCGCATGGGCCCGGGCGGCTTCGAGGCCGTGAACCGCGGCAAGCTCAGCCTGCTGGCGGACCTGAAGGACGAGGCGCAGCGCGCCCGCGTGCAGGAGCTGGTGGCGCAGGCCGACGTGCTGGTGGAGTCGTACCGCCCCGGCGTGATGGCGCGCCTGGGCCTGGACTACGCGAGCCTTCGCGAGCGCTTTCCGCGCCTCGTGTACGTCTCGCTCAGCGGCTACGGGCAGGAGGGGCCGTGGGCGCAGCTGCCCGGCCACGACATCAACTACCTCGCCGCGGCCGGCGCGCTCGCGGTCTCGGGCGAACCGGGCGGCCCGCCCACCCAGAAATTCGGCCTGCCGGTGGCGGACCTGTGCGGCTCGATGTATGCGCTGTCGTCCACGCTGGCGGCGCTGCTGCAGCGCGAGCGCACGGGCCGGGGCCAGCACCTGGACGTGGCGCTGGCCGACTGCGTGCTGCACTGGATGAACCCGCGCCTGGGCGCCTACCGCGCCGACGGCGCGAACAGCCTCGAGCGCCAGCGCACGTCCACGCAGCTGAAGCCCGCGTACGGCAGCTTCCGCTGCCGCGACGGGCAGCACCTGAGCGTCGCCGCGCTCGAAGACCACTTCTGGGCGCGGCTTTGCGACGTGCTCGACATGGGCGACTTCGCGGGCGAGCCCTACCGCACGCTGGGCGCGCGCAAGAAGCAGGCCCAGGCCATCAACGACCGCATCGCGCAGCAGCTCGCCGCGCGCGACTCGGCCGAAGCCTTCGAGACGATGGCGCGCAACGACCTGCCCGTCGCGCCCGTGGTGCCGCCCGCCGAGCTCGCTGCGCTGCCGCAGTTCGCGCAGCGCGGCCTGGTCAACGGCACCGAAGCGCTGTCGCTGGTGCGCTTTCCGGTGCCGCTCGCGGGCGTCGATCCGTCGGCGCTTGGCGATGCGCCCGGCCTCGACAACGCACGCCAGCTGCTGCCGTGAGCCAGCCTCCGCTGTCCACCCGCCTGACGCGTCTCTTCGGCCTGGCCTACCCGATCCTCGGCGGCGGGCTGATGTGGCTCTCGGACGCGCGCTATGTGGGCGCGCTGACCAACGCAGGGTGCATGGGCTTCATCACCCCACGCTCCTTCGACGGCGAGGCCGCGCTGCGCGAGCAGCTGCGGCGCTGCAGCGAGATCACCGGAGGCCGTCCCTTCGGCGTCAACCTCACGCTGTCGGCACGCCCGCAGGCCAATGCCGGCGTGCAGGCTTCGCTGGAGACCGCGCTGGCGCACGGCGTGCGCCACTTCGAGACCGCGGGCTACGCGCCCGATGCGCTGATCCGGGCCATCCACGCAGCCGGCGGCATCGTGATCCACAAGGCATCGAGCGTGCGGCATGCCCTCGCCGCCCAGGCGGCCGGCGCAGACGCGGTCGCGCTGGTCGGCATGGAGGAAGGCGGGCACCCCGGCGCCAACGAGCTTCCGACCATGCTGATGGGCGCGCTGGCCATGGCGCGGGGGCAGCTCCACGTTCCGCTGGTGCTGGGCGGCGGCATCGGCCACGGCAGCCAGCTCGCCGCCGCACTCGCGCTCGGTGCCGACGGCGTGCTGATGGGCAGCCGCTTCCTCGTGAGCGACGAGGTCTCGGCCCATGCGGCCTACAAGAACCACCTGGTGGACTGCGACGAGCACAGCACCGTGCGCCTGCTGCACACGCTGGGCAACACCTGGCGCGTGCTGCGCAACGACACCGCCGCGCAGGTCGACACCATCGAGCGCGCCGGCGCGGCCGACCACGCCGCCTTCGGCGCCCTGCTCGACAGCCGCGTGGCGCGCGACCGCTGCTACGGCGACGGCGACTGGCGCAACGGCATGCTCTCACTCGGCCCGGCCATCGGCTTCGCCACGCGCACCGAGCCGCTCGCCGCGATCGTCGAGCAACTCGTCCTGCAAACGCGCGCCGCCCTGGCGCACCTGAACGCATCCACTGCGCTGCCATGACCCACGCCCTTCCCTTCCTCGACCGACTGGCTCTGCCGCTGATCGCCGCGCCCATGCTGCGTGTCTCTGGCATCGAACTGGTGTCCGCCGCCTGCGCCGCCGGCGTGATCGGCGCCTTTCCGACGGCCAACTGCCAGACGCTCGACGAATTCGACGCCTGGCTCACCCGCCTGGATGAAGAAGCCGCCGCCGCGCCCGAGCGCACGGCGCCCTGCTGCCCCAACCTCATCATGCGGCGCGACCCCGCCAGGGTGATGGCCGAGGTCGAACTCATCGCCCGGCACCGCGCCCAGCTCGTGATCACCAGCGTGGGCTCGCCGGCCTCAGTGGTGCCGCGCCTGCACGAAGCCAGCTGCCGCGTGTTCGCCGACGTGGCCTCGCTGCACCATGCGGTGCGCGCCATCGAGTCGGGCGTCGATGGCCTCGTGCTGCTCACCGCGGGCGCCGGCGGCCACACCGGCTGGGCGAACCCGTTCGCCTTCGTGCGCGCGGTGCGCCGCGTGTTCGACGGCCCCATCGTGCTGGCGGGCGGGCTGTCGGACGGCGTGGCCCTGCGCGCCGCCAGGGAACTGGGCTGCGACCTCGGCATCATGGGCACGCGCTTCATCGCCACGCAGGAAAGCCTGGCGAGCGACGACTACCGGCACATGCTGGTCGACAGCTCGATCGACGACGTGCTTCTCACGCGCGGCTTCACCGGGCTGCCCGCCAGCTTTCTTGCGCCGTCGGCGCGGCGGCTGGGCATCGACATCTCGACGCTCGACGAGAGCATCTCGGTCGAGGAAGCGAGAAGACGCTACGGCGGCGGCGCCAATGCGGCGCCCAACCAGCGCTGGACCGACATCTGGAGCGCGGGGCATTCAGTGTCCGGCGTGCGCGCCGTGCCGACGGTCGCCGAGCTGGTGGATGCGCTCGTTGAGGAATACCGTGGCACTGCGGCGGCTGATCGGTCCTAGGCCGACGCGGGCCTGGCCACCGAATCGCGCTCCACGTAGCGCAGGCCGACGCGCGCCTTGCGCTGCGGCAGGCCGTTGTCGGCGATCCGCGTGAGCAGCAGGTCGACCAGGCAGCGCGCGGTCTCGGACTGGTCGATGTCGAGCACGCTCACCGCGGGGTCGTGCTCCGCGGCGAAGGGCGTATCGCCGATGGCGACCACCGAGATGTCGCGCGGCACCTGGAGCCCGCGCGCAGCAATCGCGCGCAGTGCGCTGTTGAGCATGTGGGTGCCCTGCACGATGAGTGCGGTGGGTCGCTCCGGTCGCGCAAGCAGTTCGGTGACCTCCGCCTTGACCGAGGCCGTCACGCTGCGCGCCTGCACCAGCAGATCGGGCACGGGCAGGCCCGCGGCCTGGAACGCCGTGCGGAAGCCCTGCACGCGGCGGCGCACTGGGCGCGTATCGCCCTGCCAGAGCACGAGGGCGATGTCGCGGTGCCCCAGGCCGAGCAGGTGCTCGACCACGCGCCGCACCCCGCCCGCGTGATCGATGAGCACGGCATCGTGGGCACCGCTGACTTCGCGGTCGAACACCACGGCCGGCATCGGCAGCACCCGCAGCGCCTCCACCAGCGCCGCGTTCCGCTCGTTGCCGGGCGCGAGGATCACGCCGTCCATGCCGCGCTGCGTGAACGTTCCCAACGCCTTCGTCTCGCGGTCGACGTCGTTGGCGCCGTTGGCCAGCAGCAGCAGGTAGTCGTGCCGCAGGAACTCGTCCTCCAGCGCGCGGAACACCTGCGCATACAGCGGGTTCGAGATGTCGGGCAGCAGGCAGCCGACGGTGCGGCTGAGCCGCGAACGCAGCACGCGCGCCGCATGGTTGGGGCGGTAGCCCAGCGCCGCCGCCGCCTGGTTGACCTTCTCCTGCGTGGCCGCCGAGGCGCCGGCGCCGTTCATCGCGCGCGACGCGCTGCCCAGCGAGACACCCGCCAGGCGCGCCACGTCGCGCAGATCGATCTTCTGTTTTCCTGCATTCATTCGGATGGAGATTCCCTTGCGAACAAGGAGACGAGGGACTGGGACGGGGTGAATCTTAGGTGACAGCGGCCGAGGGTTTCCACCATTTCGGAAACGTTTCCAAAACTGAACCATGAACGCAACGAAAGACGACCAAGGAGACACGCATGTCCTCGCCAGCCATCCAGCCCGGGCAGCAGCTTTTTGCCGAAGCGCTCGGCGACCTCCGGCCCTCCGCGGGCCGCCTCGTGCAGCGGCGCATCCTGGTGGTGGGCGCGGGCCAGCGCGACATCGACGACCCTGATCCGCCCGTGGGCAACGGCCGGGCGATCTCGCTGCTGTTCGCCCACGAGGGCGCGACGCTGACCTGCGTCGACATCAACCCCGCCTCGCTGCAGAAGACCTGCGACCTGGTGCGCGCATCGGGCGCGACGGCCCATGCCGAGGTGGCAGACGTCGCGCAGCCGGAGGCCGCCGCCACGACGGTGGAACGCGCGGTGCAGAAGATGGGCGGCCTCGACGGCCTCGTGATGGTGGTGGGCGTGGCCAGCGGGCTGTCGCTGGACAACCAGACCGCCGAAGCCTGGGACCGCGAGCACGCGACCAACGTGCGCTCGTGCATGCTGTTCGGCCAGCAGGCATTGCGGCACATGGCGCCCGGCGGCTCCATCGTGCTGCTGTCGTCGATCGCCGCGCTGCGCAACTCCAGCTTCAACCCGGCCTATGAGACGACCAAGGCCGCGCAGGTATCGCTCGCACGCTCTATCGCGATGGCGGGGCAGGCGCGGGGGGTGCGCTGCAACAGCATCCTCCCCGGCCTGATGGACACGCCCATCGGCCGCGCGGCAACGCGCCGAAGGTCCGACCGCCTCGCGATGCCGCTGCCCTTCGGCCGCCAGGGCACGGGCTGGGAAGTGGCCTATGCGGCCCTGTTCCTGATGTCGCACGAGGCCTCCTACGTGAACGGCCACGCGCTGGTGGTCGACGGCGGCCTGACCGGCGGCATCGCGGCACCGCGCGCCTCGGCCTGAGTGCGACCATGCAGCGACTGCAGAGACGCCGATTCCTCCAGGCAGCCGCCTGCACCGTCGCGGCGCCGCACCTGGGTGCCGCGATGGCGGCACGCGACGATGCCTACCCCAGCCGGCCCCTGCGCCTGGTCGTGGGCTTTCCAGCGGGCGGATCGGCCGACCAGTCCTCGCGCCGCCTTGCCGATCAACTGGCCCGTCAGCTGGGCCAGCCGGTGATCGTCGACAACCGGCCGGGTGCCTCCGGAAACATCGCGGCCGCGGTGGCGGCGCGCAGCGCACCCGACGGCTACACGCTCTTCTACGGCACCAACGCGACGCATGCGATGAACGTCAGCCTCTATCCGAAGCTGGACTACGACCCGGTGAAGGACTTCGCACCGATCGCGCTCGAAGGCAAGGTCTACAACGTGCTGTGCGTCAACCCGGCCTTCGAGGCGCGCGACCTCGGGAGCTTCATCACGATGGCAAAGGCGAAGCCCGAGCGCATCGCCGTCGCCACGCCCGGCAACGCCACCAGCGGCCATCTCTCGCTCGTGCTGCTCGATCGCGCGGCCAGGGTACGGCTCGCGCACATCCCGTACAAGGGCAGCGCCCCGGCGCTCAACGACGTTCTCGGCGGACAGGTGCCGGCGATCTTCGACAACGTGGCGGGCAACCTTGCCTACATCCGCAGCGAGAAGATCCGCCCGCTGGCCGTCACCTCCCGCAGCCGGCTGCCGCTCCTGCCGCAGGTGCCGACCTTCGAGGAACTGGGCCTGCCCGACTGCGAGATCGCGGCCTGGGGCGGCCTGTGGGCGCCTAGCGGCACGCCGGCGCCCCTCATCGACAGGCTCAACCAGGAAGTGAATCGCGCGCTGCAGACCCCGGCAGTGGCCGATCGCATGCGCGAACTGACGATCGAGCCCCAGGGCGGCACGCCACAGGCCCTGGCCGACTTCGCGCGCAGTGAAACCCTCCGGTGGCGCGAGGTGATCCGCGCCGCCGCCATCCGACTCGACTGAAAGATCATGGCCCGTATCCCCTACTTCGACCTCGCCGAGGCGCCCGCGGAACTCCACGCACTGCTGGGCGGGCGCCCACCGCTGAACATCTACCGCATGGTCGCCCACGGCGGCGCCACCGCGCAGGGTTTCCTGGCCCTGGGCTCCAGCATCCTGCGGCACTCCTCGCTGCCGGTGGCGCTGCGCGAGCTGGTGATCCTGCGCGTGGGTGCGCTGTGCGGCTCCGGCTACGAGGTGACCCAGCACCGCCGCGTGGCTGCGCAGGCCGGCGTGCCATCCACCCAGGTCGAGGCGGTGCTCGACCATCCGCAAGGCAGCGTCGACAGGACCCTGTTCGACAGCCTCGAATGCCGCGTGCTCGACTTCACCGACGCCGTGGTGCGCCAGGTCAAGGCGCCGCCCGAGATGTTCGACGCGCTGGCCGCGCAACTGCCGCCACAGCAGCTGATGGAGATCGTGATGACCATCGGCTACTACATGCTGGTGTGCCGCGTGCTCGAGAACTTCGAGGTCGACCTGGAAGGCAGCGACGTGCTCGCCGGCCACGCCCCATGGGCCGAGATCCTGAGACAGAACTGAACCGGGAGACACAGTAATGACCCTCAACCGCCGGCAATTCTGCGTTGCCACCGGCCTGGCTTCGCTGGCCCCGGTGCTGCGTGCAGAGACCTATCCCTCCAGGCCCGTCACCCTGGTGGTTCCGTTCTCCGCGGGCAGCGTCGTCGACCAGCAGGCCCGCGTGATCGCACGCGTGCTCGCCACCCGCCTGGGACAGCCCATCGTGATCGACAACAAGGTCGGCGTGAGCGGCTCGATCGGCGCCGAGTTCGTCTCGCGCGCCGCGCCCGACGGCTACACGCTGCTGCTGGGCACGCAAGGCACCCAGGGCACCAACAGCGCGCTGTACAAGACGATCCGCTATGACCCGGTGAAGGACTTCGTGGCCATCCACGGCCTGTCGGGCAACGCGAACGTCCTGGTGGTCAACCCGAGGCTGGGCATCGGCTCGGTGGCCGAACTGGTCGAGCTCGCGAAGAAGAATCCGGGCAAGCTCAACTTCGGCTCGGGCGGCAACGGCACCTCGGGGCATCTGTGCCTCGAACTGCTGCAGACGCGCACCGGCACGCGCTTCACCCATGTTCCGTACAAGGCCAGTTCTGCGGCGCTGGTCGATCTGGTCTCGGGCAACGTCGATGCGATGTTCGACTTCGTGCAGACCTCCGCGCCGCACATCCGCAGCGGCAAGCTTCGCGCGCTGGCGGTCACGCGCGGCCAGCGCATGCCGATGCTGCCGGAAGTTCCGACCATGGCCGAGGCCGGCTTCGCGGGCGTCGAGGCGCTGAGCTGGGGCGGTCTCTTCGCGCCCGCGAAGACGCCGGACGGCATCGTGAAGCGGCTGTCGGCGGAAGCCTCGGAAACGCTGCGGTCGCAGGAAGTCAGGAGCGCGCTCGACTCCGCGGGCAGCTTCGTCATCGACATGCCGCACGCCGAATTCCAGGCCTACGTGAGCCGCGAAGCCGTCAAGTGGACGGAAGTGCTGCGCACGGCCGGAGTGACGCTGGAATGACCGCGCCGACCGCACCGCACACGCTCGCCGCCCCCGCCGTGGCCGCCATCACCGGCGCCGGCAGCGGCATCGGCCGCGCGCTGGCCCTGGCCTGCGCGGGCGAGGGCATGGCCGTGGCGCTCGCCGACGTCGAGACGGAAGCGCTCGCTGGCACCGAGGCACTCGTTCGATCGATGGGCGTGCCCACGCTCGCACAGCGTTGCGACGTGAGCCGCGCCGCCGATGTCGAGGCCTTCGCGCAGGCCTGCGACGACCGCTTCGGTGGCGTCGACTGGCTCTTCAACAACGCAGGCGTGGCCGTGCTCGGGCCCGCATGGGCCGCCACCGAATCGGACTGGCAGTGGGTGCTGGGCGTGAACGTACTGGGCGTGGCCAACGGCGTGCGCAGCTTCGTTCCACGCATGCGCGCACGGGGCCGACCCGCCCACGTGATCAACACCGCGTCCGCCGCCGGGCTCGCCACGCTGGCCGGCTCCGCCGTGTACAGCGCGAGCAAGCACGCGGTGGTTGCCTTCTCGGAGTGCCTCGCGCGCGACCTGGAGCAGGCCGGCGCGCCGATCGGCGTGACCGTCGTCTGCCCTTCGCTGCTGCCCACCGGCATCCATGCATCGCAGCGCAATCGGCCGAGCACCCTCGCCGACACCGTCGCACCCGCCGCGGCCTATGACGAGCGCGTGCGCCAAGGCATGGCGGCGTCCCCCATCGATGCGACGGACGTTGCCGCAGCGACGCTGGCGGCAGTTCGCGCGGGGCGCTTCTACGTCATTCCGCACAGCCAGACCGGCGGCTCGGTCCGGCGACGCATGAACGCGATCCTCGACGACTTCGGCAAGGAGCATCCCGAGGCGGGATGAGACTGCCGCGCCTCCTCCACTGCCATATCGGCCCTGCGCCACCGCGGGGCCATGCACCCTCTTCCGGAGAATCCCAATGAATACCGAAGCCAACGGCACGCTCGCGCAGGTCGCGCAGATTTCGCAGCAATTGCAGGCCCTGCAGCGCCGCGTCGACCAGCTCGAAAGCGTCGAGGCGATCCGCGCGCTGCGCGCCCGCTACCACATGCTGGTCAACGAGGACCAGGGCCCGCGCCTGCACGAGCTGTTCGCGGAAGACGCGAGCGTCATCTACAACGGGCGCCCCGAGGTCTTCGGACGCGAGGCCATCCGCAGCTTCTTCGAGAACTTTCCCGTGCAGTACGCGCGGCAGTTCATTCACCAGCACGAGGTGAGTGTCGACGGCGACACGGGCACCGGCCAGTCCTACCTGGACGGCCGCCCCGTGCACGGCGGAAAGAGCTTCTACGTGGTGGGGCGCTTCGACGACACCTACGTGCGCATCGACGGCCGATGGCTCTTCAAGAAGGTGGTGCTGACCGTCCACTACATGGTCGAGGCGGCCGAGCACTGGGAGGCCCTGCTGCCGGTGAAGAAGAACGCGGAGGCGGCATGAGCCTGGCTTCGCTCTTCGACCTCACCGGGCGCAGCGTCCTGGTCACCGGTGCCGCCAGCGGCCTCGGCCTGGCCTTCGCGGAGACGATGCTGGAAGCCGGTGCGCGCACGCTCATGACCGACATGGATGCGCAGGCGCTCGATGCCCAGCTGCAGCGACTGAAATCGCGCTACCCGCTGGCCGAAGGCGCAACGCTGGACGTCGCCGATGCCGCGGCGGTCGACGCGCTGGTGGACGGCATGGCAGCGCGCCACGGCGCCATCGACTGCGTGTTCGCGAACGCGGGCGTCAGCGCAGGGCGAGGCTTCGTCGTGGAGGCGGGCCAGCTGGAGAACATCGACCTCGCGCACTGGGACAAGGTCCTGCGCATCAACCTCGACGGCGTGCTGCACACGGTGCGCGCGGCTGCGCGGCACATGAAGCCGCGCAGGGAAGGACGCATCGTCGTGACCACGTCGATCGCGGGCCTGCGCTCGGAGTCGCTCTCCGGCTACGCCTACGTCGCGTCCAAGGCGGCGGCGAACAACCTGGTCAGGCAGGCCGCGATGGAGCTCGCACCGCACAACGTGCTGGTGAACGCCATCGCACCCGGCCCCTTCGCCACCAACATCAACGGCGGGCGCCTGCGTCTTCCGGAGTCGGCCGAGCGCATGCGGACCCACATTCCCCTCGGCCGCGTGGCCCAGGTCGAAGAGATCAAGGGGCTGGCCCTGCTGCTGGCCTCTCCTGCTTCCAGCTACATGACCGGGGCGATCATTCCGGTCGATGGCGGTGCTTCCGCGCGATAGGGAGACAGGAAGCCGCTAGAGCGCTGATCCGCTACTTCAGCGCAGCGCCGCCTCGTGCGAGGTATTGCGCGGAAAGGCGCGCGAACTGGCCGCCATCGGTAGCGATCGTGGTCTGGTTGCCCCAGCCGGCGCCAAAGACGATCCCGAAGGTGTGCATGTCACCGTATTCCTGCGTGTTGGTCAGCATGTAGTCGACGCGGTTGTCACGGTAGTGCCCGTCGGTGCCGCCGGGCGTGTCGGAAGGAACGCCCATCGGCGTCTGCCACCACAGGATGGGCAGGCCGTTGCCCAAGGCTGCGCGATAGTCCGAATACTGCTTCTGCGAATCGTGGAAGTTCGGGCTGGTCTTGTTGCTCGCGTCCCAGTAACGATCGCTTCCGTTCTGGCATCCGTCGGGCCTCGGCGTCACCTCCCGGCAGCCCGCGTCGCGGTCGCTGGTCTGGGCGACGATGAAGTCCGCCTGGTTCGCGCCGGCGGTTTGCATCATCGCGCCGATCTCGGAGGGCGTGCCGTTCCAGAACGCGGGCGGGAACCCGATCAGCGCCTTGGGCGCGATCTTCCGGCCCATCTGCACGACGCACTGGCCGAGGCCCGCGACGGTGTCGGGCAGCGTGCTGCATTCGGGCTGACCGCTGACGCGAGCGGGAAGTTTCGTCAGATCGTGATCGGACCGCTTCCCTGCAGCGAAGCCCCAAAAGTCCGGCTCCACGTTGATCAGAACGGGTTTGTCCAGCTTCGCGATGAGCTGATACATCAGCCGGACCTGGCCCCAGTATTTGTCCATGAAGGCCACATCGTCGGTCGTGCCGACATTGCCCTCGCCGTTCGCCGTCATCTGGTAGAGCGTGAACATGGGCACCGCACCGTAGGCCTGCGCAGCCTGCGCAAAGATGGTGACGTAGGCGCCGCCCGCGTTCCAGTCGGGCCAGCCTCCGTTGTAGCCCACGATCCCCACAAGGTAGTGCTCCACGATGTCGGGGTGGATGTCCTGGCTCTTCAAGTCATCGGTGGAATTGGCGCTCAGGCCAACCAGCACCCGGGCGGGTTTGCCGAGCTTGTTCGCCAGGGCGACGGTGGCCGCGACAGGTGCGGAGCCGCCGCTCGTGCCTCCATTGCCGCCTTGGGTGCCACTGCCGGAGTTGTTGCCGGCCGCTTGGTCACCGCTGCTCTGACCGCCTCCGCTCTGCGCGCCGTTGCTCTGGCCGCCATCGGATTGAGTGCCCGTGCCGCCCTGGCCCGCCGGGCTGCCGACCAGCGGAACGCCGGCCCCTCCTCCGCCGCCACCTCCTCCGCCGCCACCTCCTCCGCCACAACCGAAGAGCAACAGAGAAGCCACCAGCGCGGAAGCGCACCGCCGAGAAAGAATGTCCATGAGAGAAATCCGAAAGGTCGAAGTCGAGCAAGCACCGGCGCGCCCGTGCATGCGCGCGCCGGTTCGGGTTGCGGGTGTTCCGGGCAGCGCTGCTGCCCGATGGCACTCAGCGGGCGAGGTCCGCAATGAAGGCTGCGTCCTTCGCGCCGCTGTAGATGCGGAAGTCCTGCATGCGCCCCTTGAAGTACGGATCGCCGCCGTACTGGGAGCGCCCCAGCCAGGTCCGGGTGGTCTTGCCCATCTGGAAAGGATTCATCCAGATGCCGTCTGCGGTGGCCACCTGCGCGCCATCCATGTAGAGCGTGCCCACAGTGCCCGAGAGCGTGACCGCCAGGTGCACCCAGCGCCCGGTGGGTGTCTCTCCGCCGGCCACCGACTCTTCCTTCCAGAACTGATTGCGAGAGCCTGAAAAACGCAGCTGCTTGTTGCCGTCGCGAAGGATGAGGATCATGTAGGCCACGTCGTTGGAACCGAAGTCGAAAACGCGTGCGATGACCGACGCCGTATCCCAGTAGACCCACACCGCGACCGTGAAATCGCCCAGGGCCGACACGGCTCCGTCGGGCAGCTGGATGTGACCGCTGCGGCCGTCGAGCTGCACGGCGCTTCCGCCGTTGCGTCCTTCGCCCCAGCTCGTGCCGCCGATCAGTTGCCCGTGCAGGCCGCGGCCGCTGGCGTCGTTGGCATCGCCGTTGAGCGGCAGGTGCAGCCACAGCTCGCCCGGGACCGCCACGCGCAGGGTGTCCGCACCGGTCATCTCTCCGGCGTCGGTCACCGCGTCGATCCGGTAGTACCAGGTGCCCTGGTCGGGATCGTCGGTGTAGGTGCGCGGGTCGGTGACCGGCGCGAGGGTCGTGAACGGACCGTTGGGCGACGCCGCGCGCTGCACGAGGTACTGCGAAGCGCCTGCGGTGCCCCACCACGACAGCTGCACCTTTCCATCGCTCAGGAATGCGCTCAGGCCGCTGGGCCTGGCAGCAGGAACCGGATCGCGTGCATAGAGCAGCGTGCCGATGCCCGGCTGGTCTCCGCCGTCGACGCGCTCGGGCCGGATCTTGTCGAGCATCGCCTTGGTCCAGGGGGCCGAGAGTCCCTTGCGGCTCACATAGTGGCTGTAGATGAGGTCCCAGTTGGGCCGCAACTGATTTGTGCCCGCCGCAGCGGTCCCCGCTCCGTGGACTCCGTCGTAGGGGGCGAACGGCATCGTGTACAGCGCGTTGCCGTTGGCATCCGCGAGGTTCGTCTTGGCCACGTACTCCGCACCGGCCAGCAGCCGGTTGTTCCAGTAGCCGAAGAGGTCCTCGCCCTGGTTCCAGGCCATCTGGCACAGCATGCCGGCCAGCGAGATGCCGAGTGTGGAGTGGCCCTGGTCGCGATGGCTCTCCTGCCATTGACCGAGGTAACCGGGGTGCACGTAGTAGACGTTGTTGGCGCTCGCGCCGCAGCCACGTCCGCTCTTGTAGTAGTTGCTCGCCTCGGCGACCAGGTCGGGCCGGTCGCAGAACACGCCGATCGCATAGACGGCGCAGATGTTGGCCAGGTCCCAGTTGGCCCAGTAGTGGGTGACCTTTCTGATCTCGGTGCCGTTGTGGTTGACAAGAAAGTCGTGGGCCTTCGGATAGAACACGTTCAGCAGCATGGTCTGGAATCGCGCGACGTCTTCCTTCGCCCAGCCGGAGTAGCTGCGCATCAGTTCGGCGGCGTTGGCCCACTGGTTGCCGTAGAGGCCCGAGGCGAGGAAGACGTTGGAGTTGCCGCCCAGCTCGGTCAAGGTCGACGACCATGCGTTGAGGAACTCCACCGCCTTCTTCGCATAGCGCTCGTCTTTGGAGATGTTCCAGCGCAATGCGAGATGAAGGGCGCGCACCATGTCGCCGATCATCTGCCAGTAGTTCTCGCCATCGACGCCGCGCGTCACCAACGCCAGCGGACGCGGATTCGCGTCGAGGTTGGTGTTGTTCGTCTTGAGCATCATGTTCATGCCACCCACCCAGGGCTCCGCATTGGCGGCCAGCTTGTCGCGGATGCGCTGTAGGTCGTCTTCCGTCACGAGCAGGCCGGGGTGCACGATCTTGTGCACTGTGGGCTCGGGGGTCGTCGGCTCGGGTGCAGGGCTATCGGGGGTGCCGGGGGAATCGGCACCGGCGACCGCAGCGGGGGTCTGCTGCTGCGGCGCCTGCTGCGCGGCTGCGCCGCCTATGGGCGAGAAGCTGCTGCCCCCGCTTCCTCCACCGCATGCCGTCGTGCCCAGTGCCAGGGCACCTGCGGTACCGAGGAAGAAAGTGCGTCGATCCAGCAGGTTTGCGTTCTTCTCATCGCTCATGGGTGTGTCATTTCTCGTGAATGTGTAAAGAAGTGATTCCGCAAACTGCGTGCCACATTGCTCGATCGCTCAGCGCGATCAAATCGGTAAAACCGATGGATACATTGCGCGCAACACGAGCGACGTGTAACGACAGGAAGTGACATTCGTTGTCACATGCGATGCGCGGCAACGCCACTGAATGTCATCGCTCGCTGCCTTGTCCGTGCATGTTCGACATACACGAGCAGCACCTCGCCATGCAGCACACAGACGCGAACACGCACGGCAGCGCATGGCTGCCGCACTGCGGGCCTCGGATCGCATCGCCAGCTCGCAGCTCGATCAGGTTGCGGAGTTCACTCCCACGTTCGGGCAGGGCTCGACTTGCGCCGGCACCTGCTTGTCTGAGGAAAGACCCGATCCTGAAGTCGAACCGGAGTGGCTGGAGGGAACCTCCATTGGGCGCCTAGTGTGGCCCACAAGATGAAGAAATCGCGCGTCGGATTGCCTCTGAAAATGAGCGGCTGAATTTCATTTTCAGAATGACTGGAAGCGCTGGCGCGCAGACGCGCCAGCGCTTCGTTGCAACGGGTGCTGCAACTGCGCAAGCAAGAGATTGACCCGTTCACGCTGCAGAACGAACGAGGTACGCGGCCCGCTCAAGGACATCGCCGCAGACGCACCCGCGCGCGGACGCGTCATCACGCTCGAGCGCGTCAGTCCGCGCTCGATTGAACGACGCTTGCTATGCCGCCTGCAGGCTCATCGGCGCGCCGGTATCGGCCCGCATGCCACGCAGCTGAACTCGATATCCCTCGATGGCCTCCGCGAGAAACTCCGCGTCGCGCGCCACGCCCGAGAAGCGCCCCGAGCCCCAGGTATGCAGCCATGGCAGCCCGAGGAAATAGAGCCCCGGCTCCCGCGTCACGCCGCGCAGATGCACGGGCGCGCCACGGCCGTTGAACACCGGCGCGTCGACCCACGCGAAATCGGGCGAGAAGCCGATGCACCAGATCACGCTGGTGATGCCGGCTGCTGCAAGGTCGAGCTTCGTGCGCTCCTGCGCCGGCTCCCACACAGGCGTGTAGACCGAAGGCGGCGGCGCCTCGATGCCCTGCGCGGCGATGTACCTGTCGATCGATGCGTTGATGCGGTTGTAGGTGTCGTCGGCCTGGTCGAGGTTGTCGCGCAGGTTCGGCTGGAACTCGAAGGCGCCACCGTCGAAGCCGCCGAGCAGGCCGTAGAGCTCCATGCCTTCGAGGGCGAAGCGCCGCAGGTCGATGTCGCGGCCGCCGTCGCGGCCCGTAACGTAGTGGTTGGTGTTGTCGCGCACGCCTTCGCGCAGCGGGTGCTCTGTGACGGGCATGTCGTAGTACTTCATGTCCGCGAGCCAGTCGACCACCTCGCGGCCGCGGTAGAAGCGCGCGCAGCGCGGCGCATTGCCGGTGGCCAGGTGGACCTTGCGGCCGGCCAAGTGCAGGTCTTCGGCGATCTGCGCGCCCGACTGCCCGCAGCCCACCACCAGCACCGCACCCTCGGGCAGCTGCGCCGGGTTGCGGTACTGCGCCGAATGGAACTGCGCGACGCCCGCCGGCAGCTTCTCCGCCAGACGCGGAACGATGGGACGGTGGTAGCCGCCCGAGGCCACCACCACCTGGTCGGCGGTGTAGAGGCCGACGTCGGTCTGCACGTTGAAGCGCTCGCGTTCGCCGTCGCGCGCCACGCGCTCCACGGTCACGCCCTCGATGGCGGGCGCCTTCACATGCTCGACAAAGCCGGCGAGCCACTCGTTGATCTGGTCCTTGACCATGAAGCCGTGCGGATCACCGCCCTTGTAGCCCCAGCCCGGCAGCTGGCACTGCCAGTTGGGCGTGACGAGGCAGAACGAATCCCAGCGCTGCGTGCGCCAGGTGTGCACGAGGCTGCGCTTCTCGATCACGAGGTGGTCGATGCCGCGCAGCTGCAGGCAGTAGCTCAGCGACAGGCCGGCCTGGCCGCCGCCGACGATGACGACGCTGTAGTGGCTGCGTCCGCCGTAGGGATGTGACATGAGGGTCTCTCTTTCTCTCTCTGGATGTAGCGGGGCCGGTCAGTCGAAGGCGACGACGGTGACCTTCGCATCGGGGGTGCTGCCGAATCGCGCGGCGATGCCTTCGATCTCCGCGAGCTGGTCCATCGCCTGCGAGCAGGCGAAGCCGTACTTCGCGCGCACCCGCTCCGAGGCGATGCCCAGCGCCTCGCGCGTGCGCAGCAGGAAGTCGTCGAGGTCGTAGCGCTCGCCGGGCACGAGGAAGTCGCGCACCACCAGCGAAGGCGAGTAGCAGCGGGTCTCGCTGGCGTCGGGCCAGCGCACGTGGAAATGCATCACGGGCATGCTTCGGTCTCCTGGATGGCGGCGCGGTACAGCGCCGCGTGCCGTTCGGCACTGGCCTGCCAGCTGAAATGCCCCGAGAGCCGCGAAGCCGAACGCGCGATGCGCTGCGCGTCGCGCGTCGAGAGCGCATGCCGCAGGGCGGCAGCGATGGCGCCGGCATCGGACGGGTCGGCCCAGCTCACGTCGTCCTCTGCGAGGTACTCGGTGAACGGGGCGATGCGCGAAGCGACCACCGGCACGCCGCTCGCCAGCGCCTCGAGCACCACCAGCCCGAAGCCCTCGCGCAGCGAAGGCATCGCGACGACATCGGCCAGCCTATAGAGCGAAGGAATGTCCTCGTCAGGCAGCGGGCCGGTCAGCCGCACAGGCTGCGCCGGATCGTCGTCGAACCCCAGCTCCTGCATCAGCACGCGGAACCGCAGGGCATAGGCCGAGTGATCGAGCAGGCTCGCGCCGCCCGCCACGACCAGTTGCGCCTGCGGGTGCGAGACACGCAGCAGCGCGAAGGCCGACAGCAGCCGCGCGGTGTTCTTGCGTTCCTCGACACCGCCCAGCGCCAGCACCACGGGCGCGCCGCGCCGGATGCCCAGGCGCTGCGCCAGCGCGGCATCGGACGACCGCGCCTGCGGCGAGAAGCGCGTGGTGTCCACGCCGTTGGGCACTTCGTGCGCGGCGATGCCGTACTCGCTCGCCAGGTGCTCGCGCCACAGCCGGCTCACGCACAGCACCTGGCTCGCACGCGCGAAGGCCGTGTGCTGCCACTGCGTGAGCTGCGGCACGTCGAAGCTGTCGAGATGGTGGACGGTGCGCACGAAGCCGTCGATGTCGCCTGCATCGCTCAGACGGGCGAGCGCATTGCCGCCGATGGAGTCGTGCGTGTGCAGCACGTCGAACCGCTCGCGCGCCAGCATGCCGCGCAGGTGCTGCACGAAGGCCTCGATGCGCGACCGCACCATCTCCACCGTGTCGCGCGGTGTCGTCTGCACCGGCACCAGTTCGACCGCACAGGGCGGCTGACGGAACAGCCGCTGCCCCGGCGCGGCGGGTGCGAGCACGGTCACCGCGTGGCCGGCCTCGTGCAGCGCCGCGGCGAGTTCCAGCGTGTGGACCACGCCGCCGCGCGGGTTGACCGAATGCGTCAGCAGTGCGATGCGCAGCGGGCGATCAGACATAGGTCGCCTCCCGGGTGTGGGCCGCCGGCTGGATGAAGGCATCGCTGCCGAAGTCCCACAGCAGCGCCTCTTCGCCGCCGGCGCGCAGCCGCACCTGCCGTGTGGCATCGACCTGGCCGACCACCGCGCAGGCGATGTCGCGCGCGGCGAACCGGGCGGTCACTGCCGCCGCCTGCGCCGACGACACGCTCAGCACGAAGCCGTAGCTCGGAAAGGACGACAGCCAGCGCAGCAGCGGCACGCCGTCGGGCCGCGGGATCGCGTCGAGGTCGATGCGGGCGCCAACGCCCGAGCATTCGAGCAGCATCATGGCCGTGCCCACGGCGCCGGCCATGCTGATGTCCTTGGCGGCGCGGCACAGGCCGCTCTCGGCGATCGAGGGCAGCAGTTCGAGGTCGGCGCGCAAACGTGCGGCAGGCGCGCGGGTCGACGCGTTCCAGTATGGGAAGGGTTCTTCGTAGGCGCCGCGCAGGTCTGCGGCCATCAAGAGCAGGTCACCCGGCTTCGCGTCGAAGCTGGTGAGCAGCCTGCGGGCATGGCCGAGGATGGCCACGGCGAGCTGGGGCCGATCGCTGCGGTTGTTGCTGTGCCCGCCGACGATGGGCACGCCGTAGCGCGCGGAGGCCTCGGCCATGCCGCGCAGCATGTCGTGGGCCGGGTTCATGCCCGTGCTCCACAGCGCGTCGACCACGGCCGTCGGGCGTCCGCCCATGGCGTAGACGTCGCTCACGTTGACCATCACGCCGCAGTAGCCCGCGAACCAGGGCATGCGCACGATGAAGTCTTCCACCAGCCCCTCGATGGCGAACAGCAGGTAGCCGCCGCGGCCGTCGGGAATGGCCGCGCAGTCGTCGCCGACCGGCACGGCCTGCGCGAGCGCATCGTGTCCGCCGGGCAGCGAGCGGCCCAGTGCCGACACCACGTCGCTGATGTCGCGCTTGTGGGCGAAGCCGCGCGTGGCGCGCAGGGCCTCGGCGATGTCGTGGACCCCGGTCGTCATGACGCCACCCGCGCACGCGTGACGAAGCCGCTCACGGGATCGTGGCAGGGCGGATACCAGCCGAGGTCGGCCTGCATGCGCGCATGCGGGCGGCCGTGCACGCTGGTCTCCTCGAGCACCTGCCAGCCGAGCTTGCGGAAGAGCGGCACGTTCTGCAGCTGCACCTGCGCCAGGAAGGTCTCGCAACCCAGCGCATTGGCACGCGACACCGCCAGCCGGATCAGCGTAACGCCCAGGTGACCCTGGCTGCGGAACGCGGGATGCACGGCCAGCCGCGAGCCCCACCATTCGTCCTTGCCCGCACCCTCGCCCTGGGCGCGATGGATGCGCACGGTGCCCACCACCTGCTCCGGCATGCCGCCGTTGCAGGACATAGCCACCAGCAGCTGCGCGCGATCGTCGATGGCGTCGCGGTCGTCGCGCGCGAAGATGCCCTGCTCGATGCAGAACACCGCACGGCGCAGCGCCATGGCCTCGTCGCGCTCCCACTGCTGCGCGACTTCGCGCACCAGGTATTCGACGGGCGCATAGTGATCGCCCATCCGGTCGCCCATCTCGCAGAGGTCGTCGAGGCACAGCATGGTCAGCTCCCGCCTTCTTTTTCGTAGATGGAGAGCGACGAACACGCGCCGCATTTGCCGCAGCCGGCCTTGATGTCGGCCGAGCGCAGGCCGGCCGCCACCACGCGCTCGCCCAGCGGCGCGAGCAGCGACTTCATGAACTCGGGCGTGGGTGCGGGGTGGTCTTCCAGCGGTGTGCCGCTGATCGGCACGAAGGGCACGACGAAGGGATAAACGCCGCGCGCCAGCAGCTGGTCGCAGGTGTCGAGGATGGCCTCGCGCGTGTCGCCCAGGCCGGCCAGGATGTAGGTGCTGACCTGTCCGCGCCCAAACACGCCCACGGCCGCCTCGAAGGCGCTCATGTAGCGCGAGACGGGCACGCTCGCCTTGCCCGGCATGATGCGCTCGCGCACCTCGGGCGTGACCACCTCCAGGTGCATGCCCAGGGTGTCGATGCCCGCGGCCTTCATGCGATGGAACCACTGGTCGTCGTCGGGCGGCTCGCACTGGCCCTGGATCGGGATGTCGACCGCGGCCTTGATCGCGAAGGCGCTCTCGCACAGCACGGCCGCGCCGCGGTCGGTGGCATTGGGCGTGCCGGTGGTCATCACCATGTGCTTGACGCCGTCGAGCAGCACGGCGGCGCGCGCCACCTCGGCGAGCTGCTCGGGCGTCTTGCGCGCGACGGTGCGCCCGGCCGCGAGCGACTGGCCGATCGCGCAGAACTTGCAGCTCTTCCTGCGGCTCTCGTAGCGGATGCAGGTCTGCAGCACGGTGGTGGCCAGCACGTCGCTGCCGTGCAGCGTGGCGATGTGCGAATACGGCACGCCGTCGAAGGTCTGCATCGCGTAGAAGCGCGGCTGCTTCGGAAAGCTGATGCTCGCGATCGGAATGCTGCCGCGCATCACGCGGCTCACGCCCGCGGCGTCGGGCGCCTCGGCGGTGAAGGGCGAGTGCCAGGCGGTGGAGGTGTGGACCGGCACCATGATCGTGTGGCCATCCACCGTCACGGCCTTGTGGTCCGAAGGGCCCGCGCCGCCGCGGCGGCTCGATACGCCGGCCGAAGGGTCAGCCAGCCGCAACCCGAAGGACTGGAGCTCGGTCATCAGCTGCCGGCTGTCTTGCTGTGTCGTCGTGGTCATGTTCTGCACTCCGTTGAACGTGGGGTTGCGTGCGATCCATCGGCACGGTGGTCTGCGCCGGCCGGTCGTTGATGGCGAGCGAGAGCAGCTCCGGCCGCGCGTAGTGGCCGACCGAATCCATCATTCGCTTGCGCTTGGCGATGAGCGCCATGTCGAGGTCGGCCACCACCATGCCCTCGCCCTCGGTGAGCGGCGGCGCGAGGTGCTTGCCCTCGGGCGAGACGATGGCGGTATGGCAGCCGCCGCGCAGCGCCTTCTGCAGGTTGGCGTCGGGCGTGACCGAGCGGATCTGCTCGTCGGTGAGCCAGCCGGTGGCGTTGACCACGAAGCAGCCCGACTCCAGCGCGTGGTGGCGGATGGTCACTTCCATCTGCTCCGCGAAGATCGGGCCGACCAGCGAGCCGGGGAACTGCGCGCAATGGATCTGCTCGTGCTGCGCCATCAGGCTGTAACGCGCGAGCGGGTTGTAGTGCTCCCAGCAGGCCAGCGCGCCCACGCGGCCGACCGCGGTGTCGACCACCTTGAGGCCGGCGCCGTCACCCATGCCCCAGACCATGCGCTCGTGGTACGTGGGCGTGATCTTGCGGCGCTTGAGCACCAGCGTGCCGTCGGCGTCGAACACCAGCTGCGTGTTGTAGAGGCTGCCGTGGTCGCGCTCGTTCACGCCGAGCACCACCACCATGCTGCGCGCCCTTGCCCGTTCGGCCACCGCCTGCGTGACGGGGCCGGGCACCACCACCGCGCGCTCGGCCAGCTGCAGGTGCGGCGCGCCCTGCTGCACCGGCGGCAGCACGAAGCTGAAGTAGGGGTAGTAGGGCACGAAGGTCTCGGGAAAGACCGCGATCTGCGCGCCCTTCGCGGCGGCCGCGTCGATGGCGCTGCACACGCGCTCCAGCGTGCCGTCCGGCCGTTCGAAGTCGGGCGCGATCTGGATCGCCGCGGCACGCACGATGCGGGGTGAAGAGCTCATGGTCGTCCCCCGTCCGCAGCGGCAAGCGAAGCGAAGCCAATTCGGGGAACGCCGCAGAACCGGCTTTGCCGGGCTGCCGGTGTTGCCCCCGGTGAGGGGGTTGGCGAAGCGACACGAAGTGCGCGAAGACTGGGGGAAGACATGTTCACAGCGTCCAGGTGTCGATGACCACGGCGCCGGCCTTCTTGTGCAGCAGCACGAGGTCGAGCACGTCCAGCGGGTTGATCGGCTTGATGCCCTCTATCAGCGCGCCCTCGCCATGGCCGTACAGCGCCTGCAGCGCGAAGCGGCAGGCGTAGACCTTGCCGCCCTCCTCGATGAACTTGGCGATCTGCTTGTTGAAGTTCTGGTGGCCCGGGAAGGCCTCGTCGCCCAGCGTCGGAAAGCCGCGCTGCACGCCCAGCGTCACGCCGGGGCCGTACAGCAGCACCGACGTGTCGTAGCCCTTGCGCTTGAGCCGCGTGGCCTGCAGCAGGTTCACGAAGCCGATGGAGCCTTCGAAGGCCACCGTGTGGAAGGTGACGAGCGCCTTCTCTCCGGGCTCGGCCTTGACGTCTTCGAACACCTTCTCTTCGTAGTCGACGAGGAACTCGCCTTTTTCGTTGCGGGGGCGGGTGACTTTGGGCATGGGGTACTCCGGTTGGGTGAAGGGGTACGCAGGTGTTGCGTGCCTTCTTCTTCGCAGGCGTTGTGCCAGCGGCCGGCCGGGCTCGTGCGATCAATGCGCGATCAACGCGAAGCAGCGCGGCGTGCGCGAGCGCAAAATTTTTTTCAGGGCCTGCAAAGGCACCGACGAAGCAGGCCGGGGCGGCCATTTCCGCACCGCGACGACGCACACCGCATGCGATCAATGCACCCGATCAATGGGGTTGATCGCACCTGATCGAAGCATTCGCCCCCTCTGGCGCGGGCGCGGTTCCTGCATGTTGATCGGTGGCCAGATGCAATCAATGGATGCAATCAACTCCGCCGGAACACGCCCGATGACCACCATCACCGCCCACTGGCGCAAGCAGCTGCGCAACACCGCCCGCCCGGCCTATCTGCTGCTGGCCGACCTGATCGCCGACGACATCAAGACCGGCCGCCTGGGCGTGCGGGACCGCCTGCCCACGCTGCGCGAGCTGGCGGCGGACCTCGACCTCAACTACACAACGGTGGCGCGCGGCTATGCCGAGGCGCGCAAGCGCGGGCTGATCGATTCGCGCGCGGGCACCGGCACCTTCATCCGCTCGGGCAGCCCGAGCCTGCGGCTGCGCGGTGGCAGCGGCGCCGAGATGACGATGAACATGCCGCCCGAGCCCGACGACGAGCACCTGATGGCACGCCTGCACGACAGCGCCAGCCGCGCCTTCGCGCAGGTCGATTTCCACGACCTGCTGCGCTACCAGGACTTCGGCGGCACCGCGCACGACCGCGCTGCCGCGATGCACTGGCTGCGGCCTTTCGTGCCCGACGCCAGCGTCGATCGCATCCTGGTGTGCCCCGGCATCCACGGCGTGCTGACCGCGCTGTTCTCGCAGCTCGCACGGCCCGGCGAGCTGGTCTGCGTGGAGTCGCTCACCTACCCCGGCGTGAAGGCCATCGCGGCGCAGCTCGGCGTGCAGCTGCATGCGCTGCAGATGGACGACGACGGCCCCATCGCCGATGCCTTCGAGCACGCCTGCAAGACGCTCAAGCCCAAGGCGCTGTACTGCAACCCCACCCTGCTGAACCCGACCTCGGCCACCGTGTCGCGCGCGCGGCGCGAGGCGCTGGCCGACGTGGCGCTGCGCTACGCGGTGCCGATCATCGAGGACGACGCCTACGGCATGCTGCCGCGGCAGACGCCCGCGTCGCTGGCCACGCTCGCGCCGGGGCTCACCTACTACGTGAGCGGCTTCTCCAAGTGCTTCGGCGCGGGGCTGCGCAGCGCCTACGTGTGCTCGCCGACGGTGGTGCAGTCGCAGCGGCTGGCAGGTGCGATGCGCGCGACCACCGTGATGGCCTCCCCGATCACCAACGCGCTCACGACGCTGTGGGTCGAAGACGGCACCGCTGACGAGATGCTGCAGGCGGTGCGCGCCGAATCGGCGGCCCGGCAGGTGCTGGCTGCACGCCACCTGGGCGACAGCGGCCTGCAGGCGCATCCCGAAGGCTTCCATGCGTGGCTGCCGCTCACGCCCGGCTGGAGCCCGGTGGAGTTCGCGTCCTACCTGCGCACGCAGAACGTCGGCGTGGTCGCGAGCGCCGCCTTCTCCACCGACGGCGATCCGCCCGACGCAGTGCGCATCTGCCTGGGCGGCCCGATGACCCGCGAGCAGTGCGACCAGGCGCTGCGGCTGATCGCGGACACGCTGGCGCATCCGCTGCATCCGCACGCGACCCTGGGGGATCGCGGCGGCGGCCGGTGACTCACGCGTCGAAGCGCACGATGAGCTGGGTGCCGGTGTAGGTCGGCGTGACCTTGAAGCCCGGCGCGTTGATCGCCGAGAACCGGCCCGTCAGGGTGCCGCTGCTGATGAGCGTGAGCGTGTCGCCGGCGCTGGGTGCGAAGCCCGGCTTGAAGCTCAGGTTCAGCGTGCCATCCACGGCGGCGACACCGGCCACGTTCAGCCGGCCGGCGCCGTTGGCGCCCAGGTTCAGCTGCAGCGTGGTGCCGGCCACCTGCGTGTAGGCACCGGCCATGGTGACCATCGAGGACGCGTTGCACACCAGCGTGCCGCCGCCCACGTAGACGTTGCCCGTGCCGAAGGCGGCGGCGGAGTCGGCCCGCAGCGTGCCTTCGGAGAGTTGCGTGCCGCCCGCGTAGCTGTTGCTGCCTCCGAGCGCCAGCGCGCCGCTGCCCTTCTTGGTCAGCTTGCCGGAGCCGGCGATGTTGTTGCGCCAGCTGTCGAGCGCATTGAAGCCGCCTCGGCCGGCATCCATGGTCACGACCACGTCGCCGTTGAAGGCGCCGTAACCGTCGGCCGCATCGAACAGGTTCAGCCGGCCCCAGCCCTCGGGGTCGTCCATCACCGGATAGCCCGATTGCACGGCCGTGGTCTTGAGCACCACGCGGCGCTGCATCGCGTCGAGGTAGGGCAGGCGCGTTTCGAGCAGCACCTCGGCACCCTTGGGCACGACCGCAGGCCTGGTGGTGTCGCCCACCGGCTTGAAGCCGAAGGTCAGCCGGCGCAGGTAGTCGGCCTTGCTCGCGGCATGGTCCGCGAAGCGGTCGGCGGTGGTGCCCTGCGAATGGGCGAAGTCGTTGAAGGCGACGGCATCGCTCGCGCCCACGGCGGCCATCAGCACGCTCTGCGCCTGGGCAAAGGCTGCGGCCTTGCGCGCTGCGTTGGCGCCGGTGGCCAGGCTCGCGGCGGCCACGGCCTGCCCGTGCACGCGCCCGCCGACCACGTCCAGCGGCGAATGCATGCCCGCGAGGATGCGGTTCTCCCCGAGCTCGAGGCCGCGCGCCACCATCTCCTGGAAGCGCTGAGGCACGACGTAGGCGGAGGCGATGGAGTCGCGCACCGCCTCTGCCGTGTGGCCGCTGATGAAGCCGCCGTCGATGGCAGGCGTGGGGTTCTTGGCGGGCTCCAGCGCGGGCACCACCTTCACGCTGCTGCTCCAGCGCCAGGGCCGCGCGTACTTGTAGAAGCGCTTGGCGGGCTCGGTGGAGCCGTTCTCGCCGATGTTCTTGAGCAGGTCGACCACCGTGCCGAAGCCCGGGTTGGCGGAACCGCCCACGCCGACGTCGTTGCCGCCGTCGCTGTAGAGCACCGTGGTGGCGTCCGCCGCGATGCCCGTGATCGTCGTGACCTGCTGCGTGGCCGCGCGCCAGGCGGTCGTGAGCGGGCCCATGCCGTCGCTGATGCTGTAGCCCTTGCCGCGGCGGTCGTCCAGGTAGGCGGCCAGTTCCTGCGCAGGGGTGCGCGCGTTGGTGGCGTCGACGACGTACTGGATGTTGCGGTTCAGCACGTTGGTGTTGAGCATCTTGCCATCGGTGGCATCGCCGGGGATGCCGCTCCAGGTGGATGCGGTCACGGCCGGGAAGCTGCCCTGCGCGGGTGCCGAGACGCCCGCGTCCACCAGCAGCGTGCTGGGCTGCCAGAAGTCGAGGAAGCCCGCCACCACGCGCACGCCGGCATTGGTTTCCTTGGTCGCGAAGCGCGCATCGCCGCGCTGGTTGGTCGCCACGTTGTCGACGAAGGGCGGGACCGCGACCGCATCGGGCACGGGCGCGGTGTCGGTGAAGCCCAGGTCCTTCGGCGGGCCGGCGACGGCCACTGCGGGCGGGTTGGCCGTGGCGGGCGGCGTGCCGGCGATCGGGAACGAGAAGCCGCCTCCCCCGCCGCCACCGCCGCAGGCCGAGAGGCACAGGGCTGCGACGAGGGTGATGGCGAAGGGACGGACGGGGGAAAGCAGATGGGGCATGAAGAAAAGAAGGGAGGAAAAAGAAGACGCGGCGCTGCACAAACAGCCGCCGCGGCCCCGGGAATCTAGGGATGCAAGAAGTCATCCTTGTGAATCGCCGCGAATTCCGCTGCATTGCACAGCCGAATTGACGGGCTTTTCCACGGGTCAGGCGCAGGTCAGATTGGCATCCTAATTGGCGCTCAATGCGATTTGCCGATTGCATGGAATATTGAGTCAATCGAGCCCAAATACCTTGATTTCCGCGGCAATCAATTCACGGAATCATCATATTCGCCACATAAAGTCTGCGTCATCCGGAATTTGCAAATGCCGGAAAAAGAATTTGATCCATTCCGAATTCAATTACCATGTCCAAAAATTCATTTCCCGACAGGGAAGGCTCATATCTCGATCAATTGGCTCGCGTGCCGGAAAACAGACGCCGCGAATTGCTGAAGCTGATGCTGGCTGGCTCCGTCACTGGCGTGGCCGCGGCTGCGCTGCCCGGTTGCGGTGGCGGAGGCAATAGCGGCGGCGCAGCCGCTTTCCCATTTCCCGCGACGGGTACGGGCAGCACGCCCGCCAGCGCACCGCCGCCCGCGGCACCGGGAACTCCGGCACAGAAAATCTCGAGCTTCACGATTTCGGTGCTGCCGGACACCCAGTTCTATCCGCGATACGCCTCGGAAAAGATGCACGGGCTTTATCAGAAGCTGTATGCCGGCATCGACCCGAAATTCGACAATCCATTCAAATCCCAGACGCAATGGATCGCGCAGAATGCCAGCCAGCTGAAAATGCCGTTCACGATCCACCTGGGCGATATCGTCGACCAGTCGTGGTACTACACGGCTGAAAACTCGGCACCGTGGAGCCCCACCACCGACCTCGTGGGCAATGGCCAGCTCAGCAACGGGCAGGTCACGAAGGAATGGGAGCTCGCAAGCCAGGCCATGCAGGTGCTCGAGGCCGCCAAGTGCCCCTATTCGATCTGCGCAGGCAACCATGACGTCGGGGCCATCAACTCGGACATGCAGTGGGGCCCCGACTGGGGCGTGGGCGTCACCGGATTCGCCAACGACGACGGCTACCAGGACGGCGGCAGCCACCGCGTCGGTCTGCTGGAGCCGTACCTCAAGGTCTTCCCGCCGGAGCGCGCGCAGCGGCAGGCGACCTTCGGCGGCAGGCATTCCTCGGGCTTCCACGAGTACCACGTCTTCCAGGCCGAGGGAAACAAGTTCCTCGTGCTCTCGATGTCGTGGCGCGCGTCCGACGACGCGATCGCCTGGGCCAACAAGGTGATCCAGGCCAACAGGACGATCCCCGTGATCCTGGTCAACCACCAGCTGGTGGGCATCGGCAGCGACGGCAAGACGGCCGCCGACACCGCCTACTCCAACTACCTGTGGGACAAGCTGATCAAGGACAACGACCAGATCTTCATGGCGGTCAGCGGCCACTACCACGGCTCGTGCGTCAGCACCAAGAAGAACTCGCGCGGCAACGACGTGCACCTGATGGTGGTGGACTACCAGATGGCCTACATGGGCGGCAACGGCCTCATGCGCATGTTCGAGTTCGACCTGACGAACAAGAAGATCGTCGCGAGCTCGTTCTCGCCCTGGGTGCCGCTGAAGCCGGCCGCGATGCTCAACGAGTTCGACGCCGCATGGCTGTCGGATTCGAACCAGTCGTTCACGCTGAACATCGACTTCGTCCAGCGCTTCGCCTCCTTCAACCCCGGCTTCTCCGTGCCCGCCGGCTCCTCGGACAGCAGCCTGACCGACGCGGCCAGGAAGCTCATCCTGACGAACTTCAGCCAGCCGCCGCAGAAGGCGGCCGCGCTGCCCAAGAGCCCCGACGACTACCCCAAGGTCGACAACACGCTCGCGCACTGGCGCTTCTTCAACGCATCGGCCGCGGAGGGCGATCTCTTTCCCTACCAGCCCGGGCAGCAGATCCAGGACAGCGCGCCCGGCGGCAAGAACCCGATCTCGGTCAACACCTGGGCGGGGCAGTCGGGCGACCTGGTCTGGTCGAAGAGCCATCATCCGCTGTCGGCCGCACCGGGAAGCCTGCGCTTCCTGAACGCGACGAATGCCGTCGGCGCCGTGAAGGCGAGGTTCTCCTACTTCACGACGGACCAGAACTCGGCGCTGAACGTCGAGACCTTCCAGAACGGCTACACGATCGAGGCATTCGTCTACATCGACCCGGGCTTCGACGCCACCAGGAACGGCTGGATGGGCATCATGTACCGCCTGGGCGCACAGTCGAACCTGCCGGGCTTCGGTTCGGGCGACGGCGACTGCGCCCTGATGTTCGCCTTCTCGAACCTGATGGAGTTCCAGTGGGAGATCGTTCCGGTGGGCCAGGCGACCAGCCTGCCCTGCTGGTCGGGCGGCGTGTCCGCCGGGCAGTGGCTGCACGTCGCCATCGTCAACGAGCCCTCGAAGTCCTACGCGACGACGATGTACGTCGAGGGCGCGCCCGTGCTGCGCAACAACACGAACATGAAGGGCATCCAGTTCGTGTCGGCGACGCAGCAGGTCGCGATCGGTTGCGCCCAGTGGGCCGGCGACATGTCCACCGGCTTCCTCGGCAGCATCGGCGAGATCCGCATCGTCGGCGCACCGCTGAGCTCCGACAAGTGGCTGACGGCGCGCGCCGCCTGAAACTTGACGCGGGTCCTCAGCGGCCCGCGGACTTCGCGCTGGCCAGCTGCGACAGCGTGGCCGCGGCCAGCGCGCGCACGCCCACGCGCATCGCCGACTCGTCCACCTGGAACAGCGGCGAGTGGTTCACCGGACCGTCCTTGTCGCCCATCGGCGAGGCGTTGAGCATCCAGAACACCACCGGCACGCCGGTCGAGCCGAATGCGCCGAAGTCTTCCGACCCCATGGAGGCGGGCATCTGGCTCACCTTCGAGGCACCGCCGGCGGCGGCGCCGAAGGCGCCCACCAGCGAGAGCGTGGCCTGCGGGTCGTTCACGAGCACCTCGTAGCCATCGCCGCTGTCGATCTTGACCTCGGCCTGCACGCCGTAGCTCGCCGCGATGCCGGTGGCGCGGCGGCGGATCTCCTCTTGCGCGATCTTCTGGTTCGTCGCCGAAAGCGCGCGGATCGTGCCGGAGATCTCGGCCGTCTCGGGCAGCACGTTGAAGCGGTTGCCGCTTTGCAGCATGCCCGTGGTCACGATGGTCGGCCCACCGTCGATGGTGGGGTTGAGCCGGTGGCTCACGATGTTCTGCAGGCCGAGCACGGTCTCCGCCGCGGCGAGCATGGGCGTGTTCGAGGCCCACGGCGCGGCGCCGTGGCCGCCGACGCCCTTGAACTTGATGTTGAACACGTCGATGCTGGCCAGCATCGGACCCGGCCTGTAGCGGATCGCGCCGGCGGGCGCCTGGTTGCTGATGTGCTGTCCGAGCACCACGTCGACCTTCGGGTTGTCGAGCACGCCCTCGCGCACCATGGCCATGGCTCCGCTGGACTTGCCCAGGCCGGGGCCGATCTCCTCGGCCGGCTGGAAGATGAAGACCACCGTGCCGGTCAGCTGCCCGCGCAGCGAGGACAGCACCCTGGCCGCGCCCAGCAGCATGGCGACGTGCGTGTCGTGGCCGCAGACGTGCGACACCGGAACCTGCTTGCCGAGCCAGTCGCCCTTTGCCGAGGACCGGAAAGGCAGGTCGTTGCGCTCCTCCACGGGCAGGGCGTCCATGTCCGCCCGCAGCGCCACCACCGGACCGGGCAGTGCGCCGCGCAGCACGGCCTTGATGCCCGTGCCTGCGATGCCGGTCCTGATCTCCACGCCGGGCATGCCGGCAAGGGCCTGGGCGATGTACTTCGCGGTGCCGGTCTCCTGGTACGCGAGTTCGGGGTTCTGATGGATGTGCCGGCGCCATTCGACCACCTGCGGCTGCACGCCGTCGGACAGGGCCAGCGCCTGTGCGAGCAGCGAGGCGGAAGCGGCAGGCGTGACGGGTGCCGCGCCCTGCGCATGCGCACCGGCGAAGGCGGCTGCAAGGAGGAATGCGCAAGCGTGGTGTCGAAGCTTCATGGTGATTGCGAGAGTTGCTGGGTGGTTGGGCTGGATGGCACCTTGCCGAATCTATCGCCCGGTGGAGATCCGCTTCGTGCCGGGCTCCTGTGCAGAGTCACCGAGGAGACGCGCCGGCTTCATCGCGGCGAACGCGCCTGGGCGATCGACCGCCTGCGTCTGTACGCGCCTGCGGGTGCACGCAGCGCTGCGACGACAATGCAGGCAGCCCGACGGATACTCCCGCCCGCGCTGGCGCCCCGACCGGCTCGCTGCTGGAGGTTTTCATGCTTGTTCCGCTGCTGCATCAGAGTGAAGATTCCGAAGTCCGTTGACTATGCCGACCGTGCTCCCGGTGCCTGCGGGCACGCATCGTAGAAGGCGCAGCCGGATGCGGATCGGCAATGTGCGCACAGCTTGTTTGCATCTCTTGAAATGAAGGCCCTCGACTCGCTGCGCATCTTCGTCACCACCCAGAGGAAGGGCAGCCTCTCGGCTGCGGCGCGCAGCCTCAGCCTCTCGCCGGCCACCATCTCGCGGCGCATCAGCGCGCTCGAGGAGGAACTGGGCGTGCAGCTGGTGGACCGCACCAGCCGCAACCTGCGGATGACCGAGGCAGGCCAGGCCTTCCTGGAGCGCGCCGAGGTCGTGCTCGAATCGATGGCCGAGGCCGAGCAGGCCGCACGCGACGCCCGCCAGCGGCCCGAGGGCCGGCTGCGGGTGCACTCGCGCACCCACATCGGGCTGCGGGTGGTGGCGCCGCTGCTGCCGCGATTCGCGCAGCTCTATCCGGACATCCAGGTGGAGATCGAGCTCTCGGAACACCCGGTCAACCTGGTGGAGCACGACTTCGACGTCGACATCCGCACCGGCGAGTCGAACGACTCCGGCTTCGTGATCAAGCGGCTGCTGTCCAGCGACGAGGTGCTGGTGGCCAGCCCCGCCTTCGTGAAGACGTACTCGCGCATCAAGCACCCCACCGACCTGCCGAACGTTCGCTGCCTGACCTACAAGCGCGAGCGCGAGGCCACCATCTGGAAGTACCTCGACGAAGCCGGCGAGCAGCAGGAGATCCCGATCCAGGGCGTGCTCAGCGCCAACAACGGCGAACTGCTGCGCCTGGCCGCGATCGGCGGCATGGGCATCGCGCTGCTGTCGGAAGCCACTGTGCGCGGCGACCTGCGTTCGGGCGCGCTGGTGCGGCTGCTGCCGGACTACCGCTTCGCGGTGCGGGCCTACTCCAACGGCATCTTCGCCGTCTTCCGCCAGAACCGCACCCTGCCGCTGAAGGTGCGCGCCTTCGTCGACTTCGTGGCCGAGGCGCTGAAGGACGAAGGGCAGCGCTAGCGCCTGTCGGCACCCGGCGCCTGGCGCCGCCCATTCCAGGCGGCATCGCGACGCCGCGTGCAAAGCTGCTTTTCACACCCTGCAGCGCTGCCTCGCCGCCCGCCATCTAGACTGGTCCGCGAGTCCAATGGGGACCAGAACCAGGAGACAAAGTGAGCTTCCGCAACATCATCGTGGGGCTGGCGATCGGCGCGAGCACGCTCGGCAGCGCCTTCGCGCAGCAAGTCACGCGCATCGTCGTGCCCTTCGCCGCCGGCGGCGGCACCGACCAGTACTGCCGCATCCTCGCGCAGGAACTCAACAAGCAGGGGCTGAACGTCATCATCGAGAACAAGCCCGGCGCCAGCGGCATCCTCGCGGCCGACTACGTCGCGCGCGCCAGGCCCGACGGGCACACCGTGCTCGTCTCCTCGCTGGGCACGCTGGCGAGCAACAGCGTGCTCTACGACAAGCTGCCCTACGACCCGGCGAAGGACTTCGCATCGGTCACGCAGATCGCCTACCAGCCGGCCATCATCGTCGGGCGCACCGACCTGCCCTACAAGAACATCAAGGAGATGGTCGCCTACGCCAGGCAGAATCCGGGCAAGATCAACCGCGCCTCACCGGGCGCGGCCATCCTCACCAACCTGGCGCCCACTGCCTTCGAGAAGGCCCAGGGCTTCAGCACCACCCACATCCCGTTCAACGGCGACGCCCCCGCGCTGCAGGCGCTGCTCGGCAGCCAGATCGACATCCACGGCACCTCCATCACCGGGGCGCTGCCCTACGTGAAAGCCGGCAAGCTGCGCGTGCTCGGCGTGATGGACGGCAAGCGCCTGCCCCAGGTGCCCGATGCCCCCACCTTCAAGGAGCAGGGCTACGACATGGAGGCCACGCTGTGGTATTCGCTGTCGGTGCCTGCGGGCACGCCGAAGGCGGCGATCGAGCGGCTCAACAAGGCCGTCAACCAGGTGATCGCCGACCCCGACTTCGTGACGCGCGCCCGCGCCATCGGCATGGAGCCGCGCGGCGGCAGCCCCGAGGACCTCGACAGGTTCGTCAAGGCCGAGTCGGACCGCTGGCTGCCGGTGCTGCAGAGCCTGAACCTGCCCAAGCAGTCGAACTGATCGACGTCTCCCGGAAGGGCGCGGCGCGTTGCCCGCGCCCTTCGTTCTTCCTTCCCCGAATCTCCCGCCCCGCATGAACCACCCCTCTCCGCTGCCGCTGACCGGTGTCCGCGTCCTGGATCTCTCCCGCGTCATGGCCGGGCCGCTGTGCGCGATGGCGCTGGCGGACCTCGGCGCCGAGGTCATCAAGGTGGAGCATCCCGAGCGCGGCGACGACACGCGCGACTGGGGCGTGCGCATCGGCAGCCACAACACCTCCTACTTCAACAGCTGCAACCGCAACAAGCGCTCGATCTGCGTCGACCTGCAGGCCGAGGAAGGCCGCGACCTCGTGCGCGAGCTGGCCGCGAAATGCGACGTGGTGATCCAGAACTTCAAGTACGGCGGCGCGCAGAAGATGGGCCTGGGCTACGACGACATGAAGAAGGTCAACCCGGCGATCGTCTACTGCTCGATCTCGGGCTACCCGGTGCTTGGCCCCGAGAAGGCCCGCCCCGGCTACGACCTCGTGATCCAGGGTGAGACCGGGCTGATGGCGATGAACGGCGAGGAAGGCCAGGGGCCGCTGAAGTTCGGCGTCGCCGCGGTCGACATGTTCACCGGCATGTACGCAGCGCAGGCGATCCTGGCGGTGCTGTACGCGCGCACGCGCACCGGCGAGGGACGCCACATCCAGATGTCGCTGTACGACAGCGGCATGATGATCACGTCCTACTACGGCCTGACCGCCTGGCTGAACAAGCGCGATCCGGCCAAGTTCGGCAACTCGCATCCCTCGATCGTTCCGTATGGCGTGTTCGACGCCGCGGACGGGCCGGTGGTGATCGCGGTGGGCAACAACAGCCAGTTCCGCAAGTTCTGCGAGGAAGTGATCTTCTGCCCCGAGCTGCCGCTCGACCCCCGCTTCGAGAAGAACACCGAACGCTCGAAGAACCGCGGCGAGCTCCTGCCGCTCCTGCTCGCGCAGATCCGCAAGCACGCGAGGGCCGACCTCATCGAACGGATGGAGCGCGCGGGCATTCCCTGCGGCGAGGTGCTGGGTCTCTACGAGGCCCTGCAGTCGCCGCGCACGCGTCAGGCCCAGGTCTGGCACGAGTTCGAGGACGCGGAAGCGGGCACGCAGGCCGTGCATGCGCCGCCCTACGTCATCGACGGCACGCGCGCCGGCGTTCGACACCCGCCGCCGCACCTGGGCGAACACACGGCCGAGGTGCTCGGCGAGCTGCTGGGCATGACCCGCGAGCGGCTGCAGGCGCTCGGCGAGAAGAAGGTCGTCCGCTAGCGCGGCATCGCATCGGCGGTGCGCGCCCGCCCCCTTTGTCGTTCAGCCGAAAGCCCGCCGCGGCGCGCCGTCCCGTCAGCCAGGCCGACAAGGGCCTCGTCGTCGCGCTCGACCGTCCCCGGCCCGAGGCTCAGCCTCGGCGATGCCCTGCGGGTGGAATCAGGGGCAGCAGCAGGTGCGAGTCGTAGCGTCCGCCGGCGAGGATGGTGTTCTCGCCCCCGATGACGTCCAGCCGTCGGTCCTGCGGATCGGTATGCAGGAATGGGCCGGACCCCTTGCGCGGACCTGCCGCGCCTTCGCGCTCGAAGTCCTGCGCATCGATCCTGAGCGCCAGGCGGTACCCGCGCGGCAACACGATGGAAGTGGGCCAGACCTCGATCTCCAGTCGATAGTCCTCGCCCGGTTTGAGCGGCTCGACCTCCGTGTGCGTGTGGAATGGCTGCCCCGGCCGCGAGCGTCGGGGGTCCGTCTTGCGATGCGAAGCTCTCAGCCACCCCTGCGTGATCGGCACCTGCGGATCGGTCGCTCCCCGGAAGAGCACTTCCCTGCCCTCCGGGTCGTAGGCACGCAGGGTGACGAAGAGATCCATGTCCTCCGTGCTGGACCGAACCCACAGCACCAGCGCGACAGGTCCCGTGAATTCCGTCTGCGCCTCCATGGGCGCACTCAGGAACTCCACGCCACGCCCCGGCGCCCGGTAAGTAGCAAAAGCGATGGCACCGAGCGGTTCGGGCGCCAAGGCGCGGCGTCCCGCGTCGAGGTACATGCGCGTCCACTGCGTGCGGGCGATGGGCCATTCGTGTTCGGATCGCTGCTCGAACCGGTCGGGATGGCGCACCTCCAGCATCACGGGCGGTTGCGCGTCCCAGCCGTTGGACTCGCCTTTGAGGAACCTGTCGAAGAAGCGCTTCTGCAGCTGCACGTACTCGGGCAGGTAGAACGACTCCCAGTGCGTCCCGCCATGCATCTGCAGCCACTTCTGCCGCGAGCCGGCGCCCATGAAGCCCTGCACGTTGCCGCGAAGGTGCAGTCCCATCCCGCCCCAGTTGCCGGCGGACAGCACCGGAACCTCGATGTCCGCGAGCTTCGCCGTCCGGGCGTCGTACCAGCCATCGATCAACGGATGCGACCGGAACTCCTCGATCACGTCCACACGGTTGCCGCGAAGCGTGTCTTCATCCAGGGCCGTGCCCGTGCTCGTCCCACCCGTTTCCCGATCGATGTAGGGGCTGCCGGAATTGCCGTTCTGCACCGACAGGATCTGCTTGGGAAACCAGTACTCGAAGAAGAAGTTGCCGAAGATTCCTCCATGGTGGCTGGCGTCTCGATACAGGTCGCTGGCGCCCTCCCACGGACAGATGGCGGCCAGATGGGCGGGACGGCGCGCGGCGACCTGCCACTGGTTCATCGCGTAGTAGGAGATGCCCAGCAGCCCGACCTTGCCGTTCGACCATTCCTGCGTACCGGCCCACTCGATGCATTCGGCATAGTCGTCCGTCTCCTGCGGTGACCAGGCCCAGAGCTTGCCGGGCGACTCCCCGGCGCCGCGGCTGTCGACGACCACGATCGCATAGCCCCACGGAATCCAGCGCTCCGGGTCGGCCACCTCCCAGCGCAGGTACCTGCCCGAACTGCCGTCGGTGTCGATGCCCGGGTACAACCGCTTGAGCTCGTCCCATTGCGGCTTGAACGCATCCTCGAAATGCGCGTCCTTGCCATAGGGCCCGTGCGTCATGAGAACAGGTGCGGGCACACCATCGTCGGGCCTGAACACATTGGCCCTGAGCACCGTGCCATCGCTCAGGCGGATGGGCACGTTCTTTTCGAAGATCATTTTCCCGTCTCTTCCTTTTTCATTGGAACAGCGCCACTGCGCGCGTCCACCCCGCCGAGCCGCCGCGGACCTTCGCCGGGAAGCAGGACACGAAGAATCCGTCCGCGGGCAGGGCTTCGAGGTTGTGCAGCTTCTCCAGATGGCAGTACCCGATGTCGCGGCCCGCCTTGTGGCCTTCCCATATCACCGCCGGGTTCTTGTCGCGCCCGTAGCGCTCTGCGGTGTATTGAAAAGGGGCATCCCAGCTCCAGGCGTCCGTGCCGGTCACACGCACGCCGCGTTCCAGGAGATACATGGTCGCGTCGTAGCCCATGCCGCAACCCGACTGCACGAAATCGGATCGACCGTAGCGACTGCCGGCACGCGTGTTGATCATCACGATCTCCAGCGGCTGCAGCGTGTGGCCGACGCGCCGTAGTTCCGCCTCGACGTCCGCGGCCTGCACTACGTAGCCATCCTCGAAGTGCCTGAAATCCAGCTTCACGCCAGGCTGCAGGCACCATTCGAGCGGCACCTGGTCGATGGTGATCGCGGGCTCCCCGCGATTCATCGTCGAGGCGAAATGCCAGGGGGCATCGAGGTGCGTGCCGTTGTGCGTGCTGAGCTCGACCTTCTCGACCGCCCATGCCTCGCCGTCGGGCAGATCCTCCGGCTTCAGCCCCGGGAAGAACTGGGCCAGGCGGCCGAAGCTCTGCGAGTGGTCCATGTAGTGGATCCTGGGAGCGAAGGCCGGCGGATCGGAGATCACGTCGTTCTCCAGGAAGATGGAAAGGTCCACGATCTTCTTGAACATCACGAATCCATTTCGATGCCGAGGGGAGGAAGGATGCGCTGATAGCGCGCAAACTCCTTCTCCAGATAGGCCTTGAATTGCTGCGGCGGCATGCCCGAGACCTGGTTGCCGAACGTCACCATCTTGGCCTTGAAGCCCGGGTCTGCCAGTGTCTTCGAGACGCCGGCGTACAGGGCGGCCAGCACGTCGGGCGACATGTTCGGCGGCGCAAGCATCCCGATCCATGCGGGGATGTCGATGTCCGGCATTCCCAGCTCCGCGAAGGTGGGCACGTTGGGCAGCGTATCCGCGCGCTGCGCGCCGGTGATCGCGAGCGCCCTGATCTTGCCGGCGTCGATGTACTGCATCACCGACGATGGCGCGATGAAGGACACATCGACCACACCGCTGATCAGGTCCGTCAGCGGTGTGCCCTTGTAGGGCACGTGGATCAGCTCGATGCCCGCCTGCTTCGCGAAGAGGGCCCCCACCACGTGCGTGGTGTTGCCGTTGCCGGCCGAGGCGTAGCTGAAACTGCCCGGCTGCTTCTTCGCGGCCGCGATGAAGTCGGCCAGCGAGTGGAATGGCCCGGTCGCCCTGTGCAGCAGAGCGAAACCGTAGGTCGTGTAGACCATCGACAAGGGAGTGAAACCCTCGATCGGGTGGTAGGGCAGCTTCTTCATCAGCACGCCGTTGGTCAGATGTCCGCCGGTCGTCCACAGCACGACCGAGCCGTCGGGCTTCGCGCGCGAAACCTCGGCCGCACCGATGGTCGTTGCCGCCCCGGGCCTGTTGTCGACGATGCAGGTGCGGCCCGTCACCTTCTGGTAGGTGTCGGCAAAGATGCGCGTCAATCCGTCCAGGGCACCTCCCGCGGGAAACGGCATCACGATCCTGAGCATTTCAGGCAGGGGCGTTGCGGCTTTCACCAATGGCGCCGCGAGCGTGGCCGCAGCGCCGGCGAGGACCGTTCTTCTACTCAACATGGGTTTGTCTCCTGAGGCGCCGCCTGCTGCGATGTGCTCGCCAGGTTCGGCCACAGGCAAATTCTAGACAAATAAAACGCTTGTTTCAATCGGTCGTTTTTTCAGTGACTGAATTCCAATCGCACGATTCAAACGACTGATTGATCGGATGTCTTCCCGTCCCGAAGTGATGCAGAATCGGCCAAGGACGCCATGCGCCGCATCGCGGCTGCCGGCACCAGACTTCTTTCCCTCCCCTCCGTGGACATGCCAGGACGACCGCCCCCCTCACCCGATCGCCTCACCCAGCAAAAGATCATCGATTCGGCGCTGGCGCTGTATGCCGAGAAAGGCATCGACGGCGTTCCCGTCAGGGCCCTGACGAGCCACGCCGGTGTCAATGTCGCTGCAATCCACTACCACTTCGGCGGCACGGAAGCGCTGGCGGAGGCCGTCTTCGGAGAGCTCTCCGCGCGCGTCAACAAGCGCCGCATACGCGCCCTGGAAGAAATCATTTCGGCTGCGAAGGCGGCGGGCCGCAAGCCGGATGTGGAGAACATCGTGTCCACGTTCGTGGACCCTTATGTCGGCCCCGATGCCGCCACCGAGGGCCAGTTGCTCGCGCAATTGATCCTCAAGCATCGCCTGTCGCCGTCGCCCATGACCGAGCGCGTGATCAAGAAACACTTCGATCCGATGGCGAAGCAGTTCGTCGCGGCGCTGCACGACGCGATGCCGGAGATCCCGATGGAGCTGATGTACCTGCGCTACATGCTGATGGTCAGCACCGTCGTTCTCTCATTGAGCGACAGGGGAAGAACCAACCGCCTGCAGCGCCTCTCGGGAAGCAAGGCCACGGCGCCCGATGGTCAGGCCGTGCGAACGGCGCTCGTCGACTTCATCGTGGGGGGCATGCGCGCGCCTGCGTCCAGATAGGGCCGCATCCATCGGCACATGCGGCCCGCTACGCAGCGAGGCCGCAATAGCCAGGGTGGCGCCGCCACTCGAAGCGAACGGCTCGTCGACGCGTCTGCGCCATGTCGGCGCACCAGTTGACGCGAGAGAGCAGGCCACCTCGGCCCCGGCCGCCTGTCTTTTCAGCGGCCCGCCGTGCGCCATGCCTCGCTGCGCTGGGCGAACCGCGCCGCCCACTCCTGCGCCGGCATGAAGCTCGGGTCGGAGCGCACCACCCGCTCGGTCTGGGCCCAGATCGCCTCGTCGGCATCTTCCAGGTCCAGCGGATCGCCGTGCGGCTGGCTCACGTACCACGGCGTGTCGAGGTAGACCTCGACCGTGTTGTCTTCCGGGTCCATGCAGTAGATCGACAGTGCGTTGCCGTGGTTCAGGCCACGCATCTTCGTCGCGCCCAGCGACAGTGCGCGGCGGCGCGCCTCCCGCAGATGGTCGATGGTGGCGACCTTGAACGACAGCTGCATCACGGTGCTCGGCGCTTCGGGCGCGCGGCCGCCGGCAAGCACCAGCTGGTGGTGCTGGTCATCCCGCCCGCTCAGGAAGACGAGCTCGTAGCGGAAGGTGCCGCCGACGCCGCGGTCGGTTTCCTGCATGTCGAACACGCCGGTGTAGAAGCGCTTCATCACGGCGAGGTCGCGGCAGAAGATGCCGCAGTGCGAGAGATTGGGAATGTAGGGAGCGGTCACGATGGGCCTCGGGAGTGTTCGTTGGAGCGCGCGCCGGTTCAGGGGGCGAGGACCAGCTTGCCGAGCGAGCCGCCGCTGTCCAGCAGCTCGTGCGCGCGTCGCGCCTCGGCCAGCGGCATGCGGGTTGCGCGTGGGGCGCGCACCTTGCCCGCCGCCATGAGGGCGATGGCTTCTTCCATGAGTCCGCGGCGGTGCGCGACGTCGCTGTCGACGGTGTGGATCGAGAAGGTGCGGATCGCCAGGCTCTTGCCGAGCAGCTTGCGCAGCTCGTCGAAGACATCGCTCGCGGGCGGCCCCGAGAGGATGTTGTACGACACCGCCATGCCGAAGGGCGCCAGCGAGCGCAGGCACGCGATGAAGAGCGCCCCGCCGACATGGTCGAACGCGAGGTCCGCGCCGCGCCCGTCGGTCAGCGCCATCACGCGCTCGGGCAGCGTCGCGGGATCGCCGTCGATGACCTCGCTCACGCCGTTCTCCAGCGCGAAGGCGCGCTTCTCGTGCGACGAAGCGGTGCCGATCACGCGCAGGCCGCGCGCACGCGCGACCTGCGCCAGCGCGGTCGCGACACCGCCTGCCGCACCCGGCACGAGGATGGTCCGTGCCGGCAGGTTGCCGTTGCTCGCCAGCAGCGCGATGGCGAGCTGGAAGTTGCCCAGGCTCACCGCGTCGTCGAAGCCCAGCGCCGATGGCAGAACGAACGGGGCCTGCTCGCTCACGCAGATGTGCTCCGCATAGCAGCCTCCGCGCTGCGCGAGTTCGCGCGCGCTGACGAGCACGCGATCGCCCACCGACAAGCGGGTGACGCCCGCGCCGACGGCATCGACCGTTCCCGCCATCTCGTTGCCGGGAATGGCTGGCAGCGGCGGCATCCACTTGTAGGTGCCGTTGCGGATGAGCACGTCCGGCCCGCCCGCGCCGATCGCCGCGGCCCTGACGCGCACCTGGCCCGGCGCCGGCTCGGGCAGCGGCAGCTCGACCAGCCGCAGGACTTCGGGGCCGCCGGTCTCGGACAGCTGCACGGCGCGCATGGTGTGAAGGCCCGCCATGTTCAGCGCTGCCCGTCGTGCACCGACACCTGCTCCTTGGCGAGGCCGCCGAGGCGCGAGTGGACGCGGCCGCCGTCGGCCATCACCAGGGCGAAGAGGATCTCGTCGGGCCGGGGCGCATCCTGGATGCCCACCTCGAAGGTGTTGAAGTGGCTGCGCACGTAGGCCGCATGGATGTAGTGCAGCGGCACCATGAGGCGATAGCCGGTCGCCGCGACGACCTTGGCCGCCGGCACGATCGCCTTGGGGTCGCCGAGCACCTGGCGCATCGCCCAGCCGCCCGCCTCGTGCCAGACGGCGCCGTGCTCGAGCTCGCCGTTGACGCCGACGATCGCCGCCTTGCTGTACGCCTCGACCTTGTCCTTGCCGAGCGTCGCGACGAGTTCCTCGGCCAGGGAGGTGCCGAGGCTTCGCAGTTCCGCCATGAAGGGCAGCAGGTCGGGCTCGTAGCGCCCGGCGTAGGGGTTGCGGATCACCGCGCAGGCGGCCGCGATGCGCAACGGCTTCGCGGGCGGCGGGCCGCCCTCGTGGAACACGGTCTCCACGGTGAGGCTTCTCTTGCGCAGGGCGATCAGTGACATGGTGCGGCTCCTTCGTTCTTCATCTCGCTTGTCCGTTCATCGGTTCGTTCGTTCATTCATTCGTTGATTCACTGCCGGGGAATCTTCGCGTCGGCCACCACCTGGGTCCACTTCTCGAGCTCCCGGGCCACGAGGGCCCTCATCTCCTCGGGCGTGCTGCCGCGCGCCTCGCCGCCCATGTCTTCCAGGCGCTGGCGCACCGAAGAGGCCTGCAGCGCATGCAGCGTCTCGGCATTGAGCCGGTCGACGATGGGCCGCGGCGTGCCCGCCGGCGCCAGGATGCCCGCCCAGGAGCGCACGTCATACCCCGCGACGCCCTGCTCCGCGACGGTCGGCACCTTCGGCAGGCCGGGCCAGCGCTGCGGGCCCGTCGCCGCCACGGCGCGCAGCTTGCCCGCCTGGATGTTCGACAGCACCGCGGTGGGCGGCGCGATGATGAACGGCACCTCGCCGCCCAGCAGCGCGGTCACCGAGGCGGCGTCGCCCCGGTAGGGCACGTGCATCATCGACACGCCGGCCATCTTGGTGAGCAGCTCGCCCGCAAGGTGGTGCGTCGAGCCGATGCCGGCCGTGCCGTAGGCGACGGTGCCCGGCGCGGCCTTCGCCGTGGCGAGGATCTCGGCGAGGCCCTGTGCCTTCGAATTCGCGTTGACGACGATCAGGAACGGGAAATAGGTGACGGTGGACACCGCCTCGAAGTCGGCCACGGTCTTGTAGGGCAGCGTGTTGTACAGCGCGCCCGCCACGGCGTGCCCGCCGGTGGCCAGCAGCAGCGTGTAGCCGTCGGGCCTGGCGCGCGCCACCGTGGCCGCGGCGATCGTGCCGCCCGCGCCCGCCTGCGCCTCCACGACCACCGGTTGTCCGAGCGTCTTGCTCATCTCGATGCCGATGGCCCTGGCGATCGCGTCGGCGTTGCCGCCCGGCGCGAAGCCCTGGTAGAGCTTCACGGGCCGCTCGGGGTAGCCTTGTGCGAAGGCCTGCAAGGCCGGCCATGCGGCGGCCGACGCCGCGCATGCGGCGAGAAGATGTCTGCGTTTCAAGTCTTGTCTCCTGAGGCGGCGCCCTTTGCGGACGTCTCGCGCGATGCGTGTCGGTCGAAGGCCCGGGTGCGGCGGTCAGTCCTGCGCGACCACCGGGTTGCGCAGAACGCCGACGGCTTCGATATCGACTTCGACCACGTCGCCGGGCTTCATGAAGCGCGGCGGCTTCTTGCTCCAGCCCACGCCGGCCGGCGTGCCGGTGGCGATCACGTCGCCCGGCACCAGAGTGAAGATGGTGGAGGCGTACGCGATGAGGCGCGGCACCGAGAAGATCATGTGGCCCGTATGGCTCGACTGCACCACCTCGCCGTTGAGGCGGGTCTCGAGCTTCAGTTCGCGCCCCGGCGCGATCTCGTCGGCCGTGACCATCCAGGGACCGAAGCCGCCGGTCGCCTCGAAGTTCTTGCCCGAGGCTATCTGCTTGGCGTGGAACTGCCATTCGCGCACGCTCGCGTCGTTGTAGCAGCTGTAGCCGGCCACATGGTTCCAGGCCTCGGCTTCCTGGATGTCACGGCCAGGCTTGCCGATGATCACCGCCAGCTCGCCTTCCCAGTCGAGCGACTCCGACACCCGCGGGCGCACGATCGGCCCTTCGTGCGGCGTCTGCGAACGCCACACGCGCAGGAAGATCGGCGGCTGCTCGGAAAGCTCCCGCTGCATGCCGGCGGCCAGCACCTCCTGGTGGTGGTCCATGTAGTTGCGCACCGCGCAGACGATCTTCTCGGGCTTCGGGATCACCGGCAGGTAGCGCACGTCCGACAGCGGCACGTCGGCGGCGAGCCCCGCGACCAGCGCGTCGCGGCGCGCGAACTCCGGGCTGCCGATGAAGTCGGCCAGCGTGGCGTGGCCGGTGCGCCCGGCCAGTTCGACCACGCCGTCGTCGACGACGGCGCCCCAGGTTTCGCGGCCTGCGAGTGAGTAGGACATCAGTTTCATGCGTTGCTTCTTTCGGATGGGACGTTGCGTTGCACGGACCCGGCACGGGCTCCGTCTCGATGCACAGCTTAATGCACGAAGATATTTTTATGCACAAAATCAGATAAATGCATAGTGGTTTCCACGAAGGGATCCGGTCGCCGAGCGATGGCCGGGCGATGGCGAGGCAAGAACGCCGCCATCGCCAATCGCGATGCATCGCGCGGGTTCGGCTTCCTAAACTGCGAAGCAGGAACGACAGACAAACGGAGACGACACATGTTGAAGACGATGTTCCGCGCGGCCGCCGCCCTGGGTATGGCGGCGCTGTTCGGCTGCGCGAGCCCCTCGCTACAGGTGGCAGAGATGGGCAGCTTTCATGTCGGAGGGCGAGCCGTGACGCTCTCGGGCCTGCCTCCCAAGGAGCTGGTGTTCACGCCCGGCGCGCCGCCGCTCAAGCTCGACCCCAATGGCGACTTCGAGGTCGAGGCGCTGTACGCGCGCTACACCCGGCTCGCCAACCCCAAGGCCAGGTACCCGCTGCTGCTGTGGCACGGCGGTGGACTGGCGGGCACCACCTTCGAGACGAAGCCCGACGGCCAACCCGGCTGGGAGGACTTCTTCCTGCGCGCGGGCCATGACGTGTACGTGAGCGACGCGGTCGAGCGTGGCCGCGCGTCCTGGGCGCGCTATCCGGAGATCTTCAAGAGCGAGCCCTTCTTCCGGCCGAAGAAGGAGGCATGGGAGCTGTTCCGCATCGGCGACACCGGCTCCTACGCCACCGATCCCGCCAGCCGCCGCGCGTTGCCGGGCACGCAGTTCCCGGTGGCCGCGTTCGACCAGTTCGCCAAGCAGGCGATCCCGCGCTGGGGCACCAACGACGCGGCCACGCAGGCAGCCTACGACGCCTATGTGGACAAGGTCTGCCCCTGCGTCATCGTCGTGCACAGCCAGGGCGGCAACTTCGCGTTCAACTCGGCGCTGAAGTACCCGCAGAAGGTCAAGGCGCTGGTGGCTGTCGAGACCTCGGGCTCACCCGACCCCGACACCTACGACTTCGCGCGCGTCAAGGGCGTGCCCATGCTCTGGGTCTGGGGCGACAACCTCGGCAGGTTCCCGTTCTGGGAGCGCATCGCAGCGCAGCAGGAGAAATTCCGCGGCAACCTGGTGCGCGCCGGCGGCACGGGCGACCGCATCGTGCTGCCGGAGCTGGGCATCACGGGCAACAGCCACATGCTGATGATGGACCGCAACTCCGACCAGATCGCCACGCTGATCGACCGGTGGCTGGCGAAGCAGGGGCTGAAGAACTGAAGAAGCCCGCGGCGCTCTAGCTCTTGCCGACCCGCTCGGCAGCCGTGCCGAGCACCGCCATCACGTTGCGCTGCGTGCTGAGGATGTGCTCCTCCAGCAGCGCGCAGGCCGTGTCCGCATCGCGGCGCAGCGTGGCGTCCATGATCTTTCGGTGTTCGCTCGACTTGCGCCGCGCCGTCTTGCGAAAGCGCGCGGAGTAGCGGCGGTAGCGCTCGGCCTGGTCGAACAGGCTCGCGCTCCAGTTGCGCATGCGCTCCGAAGGGCATGCGGCCAGCAGCGATGCGTGGAAGGCCGAATGGACCTGGGTCCAGTCGTCGTCGAGCACCACGGGGCCGTCGCCGATGCGGCTCTCGATCTTCTCCAGGCGGTGGAAGGCGGCGACCACCGTCGCCTCCCATGCGTCGTCGCCGTTCGCGATCGACTCCCGCAGCGCCGGCAGGTCGAGCATGAGACGCATGCGGCTGATGTCCGCAAGGTCCTCCGGCGATATGTCCGCCACGCGGAAGCCGCGCCGCTCGTCGGAACGGATGAGCCCCTCCTGCGCCAGCCGGCTCAGCGCCTCCCGCAAGGGACTGCTCGAGAAGCCGTAGGCCGTCTGCAGCTCGTCGAGCTTGAGCTTCATGCCCGCGCCGTAGGTGCCCGAGAGCACGTCCTGGCGCAGCCGCATGAAGGCCTGGTCCACGAGCGGGAGCGTCCGCTCCTGGGACGGATCTTTTTTGTACATGTTTTCGATTTTATGCATAAACTCGCCGCCCAGAAATCGACAAGAGCACACCTTGAACAACGACCACCAACCCACCGTACAACTCGTCGCCATCTCCGGCAGCATCCGCCGGGCCTCCAACTGCACGGCCGTGCTGCGCAGCTTGCAGCCGCTGCTGCCCGCAGGCGTGACGCTGCACATCGCGCCGCTGGACGCCATCCCGCCCTACAACGCCGACCTCGATGGCGATGCGCCGCCCGAGCCGGTGGCTGCACTCAAGCGCGCCATCGCCGCCGCCGACGGCATCGTGCTGTGCTCGCCCGAATACAACTACGGCATGCCCGGCGTGCTGAAGAACGCGATCGACTGGGCATCGCGGCCCGGCTTCGCATCGCCGCTGAAGGGCAAGCCCGCGCTGATCATGACGGCCTCGCCCGGCACCGCCGGCGGCGTGCGGGCACAGGCCCAGATCCGCGACGCGCTGGCAGCCACGCTCGCGCGGCCGCTCGTGCGCCAGCATGTGGCCATCGCGAACGTGGCCTCGCGCATCCAGGACGGCCGGCTGGTCGACGCATCGACGCTCGACTTCATCCGCGTGGCACTCGATGAACTGCTGGCGGAGATCGCGATGCTCGCCGGCGCGCGCCGGCGGCCCGCGGCCTGAGGCGGCGCGGGAACCGCACTGCGCTGCGCCGCGCTCCCGCTTTCTGGCGACAATGATCCGCTCCAAGCCGACCATGAAGGGATCACGATGTCAGCCGACGACTGGTGGAAGCACGGAATCGTCTATCAGGTCTACCCGCGCTCGTTCCAGGACAGCAACGGCGACGGCATCGGAGACCTCGACGGCATCCGCGCGCGGCTGAACCATCTGGTGTCGCTGGGCGTCGACGCGGTCTGGATCTCGCCGGTCTACCCTTCGCCGATGGCCGACTTCGGCTACGACATCAGCGACTTCTGCGACATCGATCCGCGCTTCGGCACGCTGGAGGGCTTCGACGCGCTGGTGAAGGAGGCGCACGCGAAGGGGCTCAAGCTCATCCTCGACTTCGTGCCCAACCACACCTCGGAGCACCATCCGTGGTTCGTGCACAGCCGCAGCGCGCGCAGCGATGCAAAGCGCGACTGGTACATCTGGCGCGACCCGGCACCCGACGGCGGGCCGCCCAACAACTGGCTCAGCAATTTCGGCGGGCCGGCCTGGAGCTTCGATGAAGCCACCGGCCAGTACTACGCTCACTCGTTCCTGAAGGAACAGCCCGACCTCAACTGGCGCAACCCCGAGGTGCGCTCCGCGATGTACGAGGTGATGCGCTTCTGGCTGCGGCGCGGCGTGGACGGATTCCGCGTCGACGTGCTCTCCCAGATCGTCAAGGACGCGCAGTTCCGCGACAACCCGCTCAACCCCGACTACGTCGAAGGCCAGGACACGTTCCTGCGCTGGACGATGCTCCACAACACCGACCTGCCGGAAGTACAGCCCATCGTGGCCGAGATGCGCCGCGTGGTCGACGAGTTCAGCGACGCACATTCGTCGCGCGTGCTGATCGGCGAGCTCTACCTGCCCCTGCCGCGCCTGGTCGCCTACTACGGCCTCAATGCCCAGGGCGTGCTCGAAGGCGTGCAGCTGCCCTTCAACTTCCAGCTGATCGGGGCCGACTGGCAGGCCGCGCACATCGACCGGCTGGTGCGCGACTACGAAGCCGCCCTGCCCGCCGGTGCAGCGCCCAACTGGGTGCTCGGCAACCACGACAGGGCCCGCATCGCGAGCCGCGTCGGGCCTCGCATGGCGCGCCTCGCGGCCATGCTGCTGCTCACGCTGCGAGGCACGCCGACGCTCTACTACGGCGACGAGATCGGCATGACGGACGTGCCCATTCCCGCCGACGAAGTGCAGGACCCGTTCGAGAAGAACAGGCCCGGCATGGGCCTGGGCCGCGACCCCGAGCGAACGCCCATGCAGTGGAGCGCCGACGCCAACGCCGGCTTCACGACCGGGCGCCCGTGGCTGCGCCTTGCATCGGACTGGCGTACCTGCAACGTCGAGGCGCAGTCGCGCGATCCGGACTCCATGCTCGCGCTCTACAGGCGCCTCATCGCGCTGCGCCGCGCGCAACCCGCGCTGCATCGGGGCAGCTACGAAGCGCTGGAAGCCGGAAACGATGTGCTCGCCTATGCGCGCATCGGCGAAGGACGGCGGCTGGTGGTGCTGCTGAACTTCGGAGCCGCCGCGGCCCCGGTGCCGCAGGCATTGCTGCCGCGGCGCCCGCTGGTGCTGGCATCGACCGATCCCGCACGCGCCGGACCGGTCGATGGCGCCCTGGTGCTCTCACCCGGCGAGGGCGTCGTGATCGGCAACGAAGGTGCGGAAGAAAATCAGGACCCGCCGGTCTGAATCTCGATGTAGCTGCGCGCGTGCCAGCGCACGCGCAGCGGCCATTTCGCGTCGGTGACGGTTTCCGAGTTCACGTCCTTGCCGCTGCCGTAGTCGATCTGCCGATCGGGCCGCTTGTTGATGCCCACCACCAGCACGAGGCGGCTGCCCGCTGCGAGCCTGCAGGCGGTGAAGCGTTCGACCGTGAAGGCCAGCAGCTGGCGCTCGCCGGCCCGCAGCAGCCGGCGTCGCACGCGGTGGCCTGCATAGCTCGCGCGGAAGTCGTAAGGCTCGAACAGCAGCTGGCATTCGCCGCCCTCGGTCTGCGCGTAGAGCGAGACGCTGAAGTCCACGTCCTGCCGCGAAGGCGTGATGTCGAACACGCCGCGCAGGCTGCCGGCGATCTCGGTGCCCTCGGGCAGCGGCTCGCTCACAAAGCCGATGCCGTTGCGCATCGGCAGCTGGTTCACGCGCAGCGCGTCCGCCCACGGCGTGCGCACGTCGCGCCGGTCGGCCAGGTCGACCGACAGCCGCGCGCTGCCGCCGCCCTCGGCCGGCGAGGCCAGCAGGCGACGCGGCTCGTCGCGACCGCTCGTGTCGAGATAGAGGCGCAGCTGCGTGCGCTGCGGCGACTCCAGCGCCGGCGCATGGCGCCACTGGTCCGCACCCATCACCTGATAGTTGACGCGCTCCAGCAGCAGCGCCGGCTTGTTCGCGCCCTTGAGGACGTGGTCGATCCAGCGGTAGCGCAGCTCGGGCAGGTCGATGCGCGCGACGGGGTCGGGCGCGTAGCCGCGCAGCTCGGCCGCGGCGCCGCGCCGGATCGTCGTCGCGTCGTAGGGGCCCAGCAGCAGCGTCGTGTCGGCCTGCGGCCGGTTGCGCAGGTGCTCCTGGTGGAAGTAGAGCGCGCCGGCGTCGCCGCCGAAGTAGCCGGCGAAGCTGAGCACCGGAATGTCGATGCGCGCGAACTGCTCGGCCGATGGCAGGAACTTCTGCCAGTAGCGGTCGTGGCTCGGGTGCGTCAGCCAGGTGCGGATCAGCCTGCTTCGCTTGCCGAGCAGGACGCGGTCGATGTCCCAGTAGGGACGATTGCCGCGATACCAGCGTGCGTCGAGCGCCTGCCAGACCGCGTCCTGGTCGGCCCCTGCGGGGCTGCCTGAAGACTGGGGTCCGGGCGGGGGTTCGGCCAGCGCATGCTCCTGCGCCCAGCGGACCATCGCATTGCGGAAGATCTGCCCGGCCATGGGGAAGTCGATGCCCGGCGCCATCGGCGCGATCGTGGCGATGGCCTTGAGCGCTGGCGGCCGCCTGCGCGCCGCGGCCCAGGCCGCGTAGCCCGAATAGCCTTCGCCGAGCATGACCACGCGGCCGTCGCTCCATGGCTGGTGGGTGATCCACTCGATGACCGCCACCGCGTCCTCGCCGTCGTGCATGAAGGGCCACACCGCCCCCTTGCCGTCGGGCGTGCGTCCGCGCACGTACGCGGTGATGCCGACATAGCCCCTCGCCGCGCTGCGCCGGGCATCATCCTCGCCCGGGTCGAGCGTGAAGCGCAGCAGCGCCGGCAGCGCCCCGGTGGCGCGGCCGGGCCGCACCATGGTGGCGTGGATGACGCCGCCGCGCACCGGGATCCGGATGCCCGCCTCCGCCACGTAGCGAATGCGGTTCTCCGCGGCGAAGAGTTCGGGCAGCAAGGCACTGAAGCTGCGGCGCGACTGGTAGGACAGCCAGGCCCGCACGAGCGCCAGCGCATCGGCCTCGGGCAGGCTGCCCTTGTCGCGCCAGAGGTCGAAGGCCTGGCGCAGCTGCTGCGCGAACACGTCCGGCGGAATCTCCAGCCGGGCCATGACGGCCTGCGCCTGCATGTTGTCGAGCGGCGAGACCAGCTCCTGGAAGGCGCGTGCATAGGCCTGTGCGAAGGCGACGCGCTCCTCGGCCTCCAGCAGCCGCGCCCGCGCGTAGATGCCGTCGAGCGTCGCACGCTCGACCAGTGCGTCGAAGGGCTTGCCCTGGCGGCGCTCGCGCAGCAGGCGGCTGCTGTCCAGGGCCGCGCGGTAGGCGCCGCTCACGATCTGCAGTGCCGTCACGTTGGCCAGGAAGGCGTCCTTGTCCGCGTCCTGGTACACCGGCAGGATGCGCTCGGCCAGGTCGCGCATGAGCTCCGCAGCGGCGGGGTCATCTGGATCGCGCGGCGGCCGGAAGCCGAAATCCGCCGCCCGCGACCAGGTCGGCCAGACGGGCAGCGACAGCACAACCCGCGTCAACGCGCGGCGCACGCGGCTGACGGTCGACACGGTACGCCTCATGGTCGCGGCTCCTCGGGCAGGTCGTGCGGCGCCTTGACCAGGTGAACCACCTGCGTGAACAGCCGGTCGTGCGCCCCGCCGGCCGAGCCGATGTGGATGATGCCCGTGTGCGCGAGCTTGCCGAGCGCGCCGATGACGAGTTCGAGCGTGTCGTCGTCGAACGCGCCGAAGGCCTCGTCCATCACCAGCCAGGGCGGCGCCTGCAGCACCACGCGGGCGAAGCCCAGGCGCAGCTGCTCGTCCATGCTCAGCTCGCTCTCCCAGCGCGCGGTCCTGTCCAGCAGGGACTCCAGGCGCTGCAGGCCGACGCTCTCCAGCGCGGCCACCATCGCCTCCCTCGGATAGGTGGTGGGCTCCATCGCATACGACAGCACCTCGGCGAGCGTGCCGCGCGGAATGTAGGGCGTACCGCGCGGCATGAAGTGGATCGTCTCGCCCGCGGGCCGGCGCAAGGTGCCCGAGCCCCACGGCCACAGGCCCGCGAGCGCCCGGAACAGCAGCGTCTTCTCGGTGCCCGGCGTCCCCAGGATCAGCACGCACTGGCCCGGTTGAACGACGAGCGCCGGCACGTCGAGCCGGTCGTGGCCGCTCCAGGAACGGACCTCGATCTCTTCGAGCGCGAGCGTGCCGTCATCGCTCTCCTCGTAGGCGATGCGGCTGCCGCCGGACTGCGCCTCCAGGTCGGACGCCAGCTTCCGGCGCAGGTCGGTCACGCGCAGCAGCGTGGCGCGCCAGTCGGCAATGATGCTGAAGTTGTCCACGAACCAGCGAAGCGAGGACTGTGCCTGTGTGAAGGCCGCCGCGGCCATCATCAGGCCGCCGAACGACACCTTCCCCGAGAAATACAGCGGCGCTGCCACCAGCGTCGGCGCGATGACGGTGATCCAGCCGAAGCCCGCCGTGGCCCAGGTCAGGTTGGTCAGCCCGAGCACCACGCGCGACGTGGCCTGCAGCACGTCCGCGAAGTGCGCCGCGACGCGGCGCTTCTCGTCGGCCTCTCCGCCGGCCAGCGAGATGCCGTCGAGATGCTCGTTGATGCGCGTGAGCGAAAAACGCAGCTCGCCCTCGCGCGCATAGCGCTCGGCGTTGCGCGAGATCAGGCCGTTGCCGACCCAGTAGGCCAACAGCGAGCCGGCCACCGCATAGGCGATCGCCGCCCACAGCATGAAGCCGGGCAGCACATGGTCCTCGCCGTTGAAGAAGATGGTGAAGTCCTTGGAGAGCACCCACAGCACGCTCGCGAAGCTGCCGAACAGCATCGTGGCCTGCAGCAGGCCCACGCCCAGGTTGACCGACAGGTCGCACAGCTTGAGCGTGTCCTCGTGCATGCGCTGGTCCGGATGGGCCCCCATCGGGCCGCTGGCCTGGAGCCAGAACGCGCGGCGCGGCTGCAGCCACAGGCCGACGAGGTCGCTGACCACCGCCTCGCGCAGCCTCATCTGCAGGGTTTCGCTCAGCCACCGCTGCGCGACGTTCAAGACCAGCAGCGCGCCCGCGATCATCGCGAAGACGCCGACCTGCACCATGAATTCCTTGAAGTCGCGGCGCGAGATCGCGTCGTAGAAGGGTTTGTTCCAGCTGTTGAGCTCGATCTGCCCGTAGGCGGTGAGCGCCACGACCACGACGATGGCGGCGATGAGCGCGGCGAGCTTCTTCCCGACCGGAGAGACCCGCAGCGCGCCCACCAGCTCGCCGACCTGGCGAAAGACACCGACCCTTGCCACCGGCTCGTCGCGGGTCTCGGCGCTCGTGCTCATCGTCCGCGCGGCTCCTCGCGGCCGGCGAGCGCGGCGCGGCGCGCGAAGACGCAAGAAATGAACGCCGCATGGCTCCACGCCAGCTGCTTCGCGGAGGTCTGCGCGCCGCTGCGCTGGTCGAACTGCTCCGACAGATCGCCGCTGGCCGGCGTGTAGGCGCGCACGGTGGCGAGATAGGCATCGCCGCGCGCGATCCACGCGTCGCGATGGCATTCGTCGCCGCGCTCAGCCGCGCGGAAGCAGAACTCGGCGGCACCGAGGGTCGAGAAGTAGTACGCGCCGCCCGAGCAGTACACGTCGCCCTCGTACCGCCCCATCGCCGCGCCGCGACCCGCCGTACGGCCGTGGTTGATCGGGTAGGCCGCATCGAAGAGGGCATCGAGGCGCGCCAGCGTGGCCTGCATGCGCGGGTCGGCCGGCACGTGTGCCGACCCCGTGCCGGCACAGTGGATCGCCGACAGGATCACCGCGATGTCCAGCGCCTTCGGGCTGCTGGCGCCATCGGCCAGCACGCGCGAGCGGTAGTAGCCGCGCGCCTCTTCACCCTCTTTGCCCTCATTGCCGCCACTTCCTTCGTCCACCCAGTAGTCGTCGAGCATCCGCAGCACGGCCTGCGACTCTTCCCTGCAACGGGCCGCCTGCGCCGTCTCGCCCAGGCCCTCGAGCCATGCCGCGCCTTCGGCCAGCGCGGCCGCAGACACGCGCAGCGTGTAGTAGTGATGGCCGCTCTCCTCTTCCCAGATGTCGAACGACGGTTCGCGCCAGCGGCGCAGCGTGAATTCGATGTCGAAGCGGATCAGCGGCGCGACTTCGGCCAGCAGTTGCGCGTCGAGATGCCCGCCGGCCACCCATCGCAGCAACGCGAGCGCACGCAGCGGCGGCCCGTCGTGCTGCGGACGCGCCCAGCGCAGGATGTCGAGCGTGCCGTCGGGGTTCACCCGCGTCTCGGCGGCGACCGCATCGCCGTGGATGCGCGACAGGTCGTCGTCTTCGCGCAGGTATTGCTGCAACGCGGGAGCCACGCGGTCCCTGCGGCCCTTCGCCGCGGCCTCCACGTGACCGTCCAACCCGTTGAGGGCAAGGCTGAAGCGGGTGAAGTCGCGCAGATGCCGCAGCGCCTCGGCGCCGATGCGGCCGTCGAGGTGGAGCAGACGCAGCGCGTCGATGACGACGGCCGAATCGCGGAACCAGTGGAAGAAGTAGTCCGGATCGGGGTTGTAGTCGCCGAGCACGGGCGAGGCGACGATGGCGCCCGCCACCGGACGCACGGTCTGGCCGAAGCCCGCTCGCAGCTTGACGATCGAGGTCGGCGAGACGCTGGCCAGCATTCCTCTTGCCGAGTGGGCCAGCTGTGCCTCGAGCCAGGACTCGAAGGCGGGGTCTTGGGCGTTCGCCGCGCCGGAACTCACGGTGCGGGCGATCCCAGGTACGGGCTGCTGAAGTCGAGCCGGCGCAGCCCGGCCTGCACCTCGGGCGCGCTCATGAAGAGCTTCCACAGCAGGCCGGTGCGGTGGTTCTCCATCATCACGACGATGGGGCCCTGGTCGATGGCCAGGAAGGTGTCTGCGAACCAGCCTCGCGCCTCGCAGAACGCATCGACGAAGCCGTAGTCGCGCCACACGCGCGTGCCGTGCACGGTGAGGAAATGCCGCAGCACCTTCAGCACCTCGGCGGGCGCATACGGCAGGCTGGCCAATGCGGCCGTCGGCGAGATGGTGCCGTTGTCGTTGTTCGGGTCGTGCGCGAGGTAGCCGTCGGGATCGTCGCTGGCCGTCAGGCCCCAGCACGATTCGCCATAGCCGGGAAAGCCCCGGGGGTTGGCGATGCAGTGCGCGCGGTTGACCCGCACGTGGCGCGTGTTGAGGTCCCAGTAGTCGGCGTAGCGGTCCTTCAGGCCGTGCGGATCGAGGCCGCAGAACGAGTAGTGCGCGAAGAACAGCGGGCCGCCGTTGGGCGGGCCCAGCGGCAGTTCGATGCCGTGGTACGAGCGGCCGTTGAGGAAGTCGGGCCCCGAGGCGTAGCCGCGGTGGTAGACCCGCGGATCGATCGGGTGGGTGGGCGATGCCGCGGCCATGAAGTAGGTGATGAGGCACTCGTTCCAGCCATGCACCTCGTGGTTCATCGCCCAGCCGTGGTTCGGGCTCCAGTGCCAGTACAGGACATCGCGCCCGCCCTGGGTGAACCAGTCCCACTCGACCTCGTGCCACAGCGTGTCGAAGTCGGCGCGCAGCCGGCGCGCCATGGCCGTGTCGTCGTCGAAGTACTGGCGCGCGCAAAGCAGGGCCATGCACAGGAACGAGGTCTCGACCAGGTCGCCCGCATCGTCCTTGGGGCTCATCGGGATCGTCTCGCCGCTCGCGCCGTCCATGAAGTGCGGGAAGGTACCGTGGTAGCGCCTGGCGCGAAGGAGCGCGTCACGCATGCGGCCGAGGCGTTCCAGCGCCGCGTCGCGCGTGACCCAGCCGCGCTCCACCGCGACGATCAGGGCCATGATGCCGAAGCCGGTACCGCCGATCGCGACCCTCGCGTCGGCCAGGTCCTCGCCCGTGGCGGCGACCAGCGTGCGGCGGTCGAGCGCCAGGCCGCTGGCGGCATCTGCGCCGTCCCAGAAATAGCGGAAGGTCTGCCGCTGCACCGCCTCGATCAAGGCTTCGTCGGGCAGCGCTGCCAGTTCCTTCGGGTTCCTCTCATCCTTCAACACGAACGGCTCCTTTCGTTGTGGCCCAGGGTGTCACGTTTGGTTTCACCGGATCGTCGGCCGCACAACAAGTATCGGCGGCCCTGCCCCGCAGCATGCCATCATTGGGCCCCCGGGTTCTATTCGAAATCCCTGATGAGTCGCATCGACACCCTCCTGGCCCGCATGACGCTGCCCGAGAAGCTGGGCCAGCTCACGATGACTGCCTCCAGCTACACGGTCACCGGACCGGTGCTCGCGGGAGACTCCACGCAGTCGATCATCGACGGCACCGTCGGCAACCTGCTGAACATGGTCGGCCCCGGGCCGACGCACGAGATGCAGCGGCTGGCCGTCGAGAAATCGAGACTCGGCATTCCGCTGCTGATCGGCCTGGACATCATCCATGGCCACCGCACGCTCTTCCCGATCCCACTCGCGGAAGCCGGCACCTTCGACGAGGCGCTGTGGGAGCGCACGGCGCGCGAGGCAGCGCGCGAAGGCGCGGCCGACGGCCTGGCGATGACGTTCGCGCCGATGCTCGACGTGTCGCGCGACCCCCGCTGGGGCCGCACCGCCGAAGGCCCCGGCGAAGACCCCTGGCTGAACGCTCGCATCGCGCAGGCCAAGGTGCGCGGCTTCCAGGGCACCGACCTCTCCTCTGCCGAATCGCTGGCGGCCTGCGCGAAGCATTTCGTCGCATACGGCGGCGTGAACGCGGGGCGCGAGTACGCCGCCGTCGACATCTCCGAGCGCACCCTGCACGAGGTGCACCTGCCGGGCTTCGCGGCCGCCGTGCACGCTGGCGTCGCGACGCTGATGCCCGCCTTCACCGATCTCAACGGCGTGCCGATGACGGCGCACATCCCGCTGCTGCGCGACTGGCTGCGCGGCGAGATGGGCTTCGAGGGCGTGATCGTCAGCGACTACAACGCGATCGCGGAACTCATCAAGCACGGCGTCGCCGCCGACCTCGTCGATGCCGCGGTGCTGGCGCTGAAGGCCGGCGTCGACATCGACATGATGGCCGATGCCTACCGCAAGGGCCTGCCCGTCGCCCTCGAGCAGGGCCGCGTGACGATCGAGGAGATCGACGCGAGCGTGCGCCGCGTGCTGCGGCTGAAGGAAGAGCTCGGCCTGTTCGACGACCCCTACCGCCGCGGCTCGACACAGGAGCCCGCCCAGGCCGTCGCCGAGCGACGTGCGGTGGCGCGCGACGCGGCGCGCAAGTCCATCGTCATGCTCAGGAACGAGCGCGACACCCTGCCCTTGCCCGCTGCGGCGAAGACACTTAGCGTCATCGGCCCGCTGGCCGACGCGAACACCGAGATGAAAGGCCCGTGGTGGGGTGCGGGCGAGCACGAGCCGGCCGTCACCGTGCTGGCCGGCCTGCGCGCCGCGCTGCCGCAGGCCGACGTGCGCCACGCGCCGGGTGTCGCCATCGAGAGCGACGACGACAGCGGCATCGAAGCGGCGGCGGCGCTGTGCGATGGCGCCGATGCGGTCGTGCTGTGCCTGGGCGAGCGCGCCACGATGAGCGGCGAGGCCGCCAGCCGCGCGACGCCCGCCCTGCCCGGCCGGCAGCAGGCCCTGGCAGAGGCCGTGATCGCGCGCGCGAAGACAGCGGGCATCCCCGTCATCGCGATCGTGTTCTCCGGGCGCCCGCTCGTCATCCCCTGGCTGGCCGAACACAGCGACGCGCTGCTGGCCGCATGGTTCCTCGGCGTCGAGGCGGGCCATGCGATCGCCGACGTGCTCACGGGCCGGGAGAGCCCCAGCGGCCGCACGCCGATGAGCTGGCCGCGCGCGGTCGGGCAGGTACCGATCTACTTCGGCCAGCGCCCCTCCGGCCGGCCGATGAATCCCGGCGACTACTTCACGAGCAGGTACCAGGACGTCGACAACTCGCCGCTGTATGCCTTCGGCCACGGCCTGGGCTACGGCCGGTTCGGCTACGACGACCTTCAGGTCGAGCCGCGCCGCGTGCAGGCGCAGGACACGCTGAAGATCAGCGTCGCCCTGCGCAACACCGGCGCGCGCGAGGCCGAGGAAACGGTCTTCCTGTTCGCCCGCCGCAAGGTGAGCCGCGTCACCCGGCCGCTCCTGGAGCTCAAGGGCTTTGCGAAGCTGCGATTGAAGCCTGGTGAAGAAAGCCGCGTCGAACTGGCGCTACCCGCGTCCGAACTGCGTTATCTCGGACCCGACCTTGAGCCCTTGTTCGACGAGGGCGAGGTGGAAATTCTGGTGGGACCGAGCGCGGAGCCGTCAGGCCTGCTGCGCCAGAGCATCGAGCTGCGCTGAGTACTCGCAGTCGCGCCGCGCGGCGGGTGCGGAGGCATTGCTGGAGAAAGGCGCCGTAGCTGAGAACCTCTCGCCTCGACCGACGCCCGGGCACGAAGGCGGCCCTGCAGACGCATGTTTCATGTCGACGCCTCGGCTCGATCCAAAGACCGCGGTTCGTGTCTTCGCTTCTCTGAATGGCGAACGACAACAATTCTCTTTTTCAGGCCGGGTTCAAATCGCCCACGATGTTGCGTTGAGCGGCCAGCTTGCCTAAGCTCGCGCCACGCTGCAACGCTGCGCCCTCGGGCAAGCATGACGGCCGATACGTCCCGATGCACCCTCTTCAGGCCGAGGCTTTCCATGTCAAGAAGCATCGAACAAGAACGACACTGGATTTCCCGAGATCGCCGCCAATACCTTGCACTGGCGGCAGTGCTGCTGGCACTGGGCGCATGGCTCGTCTTCTGGTTCGACATGGCCTGAGCACCGGATAAGACGTTCGCCTCCATCTCCACATGCTGCCCCTCCACCTTCGCCGCGTCGTCCGGCATCTCGTCGACCTGCAGGTGGCATGGTGGTGCATCGCTTTCGTGCTGCTCGCAGCGTTGCAGCCGTTCATCGCAGTGCACTTCCGCGAGGACGGCTGGGAAGACGAGCCGGGCTTGCGTATCCGCGCAGCGAGCGCGATCGTGCAGTTCGAACCCGACGAGCGGCCGGAACATGCCAGCAGCAGGGAAACGACCTTGTTCGTCCCCTCCAGTGCAGGCACCGACCTGCCTGACATCCTGCGTCACGGGTTGGAAAGACTGATGGCGATGGTGCTTGCGATGCTGCCGCTCGTGGTGGCACTGCGCAACTTTCCCAGGCTCGCTACGTGTGCGCCCCTCGGCCGGGGCCGCGCTGCGATCCGCGCGCCTCCCCTGTCCTCACCCTGGCGGCGCTCGCCGCCGCGAACCGCCCCGCCTCCGGCGACCTGAAAAGCGCCGTCTCCGCTCAGCGCAGACGGCGGCCGTCTGCTGTCCGCCCAGAGCGCGGGCGGCAGCTCCCAGTCGTTTTTCGGATCCGGAGGTCACACATGATTGACTCGACTCAGGCACGCGCTCGTCTTCAGGGCGCGTCCACACCGCTAGAGGCACGCGAGCGCTCGCATGTCTTCTCTTCCATGCAGTACCGAAGCAGGCGCCCGACACATCGGGCCGACCTTGCGGCGGGCCCACCGTTTGCCGATGGGCATTTCTGAAGGGGAACGCCATGGCATTCAAGAATTCCGAGAGCCGTTACGGCTCGTGGGTGATCGGTCTGCACTGGCTGATGTTGCTGCTGCTCGCGGCCGTGTACGCCTGCATGGAACTGCGCGGACTCGCTCCAAGGGGCAGCGATCTGCGCGCCAGCCTCAAGCCCTTGCACTTTCTGTTGGGGCTGGCCGTGCTCGCGCTCGTCATGCTTCGCTTGATCGTGCGATGGAGTGCGGGAGCGGCACCTGCGATCCGACCGCCAGTGCCGACGTGGCAGGACAGGACCGCACAACTCATGCACCTCGCCCTCTACGTGTTCATGATCGCAACCCCTGTCCTGGGCTGGCTGACGCTGAGCGCGCAAGGCGCACCGATCACGCTGTTCGGCCTGCACGTGCCTGCGCTCGTCGGCGCGGACAAGGCGCTTTCGAGGCAGCTCAAGGACCTGCACGAGGCGCTGGCCACGGCCGGCTACTTCCTGATCGGCCTGCATGCTGCTGCCGCACTCGCGCACCACTACATCACCCGTGACAACACACTCCTGCGAATGCTGCCGGGACGCGCTTCCCGCTGAGAGCAGGAACAGCCGACGCACAACGAGAGACTATGAAGACATTCCACTACCGCGCCCACCCCGAACGCCACCGCACCGAGCATGTCGGCTGGCTGCGCGCCGCCGTGCTCGGTGCCAACGACGGCATCATCTCGACGGCCAGCCTCGTGGCGGGCGTCGCCGCGGCCAACGCCAGCCACGCGAGCATCCTCACCACGGCGGCGGCCGGCCTCGTGGCCGGCGCGATGTCGATGGCCGCGGGCGAGTTCGTGTCGGTGTACTCGCAGGCGGACACCGAACAGGCCGACCTGGAACGCGAGCGCGCCGAACTGGACAAGCAGCCTGAGGCTGAACACCGGGAGCTGACCGCGATCTACATGCGCCGCGGCCTGGACCATCATCTCGCGAGCGATGTCGCCGCTGCGCTCATGGCGCACGACGCGCTCGGCGCGCACGCTCGCGATGAACTTGGCATCTCCGACGCATCCAGTGCCCGCCCGCTGCAGGCTGCACTGGCATCGGCCGCAAGCTTCGCCACGGGCGCGGCGATGCCGCTGGCGGTGGTGGCACTGGCTCCACACGCATCGCTGCTGCCATGGACCGTCTCGACTGCCATGGGCTTCCTTGCACTGCTGGGCGCTGCGGCCGCGAAGATCGGCGGCACCTCCGTGGGCAAGAGCGTCTGGCGGATCGTGTTCTGGGGGACGCTCGCGATGGGTGTCACCGCTGGCGCGGGGCTTCTCTTCGGCGCGTCTGCATGAGGGGCGACGCAAGCCTCGGCAAGGCATGGCGCATGCGACGGAGGATGACTGCGTTTGCAGGCGGATGCAGATTGGGGATGGGTTCTATCAACGGCATTCCCCTTGCGTTCACCCGATGTCGGCTTGCGAATCGACCGACCTCGCATCGGGCCGCCACGAGTGATCGTGCGTCCTGCCGTCTAGGCCAGCGGACCGGGCGTCGCTCTTTCCAATGACGCCGCTTCTCGCTTGTGGTCCGCCATGTTGCGGATCACGTCCATGAACGCCAGCGCGGCCGTGGTGGGCGGCTCGCCCTGCAGCGTGATCAGGCCGAAGTCGGGCATGCGGGTGGGAAGCTCGGTGGCGATGCGCGTCAGCAGTCCGCGCCTCACATACTTTTCCACCAGCGCAGCGGGCTGCAGCGAGAGCATGGTCGTGCTCTGCAACAGCTCCAGCGCGAACAGGAACGATGGCGTCTCGACGATGCCCGAGGTGAGCGACAGGCCGGTGCTGCGGAAGATGTCGTCCGACACCTTGCGCAGCGCGGTGGATGCCGGATACAGGATCCAAGGCCAGTTCGACAGCTCCCTCAGCCCGGGGGCGTTCGGCCCGCGCAACGGATGGTGCACGCCTGCGGTGATCTGCAGCCTTTCACCGGTCAGGTTCTCGTAGTGGAACTGGTCGCGCCGGGATTCGTCGGTGAAGCGGCCGATCATCACGTCGATCTTGCGCTCGGCGAGCCACACGATGAGCTGGTCGCTGCTCTGCTCCAGCACCTTCACCACCAGCAGCGGCCGCAGGCGCTGCAGTTCGGCCACGGCGGCAGTCAGCACGTGCGCCGCACCCGAGATGGCGCCGATCGAGAGATGGCCGTGTCCTCCCTGCTTCAGGGCGCTGAACTCGTCCACGAACTTGCGATAGCCGTCGAGTGCCGAGTGCGCGTACCGCAACGTGAAGAGTCCGAGCTCGTTCGGTTGCATGTCGCGCGGCAGGCGGTCGAACAGGCGCGCCTCCAGCATCTCCTCGATGTCCATCAACACCTTGGTGGCCGCCGGCTGCGTGATGTACATCTGCTCGGCAGTCAGGCGCAGGTTGCGCGTCTTTCCGAGGATGTCGAGGAACTGCAGATGCCGGAAACGCAGACGCGAGACTTGCGCCAGCATCAGGGGTTTACCAGAGGTCTTGCCCGAACTCATCAGCATTTGGAATGGATGCTAGCGAAAAAGTCAGTGGACCGGCAGGGGGCCGTCACCTAGCCTTCGGGTCGGTCAACCAGGGCTCCGCAGAGAGCCGGCGAGTCGCGGCAACTTCGCCGCACCCCGCATATTCCATTCCGGAGACATCATGCAAATCAGATCATCGGGTCTGGCGGCCGCACGGCCGGCCGCATCGAACGGCCCCGCCTTCAGATCGAGGAACACGCGCAGCACGAACCCTCCGATCCTCAGGACCGCCAGGAGGATCGGGACCATGTTCACAAGGCCTCGCATCAAGAGCCTCCTGATTGCGTTGCCGAGCGCACTCGCGATCGCGAACGCCGCTCTGGCGGCCGATCGGCCAACGAATCCCGCCGACTGGCCGGCGCTGAAGGACGTCTACAAGAACCACTTCCTGATCGGAAGCACCAATCTCGACGCGCGCAACTTCGGCGCCGACGTGGTGCCGGGCGAGAACTCGGTCGCTGCCATGACCGTCAAACACTTCAACGTGGTGACGCCCGGCAACGCGATGAAGCCGGAGTTCTGGAACGGGGGAATCAGCAATCCGACCCCGAACTTCCTCACCAACCTGACCTCGGGCATCAACGCCGACATCAGCGCGGCCAATGCGCGCGACGTCAAGGTCACGGGGCACGTGCTGGTCTGGCACAACCAGTCGGCCCAATGGCCCGCCCCCAATGTCCTGACTGCGAACGGCGGATGGGAAACCCCGTGGGACTACGCAACGGCGAAGACGAACCTGGAGTACTACATCCGGACGGTGGCCGGCCATTTCGATCAGGCACCGTTCAAGACCTACGCCTGGGACGTCGTCAACGAGGCGTTCAAGGACAACCCCGACAACCCTGCCGACTGGAGGAACGCGCTGCGAACGGGCTACAGCCCGGAGGAGCGTCCCTCCCGATGGGCCCAGGCCTACGCCAAAGGCGGGAAGAGCTGGGACTACATGTATGACGCCTTCTACGCCGCGCGCCAGAACACGACCGCGATCCTGAACTACAACGACTTCAACGACAACGAGCGAGCCTCGAAGGCCACCGCGATCGCTTCGATGGTCAAGGAGTTCAATGAACGGTACGCCGCCGAATCGGCCGCGGGCAAGGGGCGGGTCCTGCTGGATGCCAAGGGAAATCCGAGGCCGCTGGTCGACGTCATCGGCACGCAGGGGCACTGGGACATGAGGCTCAACCTCGACGCCTTCGAGCGGACCATCAGGACCTATCTCGAGACCGGGGTGAACGTCGACCTGACAGAGCTGGATCTCGCACCGACCCTGGGCCTGGACAAAGGCCAGCGGATCCAGAACGGCCCCGAGATGGATGCCCTGTTCAAGGAGCAGGGCATCCAGTACGCGAAGCTCTTCAGCCTGCTCAAGGAGTACGCCGCCGGACCGGGAGGTCGTCACCCCGAGTACAAGGGCGGCGTGCACCGGGTGACCTGGTGGGGCATGACGGACCCGGGCTATCACACCAACGGATATCCGTGGTCCGGCGTCGGCCAGCCGAAGGAGGCGTACTGGGCCACGACGAACCCCGAGCAGTACCTCATCGATGCGGGCCTGCCGCCGAACGGGGTCACAGCGACCTTCAGCTATGGCGGAGAAAGCTTCAAGGCCCGGACCTGGGGCGGCAAGAACGCCCAGGCGATGCTCGACATCAACGTGCCGGTCGGAACGAAGAACGTCATCTTCACCGCTGCCAACGTCTCGCTGCCCGCGGGGTTTGCCGTCGAGAGCATGAAGTTCAACCCGCCCGACTGCGCCGTGATGCCCGGAAAGCCTTGCCATGTGACGGTGACCGCGCGGGGACCCGCACCGGCAACGGCCTCCGTGGAGAACACGGCGACCTTCGTCCTGTCCTTCGGCAAGATGACCGTCGGGTGGATGGATGCCGCCAACGCCCTGGAGGCACCGTTCTCCTATGCGGATGTTCGCTTTAGCGACGGCGTGACCGCGTTCAAGCAGTACAAGACCTCGTATGGAAGCGACGGGATGGCGAGAGCGTCCGGCGTCGTGGAAACGAAGGCTGTGCCTAGACATGGCCGCGCCACGCTCGTGCTGCAGCCGCAAGACCCGATCGCCGGCCCGTTCGGGCTGAGGTTGCAGAAGGATGCGTCGACGGAGAAAGCCTGGCGACTCGTCACCAGATTCGAGCCCGGCAGGACGTACATGGTCGTGTCCGGCGAGTCGGCTTCCAACGGACAGACGCAGGCCGCTGCTTTGACCAACAGGAGCAAGCCCGCGACCACGGCCTCACCCGAATCGCTGTCGCGCACGCCCGTCGTGCTGCGTGGCGATGTCCTCGTGCCCTTGCGCAATTCGAATGCGCCCGCGAGCGAGCCTGCGCTGGCCCAGGACAACCTCAAGTTCGTCTTCGAGGAGGCGAAGAGCCCTGCCGCAGGACCGTACGCGGTCCAGGAAGGGCACACGATGCAGAGCTTCATCCATGGCACCAACGCCTACCCGCACATCGTCTTCAGAGGCAACGGTGCGACAGGCACCGTCGTGGCAGGTCAGAACTCGCTGATCACGCGGCAGACGAACGGCCAGGAGGGCTCGCAGATAGCCGAAAGAGCGCTGGATCAGGCGGTGTGGTTCAACACGCCCATCGACCCGAAGACCGGCGCGATGAAGATGTTCCTCTACACCGAGAAGGACGGCATCAAGCAGCATCATGTTCTGAAGGAAGTGAACGATGGCGAGACGCCCAACAGGGACGCCGGGAACGCCATCAGCCAGCGGCAGGGCTCCGTCGGCGGGTTCGTCGCCATGCAGGCGGAGAGCCCCACGGAGGGCACGAGCGTCAGGCTCTACGCCTACGACGTCGAGTCCTACGCGCCGGACGACGAACAGCCGCCGACGACGACCCCGCCGACGACGCAGCCTCCCTCCTCGCCGCCACCGGCAATGCCGATCGCCTTTCCGTTCCGCAGGAGCGGCGGATCGCTGGACGCGGGCGACCTCATCCTGGCGCTGGCCGGCCTCGCCGCGCTCGCGGTAGCCCGCCGCCGCCGGCGATAAAGCGGGCGCCGCGGTCGGGCCTCGGCCGCGGCTACATCGCAAGCGCGCCCTCATGGACGGCCTCGACAGCAAGGTGAGCCGGATCTCGATGGAGGGCCGCCGGCTCAGGCCCTCCGCAAGTGCGGCCACGCCCACTGGCAGAGGCATAGCACCAATGCGCACAGCGCGCCGTACAGGTGCGCCTCGACCAGCACGTCGCCGCCGATCAGCGCGCGCTGTGCTTCCAAAGGCGGATGCAGCATCTGCCAGCCGATGCGTGCGATGACGGCAAGCAGGACGATCAAGGCCACGCGATCGCCGCGCCAGGCGCGTGGCGCCAGCACCCAGACGAAGAGCCCGTAGAGCACGCCCGAGAGGCCCGCATAGTTCGTGGCTCGAGGCGATGCGACCACCAGCAGGATTCCCACGCCGAGGGCCAGCACGACGATCGCGATGGCCCAGGCGCGCCAGCCGAGCGTGCCGGCCGCGAACGCGGCGCACAGGGCCAGCCCGCCAGCGTTCATCAGGCAGTGCGCCCAGCCCAGATGCACCACGTGCGCCGAGACAAGGCGCCAAGGCTGACCGCCGAGCACAGCGGCGCGCTCGTAGCGCAGCGCTTCGTACACGGGCTCGCCGCCCGCCTGCAAGGCCAGCATCAGGCAGGCGACGACGATGGGGACGAGCCAGTTGGCGAAGGACCGCTGTGGGAGAGATTGCACGGGGCGCAGCCCAGTCGGGGATTCGGTGAAACCTTGTTGTGGCCGAATTCTGCCCTTGGCCTGCGCCGGCTGCCAGCGCTCCGGTCGAGCGCGGCGAAGCTGGCGCATGGCACCTGCCCCTGCGGGCGTCGACGATGGCCGCGTACGCGGCCCTATTTGCGTGCCAGCGGTATCTGCAGATTGGTCGGCCGGTTCTGCTCGGTGTCGAAGCCTCGGCCGTCCACGTGGCGCGCCCCCCAGAACAGCAGGCCGTGCGAGACGTACACCAGGTCGTATTCCATGAAGTTCTTGCCAGCACTCAGCCCGAAGGGGGCGAAGTTCTTGCCGAAGACGCTCTGCGTCTGCCCCACCTCCCATTTGGCGTAGCCCTGGGCGGCCACCTGGTTGAGCACATCGGCAAAGGCCTGCAGCAGCGGCGTGACCTCGTAAGCCTCGTCGGCCACGAAGTCGACCTTCTGCGCGCCGGGGGCGATGGGGTGCTCGCCCTGCCAGTGCATGTGGCCCCTGATCAGGATCCTCGCCAGCAGCACCTTGCCGTAGGGATCGGCCGAGTTGGCGATGGCCAGCTCGAAACGATCGCCCGCCAACGCCTTGAACTCGCGCTTCAGATAGAAGGGCTTGAGCGTGCCGTCGGGGGCCTTCTGCGCACTGGGACGGATCTCGGGGGCGATGCTGATCCAGTCGCCCGCGATGGCTTGCCTGGTCTGTTCAACGGTCATGGGTGAAGCTCCTGCAAAGGATGAAGGGGAAGTGGAAGGGATCCCACCACAGGCGGCAAGGGCCAGAGCCAGGGGTACGCAGAGGAGAGCATGGCGACGAGCGGGCACGGTGTGTTCCTCGGACCGAAACTATGACGATCGTCATAGTAGCGCCAATTATGATGGTTGTCATATTTTTTGGGAACGGCTCGAACGAGGAAACAACGGCATGGCGGGTGACGTGCGCGACCGCATGGTCGAAGGAGCGATGGCGCTGCTGGCACAGCGCGGCTTGCAGGCCACCTCGTTTTCCGAGGTGATCGCGGCCACGGGAGCGCCGCGCGGATCGCTCTATCACCACTTCCCGGATGGCAAGGACCAGCTCGTGGCCGCGGCCGTCGACCGCGCCGGTGCCGTGCTGGCCGATGCGCTGACCTCCGTCGCAGGCGCCTCGGCCGAGGCAGTGGCCGAGCGTTTCCTCGCGATCTGGCGCGCCGTGCTCACGCGTTCGCAGTGCGAGGCCGGCTGCGCCGTGCTGGCCGTCACGGTGGCCACCGACTCGGCCGAGCTCCTCTCGCATGCCACCGTCGTGTTCCGCGCCTGGCATGGCCTTTTGGCGGACCTGCTGAGAAAGGGAGGCCTCCCGCCGGCACGCGCCCGCTCTCTCGCCATGATGCTGATCGCCTCGGCGGAAGGCGCGGTAGTGCTGAGCCGGGCCGACCAGAGCCTCGAACCCTTCGAGACGGTCGCGCAACAGCTGATGGCCCAGGTGCGCCAGGCGGCCGGTGCAGCTTGACGCTGGCCCACTGATGCCTGGAACCATGGCCAGGAGATGGCCTGCAGATACTGAAAAAGATGGATTGGATCCCCGTAGTCTTCGTTACCTTCAAGGTCCTCGTGTTCGGCGCGGGCATGTTCTTCGCCATCAAGTGGCACTATGAGCGAGGGAGAAAGGGAAAGGAGAAGCAGAGCACTGCTCTACGTGCGGGCAGCAAGGTGGCCGCAGTCTTCGTGCTGTCGCTCCTTGGTATCTCGCTCCTCGCCTTCGGGCTTGGCAAGGTGCTTGGTCTGGACCTGGCCCTCCCATGAAGGCGATGGATGGCCGGCCGATATCCGGATGCGGCAGATACCTGCAGGACCTCATTTCGCGCATGGCGATGCGAGAGAAGGTCATGAACTCCGAAGTGTGGAATCAACCGACCCTCACGACAAGGTCCATTGCCACTCCGTATTGAATCGAATCGGGACGCTGAAATCGATTCCTGCGCTTCAAGCCGGGCTTGAATCGAGCAAAAGGGACGTGAAGCTTTGCGCGAAAGCCGCCATCCAAGAAATCATGCGGCGTTCTGCCTCACCCGCATCCTGAATGGCTGCTACAGACTGGCGGCAATGCGTCTTATGGGCCGACAACGGAAGCCCGGCCACCCTCAAGCCGTCCTCCCCGGCAGGCAATCCCACTTCAACTCTTGCCAGCAACCAACCCCTTCACCCCACGCCTCCCCTCCCGAACCCAAACAACCACCCCCGAGATCAGAAAATACACCGCCCCCACTGCCGCATAGCCGGCAACCGTCTGCAGCACAGGTGCGCTCCCGCCCTGCTGCGCGACGAAGAAACCGCCGGCCAGCGCGGACTGCGCGCCGCTCAGCATCATCACCCACTGTCCGCCGCTGTCCTTGCGGCGGCGGATGGCGGTGGCGAGCTGGAGCAGGCCCGAGGCGATGGCCCAGGTGCCGAAGATCGCGAGGACGATCTGCAGGTTCATCGCGAGCGAGGCTGCAATCGCGAGCGTGACGAGGGCGCTGATCCAGATGTTGAAGAGCTGGGTTAGGTTGGCCTTCGCGCCGCCGGACATCCTGACGTCGAGCAGGTTCGCGAGGGCGTCCCACGCGGGGTAGGCGATCAGCAGCACCGCCGCCAATGCGGGCGACTGTTTCGCGAGGGTGAAGACCGCCGCGACCCACGCGAATGAGAAGGCGGCACGGACGAGGTAGTACTTGCGCAGCCAGGCGGCTTGCTGGGATTCGGTTTTCATGGCGTCGGTGTATGGCGGTTGTGGCGGAACGGCTGCAGGAGCCACGGATCGAAGGATTGCCGCTCGTCGAGAAAAGGAGCGAGCGGCACGGATGCGACGATTCTTCCGCGTCGTCGCCGCACGCGGTATCCGTCGGATGACCGACACGGGTCCATGAACTGTGCGATGCTGCGTCCCTGTCTGCCTGCGCCCGCAGCGACCCACTTCCCATGCCCGACGACACGACGACCATCACCGTTTTCGACGCGGTCCGCGCGCTGGCCTTCATCGGTGACCTGAGCATGGGCCAGCCGACCGACCATTCGCTGCGCACGGCCTGGCTTGCCGGGAAGATCGCGGAAGAAGCCGGCTGCGACGCTGACCAGATCGAGGCGGTGCGGCATGTCGCGCTGCTGCGCTGGTCGGGCTGCACCGCCAATGCCCAGGAGTTCGCCGACTTCCTCGAAGACGACGTGCAGGGCCGGCGCGCCCTGCTCGCGTCGCCGGCACCGCGCGTGCGCCAGCCGCCCATCGGCGGCCCGGTGCCCGACGCGGTACTGGCCATGGCGGACATCCACTGCGAGATCGCGGGCGACATCGCGAACACGCTGGGGTTGAGCCGCGAGACCGAAGCAGCCTTGCGCGCGGTATTCGAGGCGTACGACGGCAGCGGCATTCCCGGCGTGCTGCAAGGCAACGAGGTTCCGCTCGCGACCTATGTGGTGGCGCTGGCGAGCGATCTCGAAATCTTCGGCCGGCTCTATGGCATCGACGAGGCGCTCACGATCTCGCGCGGGCGTGCGGACAGCCTCTACCCGGCCTTGCTCGTCGACGCGAGCGCGCCCCATGCCGCTGCATGGATGAAGGAGCTGGATGCCCCCGTCGCGCCATGGGCCGAGCCCACCGAGCAGCCTGCCTCGATGCTCCGGCGCATGGGCCTGGAACTGGTCGGCGACGTGATCGACCTCAAGCTGCCCTGGATGACGGGCTACTCGCGCAGCGTGGCCCGGCTGGCGCGCGACTGTGCCGCGCAGCTCGGACTGGACGAGGCGGCGTGCCATCGCACCTACAAGGCCGGACTGATCCATGGCATCGGGCGCGCTGCGGTTCCCAATGCCGTATGGAATGCGCCCGAGCCGCTGCCGGCCTCGTCGCTGGAGCGCGTGCGGCTCGTGCCGTACTGGACTTCCCGCGCGGCAGGGCAGATCGCCGGCCTGGTGGCGGAGGCTGAGATCGCGTCCTTCGCCTTCGAGCGGCGCGACGGGTCGGGCTACTTCCGCGGCCGCTCGGGTTCGACGATGCCGCTGGAGGGGCAGATCGTCGCGGCGGCGCAGCAGTGGCAATCGCACCGCACCCGCCGCCCGTGGCGGGAAGAGTTCACTCAGACGCAGGCGCTCGACCGCATGCAGGAAGATGCCGCGGCAGGCCGCTTCGACGCGGAAGTCGTCACCGCGCTGCTCGCATGCGCGATGCCGGGCACGTCGCCGAAGCCAGCCGTGCAGGCGCAAGGCGATGCCTCCCTCTCACAGCGGGAGCTGGAGGTGCTGCGCTGCATCAGCCAGGGCCACAACACGAAGGAAGTCGCTCGCGTGCTCGGCATCAGCCCGAGCACGGTGCGCACCCATGTCGAGCGCCTGTTCCAGAAGCTCGGATGCACGACCCGCGCGGCCGCGACGCTGAAGGCCGCGACCCGGGGGCTCATCTAGCGGCCACGGCGGCGCGCAATGAACGCAGCGTGCCCTCGGCCGCCTCGATGCGCCGGCGCAGTTCTTCGTTGACGACGCGCACCAGCGCACTGAGTTCGGAGCGGCTGGAGCAGACCTCCTCCGCATCGTTCACGCGCTGGGGGCCGATGAGCCTTTCGAGGCCGGCGTAGGCGTGCCGCACCTCGTGCAGGCTCTAGACGTCGTCGCAGGCCTGCAGCGCAAGCGATTCGGCGCTGGTGGATTCGTAAGAGTCGGGGAATGAAGAGACACGCGCGGACGCGCGAGCGGATGCAGCCATGAATTGGCCTCCAAGACGTTCAGTTATTAAAAACAATGCCGCTGGCCAAGAGGCGCTTGCGGCGGCGTCGCAGAGGTGATTCGGGAGACCAAGCCCGGTCACGCCTTTTTTTGACGTGACGGGGCGCAGTATAGCTACGGAGGTATTCATAGCAGCGGGCCCAAACCGTCGATGCCCCTACTTCCGACGGCCTCATCCCGGAAGCTGGAACAATCCGGCCACCATGGACGGTCTGGATCTCATCAAAACATTTCGCGAAGTCGCCTTCCGCCGCAGCTTCTCCCGCGCGGCGATCTCGCTGGGCATGTCCAAGGCCACCGTGAGCCGCTACGTGGCCGAGCTCGAAACCCGCAGCGGCGTGCGGCTGCTCAATCGTTCCACCCGCGCCCTGAGCCTCACGGACGCGGGCCAGGTGCTGCTGGAGCGCAGCACCGAGCTGGTGACGATGGCCGAGAACACGCTCAACGACCTGCAGGCGCACGGCGCCCACCCGCGCGGGCGCCTGCGCATGAGCGCGCCGCACGGGCTCATCGCCGGCTGGCTATCGGACGTGATCGCGGGCTTCATCAAGCGCTACCCCGACGTGTATGTGAGCCTGGTGTTCACCAACGACGACCTCGACCTGATCGAGGAAGGCATCGACATCCACCTGACCGGCGGGCGCATCGACGACATGAACCTGATCGTGCGCCGCCTCGTGCAGTTCGACATGGTGGTGTGCGCGGCGCCTTCCTACTGGGCGCAGCGCGGCATGCCGCAGGTGCCCGAGGACCTGAGCCGCCACGACGTGCTGAGCTTCTCGGCCAAGCAGACGACCAACCTGCCCTTCGAGACCGATGGCGAGACTCACGAGGTTCAGGTGCACAGCCGCATGGAGGCCAACGACGCCGTCGCACTGATCGAGCTGGCGCTTCGCGGCGTGGGCGTGGCCTATGTGCCGGAGCCCCTGGCGCAGTCGCACCTGGAGCGCGGGGCGCTGGTGCCGGTGCTGCGCGAGCACATGCCGCGCGAGCACTGGCTGTACGCGGCCTACTCGCAGCGCCGCCACAACAGCGCCGCGATGCGCGCGATGCTCGACTATCTCGAACAGTCGATGGATGCGCTCACCGAAGGCCCTGCCCTGCCGCCGCCGGTGCCCGTGACGGTGGCGCCGCCGCCACCCGTCACATGCGCCCTTTCCAAGGCACAAGCCGGCGTTCGAGCCACCGCATCAGCAGGTCGAAAAGATAAGCCACCACCCCGATGACGATGATGCCCATGATCACGATGTCGGTGCGCAGGAAGTTCGACGCGTTCAGCACCATCTGACCCAGCCCCATGTTGGCCGCCACCATCTCGGCGGCCACCAGCGTGGTCCAGCCGAAGCCGATGGCGATGCGCATGCCCACCAGGATGTCGGGCAGCGCCGAGGGCAGGATCACGTGGCGGATCACCTGCATGTAGCTCGCCCCCATCGAATACGCCGCGTTGATCTGCTCCTGCGACGCACTGCGCATGCCCGAGCGCGCAGCCAGCGCCAGCGGCGCGAAGCAGCTCAGGAAGATCAGCAGCACCTTCGGCAGCTCGTCGATGCCGAACCAGATGATGATGAGCGGCAGGTAGGCCAGTGGGGGAAGCGGCCGGTAGAACTCCAGCGGCGGATCGAAGATGCCGCGCCAGAAGCGGCTCATGCCCATCGCGATGCCCACCGGAATGGCCGTGACGCAGGCCAGCAGGAAGGCCGAGAACACGCGGAACATGCTCGCCAGGAAGTGCTGCCACAGCGGCTTGTCGTTGGCCTGGCCGGTGAGGTATTCGTAGAACTGCTGGAACACCGCCTGCGGCGTCGGCAGGAACAGCGGCTTCACCCAGCCCATGTTCGTGACGAGGAACCACAGCGCCACCAGCGCGATCACCGTGACGATGCTGATCGTCAGGCTGGAGCCCTCGCCCGGCACCTTGAAGGAGCTGGTCTTGAGCTTGGTGCCCGCTGCCGGCGGTGTTGCAGGCGCCGGCGATGCGGTGGGCTTGGAGGGTGTTGGCGTCATGGCGACGGGGGATGCGATCGACACCTCAGACATGAGCGACCTCGCGATGATGAATGATCGAGAGCACCTCTTCACGCATGCGGATGAAATCAGGCTCCGACTTCACCTTGCGCGAATCGCCGTGCGAGAGGTACTGGCGCGAGAAGGGCACGTCGTCGTAGACGTGCGAGATGCGTCCCGGGCTCGGGCTCATCACGATCAGCCGGGTGGCCAGGAAAAGCGCCTCCTCCACCGAGTGGGTGATGAAGAACACCATCTTGTTCGACTTGGACCAGGCTTGCAGAAGAATCTCCTGCACCTGCTCGCGCGTGAACGCATCGAGCGCGCCCATGGGCTCGTCCATCAGCAGCACGGCCGGGTCGCTCGCCAGCGCACGCGCGATGCCCACGCGCTGCTGCATGCCGCCCGAGAGCTCGTACACCGCGCGGTCGGCGTACTTCTGCAGGCCGACGAGGCCGAGCTTTTCTTCCGCGATGCGGTCGCGCTCGGCCTTGCCCGTGCCGCCGAGCCGCAAGCCCAGCGCCACGTTGTCGCGCACGTTGAGCCAGGGCATCAGCGCGTGCTTCTGGAACACCACACCGCGGTCGGCGCCGGGGCCTGTCACCGGCTTGCCGTCGAGCAGGATCTCTCCGGTCGATGGCGGCAGGAAGCCCGCGATGCTGTTGAGCAGCGTGGTCTTGCCGCAGCCCGAGGCGCCGAGCGCGACGACGAAGTCGCCGTCGTGCATGGTGAGGTTCACCGGCGCCAGCGCTTGGAGCGTGCCGCCCTTGACCGCGTAGTTGACCGTCAGGTCGCGAATGTCGAGCGTGGGCATGTGGTGCCGCCCCGGTTCACTTGCCCATGGCCTTTTCGACGTACGCCGTCGTCACGTAGGCGCTGTAGTCGGGCTTCACCTCCTGCACCCGCCCCTGCTCCTTCAGGAAGGCGGCCGTGTTCGCCATCGCCTTGGCCGCGCCGCCGCCGAGCCATGTGGGCGAGACCTGCTCGGCCATGGTCGGGAACGAATACAGCGCCATCGCAGGGCCCACGTCCTTCGGGTCGGCTTTCGTCCACTTGGCCATCGCCTTGGTCTGCGGCGAATCTGGCGTCCAGCTCTTGCCGGTGGCCTTGTATTCCTCGTTCGCGCGGTTGAGCGCCTTCACGAAGGCGACCATGAAGGCCTCGTTGGCAGCCGCCCACTTGGCATTGACCACGATGCCTTCGAACGTGGGCGCGCCGCGCGCGCCGATGCTGCCCGAGGTGGCGATGGTCTTGCCCGTGGACTTGATCTTGGAGAGCACCGGGTCCCAGATGAAAGTGGCGTCGATGTCGCCACGCTCCCACGCAGCGGCGATCTCCGGCGGACGCATGTTCATCACGTTCACGCTCCGGGCGTCGACCCCGTCCATCTTCATGCCGGCCATGAGCTGGTAGTGCGCGGTCGACACGAAGGGCGTCGCCACCTTCTTGCCGGCCAGGTCCTTCATGCTGTTGATGCCCGAGGCGTTGCGGGCGACGAGCGCCTCGGCGTTCGCGATGTCGGCCGAGATCCAGAACAGCTTGATGTCCTGCCCCTGGCTGGCCGCGGCCGTCAGCGGGCTGGAGCCGGTTTCACCCATCTGCACGTCGCCTGAAGCCATCGCGCGGATCACGTCGCCGCCGCCTGCGAACATGCGCCAGTTGATCTTGTAGCCGGTGGCTTTTTCGACCTCGCCGGATTCCATGACGAGGCGCAGGGGGACAAGCATGTCCTGGTGGGCGAAAGTGACTTCCTTGGCCTGCTGGGCGGAAGCCGTGCCGCACAGGGCTGCGAGCGTGGTTGCCAGCACGGCGAACTGGAGGGGGAGACGGCGGGACATGGTCATCTGGGTGCTCCGGTGGGTGAATCTCGCCGGACTTTGCACCCATCGGGAGCAGCCAGGAAGTACCAGCGACTGTGTCGGCATGGAGCCAGTCGGTGAGTGAATACCCTTGTTGTGGTGCGTTCTGCACGGGGGAGGTGCACTTTGGAATCTGGCTGAGTTTGAGGGTTTGCTTCCCGAGGCCGGGTCTCGGCCCGGCGGCCGACCTACTTTTCTTTGCTTCGCCAAAGAAACGTAGGCAAAAGAAAGGCGACCCTACTGTCTGCGTCCCTCCGCTTCGCTACGGGCAACCTGCGGTGCTCGACGTCGGAGGGGGTCCGCAGAACTCGCTTCGCTCAAACAGCTGCGGCCCTTATCCCTCCTACGCCTGCGCTCCTCGGCGCAGCCAGAAGGGAGCGATCCGCGCCATCGCTTCGCTCGGCTACTGAATCGCCTGGACTGGCCTTCGCTTCGCTCGGCCGCGGATATGGGTCAAGAACTCATCCGCATGCACTTCGCCCACCGCACCCCTGACACGACACGCAGGTCCAACGACCTCACGGCCCCAACGTCGCCACCGCCTCATTCCAAGCCCAGCAGGCGCGGCCGAGCGCAGCAAAGGCCCGTACGTCTCCCCTCCCCTCTGGCTGCGCCGAGGAGCGCAGCGTTTCGCGGATCAGGGCTCGCCCTTGTCTGAGCGAAGCGAGTTTGGGCGAGACCCCGCGAAACGCGAGCACCGCAGGTTGCCCCGTAGCGCAGCGAAGGGGTCGTAGACAGCGGGGTCGCCATTCTTTTGCCTACTTTTCTTTGGCGAAGCAAAGAAAAGTAGGTCGCCTGCCGGGGCGAGTCCCGGCCTCGGGAAGCAACCCAATCTCAGTGAGTAAACCCGCCAAGAGATCGAACTTCACCACGAGCCAAAGCCAACTCCCCCACAGCCAAAGCCAACGCCCGAATCCCCGCAGGAATCTGCGTAGCCGCAATAGAAGACAACCTCAACCGAAAGAACGGACAAGGATAGGGAGGCCGAGCAAAGAACACATCGCCCGCTTCAATCAAGACCCCATGGCTGCGAGCCATCAGAGCCAGCTCGGTAGCGTCCACCCACGTAGGCGCCTGCACCCATATCGAGGCCCCGCCGGAAGGCAGCCGAAACTCGAAGTCGGGCAGGTGCTCCCGCAACGCCTGCGCCGCAATGGCCAGCCGCTCCTGCATCGCGTGATTGACGCGACGGGCATGCGACTCGTGATGCCCCAGCGAAAGAAACAGCGCATAGGCATGCTGAAGAAAGGCACTCGGATGCCGCACCATCGCATGCCGGATCACCCTCAGTTCCTTGATCAGGGCACGCGGCGCCACGATGAACCCCAGCCGCAGCGCCGGCGAAAGGCTCTTGGAAACAGAGCCCACGTAGATCACCCGCCCCGTCTTGTCCAGGCTCTTGAGCGCCGGCATCGGGGTGCCTTCATAGAGGTTCTCCGCCTCGTAGTCGTCCTCGATGATGACGAAATCCTGCAGCTCGGCCTTGCGCAGCAGCCACTGCCGGCGCTCCAGGCTGAGCGTGGCGGTGGTGGGGCTCTGGTGAGAGGGCGTGACGAAGAGGTAGTCGGCAGCAGGCAGGGCATCGACAACGAGCCCGTCTTCATCGACATCCACCTCCACCCACTTCGGCTGCCGCAATGAAAAGCTGTTGCGCGCGTGTGGATGCCCCGGCTCCTCCAGGCCCACGCGGGTCTGTTCGTCGAACAGGGCCTCGGCCAGCAGGTAGTAGGCGTGCTGCGCGCCCATGGTCACGAGGATCTCTTCCTTGAGGGCGAACACGCCTCGCTTGGGCAGCAGTCGCGTACGGATCTGCTCGATGAGGTCGGGAACGTCGTCGGTCTCGAAATCCGGCGTCCAGTGCGGCAGCTGCGAGCGCGCCAGGCTGCGCGCACAGCACTCGCGGAAGTCTTCGGTGGGAAACAACTGCGGGTCGTAGTTGCCGTATACGAAAGGGTACGGATAGTCGCGCCACTGGTCGGGCTTCGACAGCGTGGGCTTGTCGACCAGCGAGCGCAGCACGCGGCCCGACCAGTCCGGCGGCTGGCTGGCCTGGCCGCTGCGGCCCACCAGCGGTTCGGCGGGCACCGCGGTCAGAGGGCGGGCGCCATGCGCGACGAACACGCCGCTGCGCGGGCGCGCCTCCAGGAAGCCTTCGTCGATGAGCTGCAGATAGGCCGAAGTGACGGTGTTGCGGCTGAGCCCCAGCAGGGCGGCGAGTTCGCGCGACGAGGGCAGCGGCGCGCCGGGCGCGAGGTGTTCCTCGAGGATGGCCTGCACCACGCTGGCGCGCAGACGGGCTTGCAGAGGCAGCGCCGGTTGATCGGGCAGCGCGAACAGCTGCGCCCACTGGATGGCTCGCGGATTCGGGGGCATGGTGCGCCGCAGTTTAGGGCAGCCATGCCGGTCCGTGGCGCATTCGCGGCGCATCCGAGGCGCTCTGGCTCGGTCGAATCCCACCATCTGGCCCTATCGCGCGGGCAGGCCGCTGCCTACGCTTGCTCCATCGAATTCCTGAGCCTTCGTGCAGCCAACGCCATTTCCAACGCCATGCCTTCCTCGAATACCGCCACCGTGACCACCGACACCCTCGCCGCCTTCAGCGATGCCTGGAACCGCCACGACATCGACGCGCTGATGAGCTTCATGACGCCCGACTGCATCTTCCAGACCGCCGCCGGCCCCGAGGCCTGCGGCACGCGCCACGTCGGCACCGAAGCGGTGAGGAAGGCCTTCGCCGCCGCATGGGCCACGGTGCCCGATGCGCAATGGACCAACGGCGTGCACTTCGTGCATGGCGACTTCGGCACCTCGCAGTGGACCTTCACCGGCACCGCCGCCGACGGCAGCCGCATCGAGACCGACGGCATCGACGTCTTCACCTTCAGGGACGGAAAGATCCACCTGAAGAACGTGTTCCGCAAGGCACGGCCGAACCTGCCCGCCGCGAAGTGACACGCCGGCCTCCTTTCCCTTCCTTCGATTGGAGCCCCTCATGACCATGACAGGCACCGCACAGCGGGACAACGCCGGCACGGCCAGCATCGACGGCGCAGCGCTCCGCCAGCAGCAGCAAATGCAACAGCCCAAGGCGCCCTCCCGCCCCTACGATCCGCAATACGACCCGCTGCTCGCTCCCGACCCCGGCTCGGGCCGCGCCTACGCACCCACCTGGTGGGTGGCCAGCGCCGGCACGCCGCCGGAGGACGACGGCCCGGTCACGAGCGACATCGACGTGGACGTGGCCGTCATCGGCTCGGGCGCCACCGGCATGTCGACTGCGCTCTACCTCGCGCAGGAACACGGCATACAGGCCACGGTGCTGGAGGCCAACCAGGCGGCGTGGGGCTGCTCCAGCCGCAGCGGCGGCCAGGGGCAGAACGCGAGCGGCCGGCTCAAGCGCTCGCAGTGGATCGAGCGCTGGGGCCTCGACACAGCGAAGAAGCTCGACGCCGAGATCCGCAGCGGCTTCGAGAATTTCCGCCACCTCACCACGCAGATCGACTGCGACGCCTGCGACGGCGGGCATCTCTATCTTGCGCACCGCAAGGAGAAGCTGCCCATCCTCGACGCCGAGGCGCGGCTGATGCGCGAGAAGTTCGGCTACGCCACCCGCATGATGAGCGCGGAGGAGGTGCGCCGCGACTACTGCGACGAGCGCGAGACCGTGGGCGCGCTGTACGAGGCCGAGGGCATCGGCATCCATCCGCTGAAGTTCACCTTCGGACTGATGCGGCGTGCGCGCGCGCTTGGCGTGAAGGTGCACACGGCGAGCCCCGTGCAGGGCTGGGAGACCATCGACGGCGTGCACCACCTGCGCACGCCCGGCGGCGTGGTGCGCGCGCGCCGCGTGGCGGTGTGCACCGGGGGCTACACGGGGCAGGCGCTCAACCCGATGCTGAAGGACCGGATCATGCCGATCCTGTCGAACTCGGTGGTCACGCGCCCGCTCACCGATGCCGAGCTGCAGGCAACCAACTTCCGATCGAAGACCTTCCTGACCGACACGCGCACCCTGCGCTTCTACTACCGCCTGCTCGAAGGCAACCGGCTGCAGCTGGGCAGCCGCAGCGCGGTGACCGGCGCCGATGCCGAGGGTGCGGTGCACCTGAAGCTGCTCACCGACGCGATCGCACGCAAGTTCCCGCCGCTGGCGGGCATCCGCATCGACTACTCGTGGTGGGGCTGGGTCGACATGAGCCACGACATGATGCCGCGCATCACGCAGCCCGACGCAAGCAAGAGCATCTGGTACGCGGTGGGCTACGGCGGCAACGGCGTGTCGTTCTCGACCTGGGCCGGCAAGCGGCTGGCCGAGCGCGTGGCGGGCAAGGACGCGGGCCGCGAGGTGTTCGAGCTGCCCATCTACCACTCACAGCTGCCCTTTCCCAACGTGATGGGCATGGTGGAGTCGCGTGCGTTCGCGCCCTTCCGTCGCGTGGGGCAGCGCATGCTCTACAAGTGGTATTGGCTGCGGGACGAGAAATAGAAAGGGATTGCCGGGCGCACCGCCAGCGCGCATTCCCCGAAGTGGCGCACGGCACTGCCGCACAACGGGGCAAACCCACCCCTTCTGGCCCTGCGAGTCGCAGCGGGTTGGCTCTTCGCCCGCATGCACCCAGCGCCTATCTTCGACACAAGGTCCTCGCCCTGGCGAGGTCCGAATCCGATTGCCTGTGTCGAACTCCCCGAGGTCCTGTCATGCAGCTCCCGCTCCCTCCTCTTCCTCCCCTGCTCACGCGCCGCGCCACCCTGCTTTCCGCCACGCTGCTGGCAGCGAGCACCCTGCTCCGGCTGCCCGCTTCCGCGGCCGAGGAACCGAAGCGCGGCGGCACGCTGGTGATCGGCAGCACGCAGACGCCGCGGCATCTCAACGGCGCGGTGCAGTCGGGAATTGCCACCGCCATGCCCTCCACGCAGATCTTCGCGAGCCCGCTGCGCTTCGACGACAAGTGGAACCCGCAGCCCTACCTGGCCGAGTCGTGGAAGCTGGCGGAAGACGGCAAGTCGCTCACGCTCAAGCTGCGCAAGGACGCGGTGTTCCACGACGGCAAGCCGATCACCTCGGCCGACGTGGCCTTCTCCATCATGGCCATCAAGGCCAACCACCCGTTCACGACCATGATGGGCCCGGTCGAGAAGGTGGACACGCCCGACCCGTACACCGCCGTCATCCGCATGAGCATGCCGCACCCGGCCATCGTGCTGGCGATGTCGCCGGCGCTGTGCCCCATTCTTCCCAAGCACATCTACGGCGACGGGCAGGACCTGAAGAACCACCCGCGCAACACCACGGACGTTGTCGGCTCGGGCCCCTTCCTCGTGACCGAGTTCAAGCCCGCGCAGCGCATCGTGATGGAGCGCTTCGACAAGTTCTTCCTGCCCGGCAAGCCGTACCTCGACAAGGTGATCGTGAACGTCACGCCCGACATGGCCAGCCTGGTGCTGGGCCTGGAGCGCGGCGACATCCAGATGCTGCCCTTCGCCACGCTGCCCACGGACCTGAAGCGCTTCGCGAACGACCCGCGGGTGTCGCTCACGCCCAAGGGCTACGACGGCATCGGTGCGCTCAACTGGCTGGCCTTCAACACCGCGAAGAAGCCGCTGTCGGACGTGCAGGTGCGCAAGGCCATCGCCACGGCCATCGACAAGAACTTCATCGCCAAGGCGCTGATGGGCGGCTTCGCGACCGTCTCCGACGGCCCGCTGGTGGCCAGCAGCCCCTTCGCGGTGCCCGACCTGGTGCGCTATCCGCTCGACCTGAAGAAGGCCGGCGAGATGCTCGACGCCGCCGGCTACAAGGCCGGCGCGGGCGGCGAGCGCTTCAAGCTCACCATCGACTACCTGCCTGGCGCGGACGACCAGCAGAAGAACGTGGCCGAGTACATCCGCGGGCAGCTCAAGAAGGTGGGCATCACGGTGGAGGTGCGCGCCTCGGCCGACTTCCCGGCCTGGGCCAAGCGGCTGGCCTCGCACGACTTCGACATGTCGATGGACACGGTCTTCAACTGGGGCGATCCGATCATCGGCGTGCACCGCACCTACCTGTCGACCAACATCAAGCCCATCGTCTGGACCAATACCCAATCCTACGCCAATCCGAAGGTGGACGAGCTGCTCAACACCGCCGGGGGCCTGATCGACCCGACGCAGCGCAAGGCCTACTACGCGACCTTCCAGAAGATCGTGACCGACGAGCTGCCCATCGAGTTCATCAACCAGGTGCCGTACCACACCATCACCAGCAAGAAGGTGGCGAACGTGCCGGTCACCATCTGGGGGCCGCTGTCGCCGCTCGACGAGGTGTACCTGAAGTAGGCGGGCGGGCGACATCATGGGCACGCTTCGCTACGCCGCCTCGCGGCTGCTCCAGGCCCTCGGCCTGGTGCTGGCCGTGGTGGTGCTCAATTTCGTGCTGGTGCACGCGGCGCCGGGCGATCCGGTGGAAACCATCGCGGGCGCCAGCGGCGGCATGTCGCCCGAGCTGATGGCGCAGTTGCGCACGCAGTACGGCCTCGACCGCTCGCTGCCGGTGCAGCTGGGCGTGTACCTCGGCAAGGTGGCGCAGGGCGACCTGGGCTACTCGTACTTCTTCAACCTGCCGGTGACCAGCATGATCGCCGAGCGCGTGCCGGCCACGCTGCTGCTGGTGCTGAGCGCGGTGCTGCTGGCCTTCTTCGTGGGCACCGCGCTGGGGGTGCTTTCATCGCGCAGGCCCAACGGGCTGCTGTCGCAGTTCATCACCGTGCTGTCGCTGGTGGGCTTCGCGGCGCCGGTGTTCTGGCTGGGGATCATGCTGGTGATACTGCTGGCCTCGGTGTTTCCGGTGCTGCCGGTGGCGGGCATGCGCTCCATCGACTCGACGGGCAGCGGCGGCTTCGCCGACATGCTCGACGTGGCGCACCACCTGGTGCTGCCCACGCTCACGTTGAGCCTGGTGTATCTCGCGCAGTACAGCCGCCTCGCGCGCTCGTCGATGCTCGACGTGCTGGGCTCCGACTTCATCCGCACCGCGCGCGCCAAGGGGCTGGCCGACCGCGTCGTGCTCTACAAGCATGCGCTGCGCAATGCGCTGCTGCCGGTGGTGACGGTGCTGGGCCTGCAGTTCGGCAACGTGCTGGCGGGCGCGATCCTGGTGGAGACGGTGTTCAACTGGCCCGGGCTCGGCCGGCTCGCCTTCGAGTCGGTGCTGCGGCGCGACTACCCGACCATCCTCGGCGTGCTGCTGTTCTCCTCCATCGTGGTGGTGGTGATGAACCAGCTCACCGACCTGTGCTATCGCTTCATCGATCCGCGGATCAAGGCCTCATGAGCAAGGTGATTCCAATGTCGACCGCTGCTGCTTCCGCTGCCGCATCCCCCAGGCCCGCGGTGCGCGTCGAGCACCCGGGCATGGAGGCGATGCGCATGTTCCTGCGCAATCCGGCAGCCATCATCGGCATGGCGATGCTCGTCGCCGTGCTGCTGGTGGCCATCCTCGGGCCGTGGCTCTACCCCGCCGACCCGTTCGAGATCAAGGCCGCGCCGCTCACGCCACCCTTCAGCGAAGACGCCTGGCTCGGCAGCGACTACCTCGGCCGCGACGTGCTCACCGCGCTGATCTACGGCGGCCGCGCAACCTTGCTGGTGGGCGCGGTGGCCGCGCTGCTGTCGGTGCTGATCGGCATCACGCTGGGCGCCTTCGCCGGCTACTACGGCGGCAAGGTCGATGCCGCGCTGATGAAGCTCACCGAGTTCTTCCAGGTGCTGCCGGCACTGCTGTTCGCGATGGTGGTGGTGACGCTGTTCTCGCCAACGCTGGTGACGGTGACGCTGGCCATCGGCATCGTGAGCTGGACCGGCACCGCGCGGCTCACGCGCGCCGAGTTCATGAAGTACCGGGGGCTGGAGTTCGTGCGGGCAGAGCGGGCCATCGGCGCGCGCGACGCACGCATCATCTGGAAGGTGATCCTGCCGAACGCGCTGCCGCCGCTGGTGGTGTCGGCCACGCTGGCCATCGGCGCGTCGATCCTTTTCGAAGCGGGGCTCTCCTTCCTCGGCCTGGGCGATCCGAACCAGATGAGCTGGGGCCTGATGATCGGCTCCAGCCGGCAGTACGTGCTGTCGTGCTGGTGGGCCGTGGCCTTTCCGGGGGCGGCAATCTTCATCACCGTGCTGGCCGTGAGCCTGATCGGCGACGGCCTGAACGATGCCCTCAACCCGAAGCTGAGGGAAAGATGAAGTCCACCGTGCGTGCGAAAGGTATCTCTGTATGACTCCGCCTTCCGATGACACGCTGCTGCGCGTGCAGGACCTGCACGTCGAGTTCAGCACGCGGCGCGGCAAGGCGCTGGTGCTCAACGGGGTCGACTTCGAGATCCGCGCCGGCGAGACGCTGTGCGTGGTGGGCGAATCGGGCTGTGGCAAGAGCATGACGGCGCTGGCGCTGCTGCGGCTCATTCCCTCGCCGCCGGGACGCATCCGCGGCGGACGGGTGCTGTTCCAGGGCGAAGACCTGGTGCAGGCCACCGACGCCCGCATGCGCGAGGTGCGCGGCAACCGCATCTCGATGATCTTCCAGGAGCCGATGACGTCGCTGAACCCGGTGTTCACCGTGGGCGACCAGATCGGCGAATCGCTGCAGCTGCACGCCGGCATGAACGCGCACGCGGCGCGGCAGCGCGCCATCGAGATGCTGCGGCAGGTGGGTATTCCGGCGCCCGAGCGGCGCGTGGACGAGTACCCGCACCAGCTCTCCGGCGGCATGCGACAGCGGGTGATGATCGCGATGGCGCTGGCCTGCAGGCCCGACATACTGATCGCCGACGAGCCCACCACCGCGCTCGACGTGACGGTGCAGGCGCAGATCTTCGACCTGCTGCGCGAGCTGCAGCGCGAGAAGGGCACGGCCATCATGCTCATCACTCACGACATGGGCGCAGTGGCCGAGATGGCCGATCGCGTGATGGTGATGTACGCGGGCCGCGTCATCGAGCAGGGCACCACCGAGCAGGTGCTGTCGGAACCCGGCCACCCCTACACGCGCGGGCTGATCGACTGCCTGCCCGAACTCGGCAGCAGCGCGGCGCAGGAAAGCGACGGGCGCCACGACCTCGCCGAGATCGCCGGGGTGGTGCCTTCGATCTGGGAGCTGGGCACCGGCTGCGCCTTCCGCGAGCGCTGTCCGCGCGCGATGCCGCGCTGCGCGGCCGAGGTGCCGCCGATGTTCGCAGTGCATGGCGAGGTGGCCTCCGGCGTGCCGCATGGCGCAGCCTGCTGGCTGCATGCCGAGCCGGCGGCTGCGGCACAACCCCGAAGGGAGGCCGCATGACGCTCATCGGCAAGACCGACACGCTGCTTTCGGTCGACGACCTGAAGGTGCACTTCCCGCGCGGCAAGTCCGGCTGGGGCCGAACGCCCGAGGTGGTGAAGGCGGTGGACGGCGTGTCCTTCGCGGTGCGCCGCGGCAGCACGCTGGCGGTGGTCGGCGAATCGGGTTCGGGCAAGACCACGACCGCGCTGGCGGTGATGCGGCTCGCGCCGGTCACCTCTGGGCGCATGCAGCTGGGCGACACCGATCTGGGTGCGCTGCAGGGCGAGGCGCTGCGGCAGGCGCGCACGCGCATGCAGATCATCTTCCAGGACCCGTTCTCCTCGTTGAACCCGCGCGAGCGCGCGGGCGCCGCGGTGCGTGCGCCGCTCGACCTGATGCGGGTGGGCACGCCCGAGGAGCGCACGCGCCGCGTGGCCGAGCTCTTCGAGGCGGTGGGCCTGCGGCCGGAGCAGCAGCACCTGTTTCCACACCAGTTCTCGGGTGGGCAGCGCCAGCGCATCAACATCGCCCGGGCGCTGGCCACCAACCCGGAGCTGGTGGTGTGCGACGAGCCGGTGTCGGCGCTCGACATCGCCATCCGCGCGCAGATCCTGAACCTGCTGGCACGGCTGCAGCGCGAGCTGGGCCTGACCTACCTCTTCATCTCGCATGACATGGCGGTGGTGGAGCACATCTGCGACGACATCGCAGTGATGTACCTGGGCCAGATCGTCGAGCGCGCGCCGCGCCGCAGCTTCTTCGCGCGGCCGCTGCACCCGTACAGCGTGGCGCTGATGTCGGCGGTGCCGACCGTGAGCGGCGGAAGGCGTCGCGCCGCGAACCGCATCAAGCTGAGCGGAGACCCGCCCAGCCCCATCGACCCGCCCAAAGGCTGCCGCTTCGCCGGCCGCTGCCCGGTGGCGGAAGCGGCCTGCGCGGCGGAACTGCCGCCGCTGCGCGAGGTCGCGCCCGATCATTGGGTACGCTGCAGGCGCGTCGACGTCGTCGACGGGCTGCCGCGCCCTCCTCTTTCGATTCCCGAGTCGCCATGAGCCAGACGAACAACACCACCATCTTCGCCGCCCGCAAGATCATCACCATGAACCCGATGCAGCCGCATGCCACCCACGTGGCGGTGCGCGACGGCCGCGTGCTGGCCGTCGGCGCGCTCGCGGACATGCAGGGCTGGGGGCCCTTCACGCTCGACGAGCGCTTCGCCGGCAAGGTGCTGATGCCCGGCCTCGTCGAAGGCCACTGCCACCTGAAGGAAGGCAGCATGTGGGACTGGACGTATCTCGGCTGGTTCGACCGCCGCGACCCCGAGGGCAAGGTGTGGAGCGGCCTGCGCTCGATGGACGAGGTGGTCTCGCGCCTCTCCGACGTGGCCGCGAGGATGACGGCCGAGGGCATTCCCGACACCGAGCCGCTCGTCGCCTGGGGATTCGATCCGATCTACTTCGGCGGCGAGCGCATGACGGTGCGCCACGTGGACCGGGCGAGCAGCACGCGGCCCATCGTCATCGGCCATGCCAACGGCCACCTGATGAACGTCAACAGCGCGATGCTGCGCATCGCCGAGATCACGCGCGACAACGAGGTCGAAGGCGTGGTCAAGTTCGCCGATGGCGACAGCGCGGGCGAGCCCACCGGCGAGCTGCAGGAGCCGGCCGCGATGTTCCTGGTGCTGCGCAAGATCGGCAATGCCGGCCTGCTCGCGCCGATGACCGAGGCCGGCGTGCGCTCCTTCGCGCGGCTGGCCTGCCTGCAGGGCGTGACCACCGCGACCGACCTGGTCAACAAGCTCACGCCCGAGGACTGCAGCGTGCTGGAAAAGGCCACGGGCGACGACGGTTTCGGCGTGCGCATCCTGCCCGCGTTCCAGGCCTTCCACGGCACGCACGGTGCCGCGCAGGGTGCGGAGCACGTGAAGTCGCTGATGCCGCGCAACACCGACCGGCTGCGCTACGGGCTGGTGAAGATGATGCTCGACGGCTCGATCCAGGGCTTCTCGGCGCGGCTGCGCTGGCCGGGCCACTTCAACGGCGCGCCCAACGGCATCTGGGTGACCGCACCCGCGCAGTACGAGGCCGACTTCGAGACCTACCACCGCGCGGGCCTCACGATCCACACGCACACCAACGGCGACGAGGCCAGCGAGGTGGCCATCGACGCCATCGAGCGGGTGCTCGCGCGCGCGCCGCGTCCCGACCACCGCCACACGCTGCAGCACGGCCAGATGATCGACGCGCCGCTGTTCCGCCGCATGGCATCGCTGGGGCTGTGCGCCAACCTGTTCGCCAACCACATCTGGTACTGGGGCGACCAGCACTACGAAATGACCATGGGCCCCGACCGCGCCAACCGCCTCGACGCCTGCGGCAGCGCGCTCGCGGCCGGCGTGCCGCTGGCCATTCACTCCGACGCGCCGGTGACGCCGCTCGGCCCGCTCTTCACCGCATGGTGCGCCGTCAACCGCATCACGCCCCAGGGCCGGGTGCTGGGCGAGGCAGAGCGCATCACCGTGCCGCAGGCGCTGCGCGCCATCACGCTTGGTGCCGCATGGACGCTGAAGCTCGACGGCGAGATCGGCAGCATCGAGTGCGGCAAGCGCGCCGACTTCTGCGTGCTGGAAGACGACCCGCTGGAGATGGACCCGATGGCGCTGAAGGACGCGCGCGTGTGGGGCACGGTGCTGTCGGGCCGCGTGTTCGAGGCGCAGAGGGTTCAAGTGAGCCGGGGCGCGTGATGCCGGCAAGTCGCTTGCCGTTCACCGTCATCGGCGGCTTTTTGGGGGCAGGCAAGACCACGCTGCTCAACCGCTGGCTGCGCGAGGCGAAGGGGCTGCGCATGGCGGTGCTGGTGAACGACTTCGGCGCGCTCAACATCGATGCCGATCTCATTGCCGCCACCCACGGCGACACCACCGCGCTGACCAACGGCTGCGTGTGCTGCCAGATCGGCGACGACCTGGGCCGTGCGCTGGTGGACGTGATCGAGGCGAAGACGCCCTTCGACGCGGTGGTGATCGAGGCCAGCGGCGTGTCGGACCCGTGGCGCATCGCGCAGATCGGCATGGCGGCGCCGGAGCTGAGCCTCGAAGGCGTCATCGTGCTGGTGGACGCGAGCGTGGCTGCACGGCAGTCGGCGGATCCGCTGCTGGCCGACACGCTCGCGCGGCAGCTGAAGTCGGCAGACCTCGTGGTGCTGAACAAGGCCGACATCGCTTCGGCCGAGGCGCTGGCCGAAGCGAGGGCTTGGGTGGAAGGCAACGCGCCCGGCACGCCGTGCATCGAGACCGTCGAGGCGGCGGTGCCGCTGGCGCTGGTTTCGGGGCTTTCGCAGCCCGCCCTGGCGCCGCATGCATGCGGTCCGGGTTGCGACCACGACCACGACCATGGGCACGGCACGCCCGACCACGGCGCGATCTTCCAGACCTGGAGCGTGCAGCCCGAAGCGACGATCCCGGCTGCCACGCTGCGCGCCTGGTTGCGCGAGATGCCGCCGGGCGTGCTGCGGCTCAAGGGCCTGCTGCGCACGGGACGAGGCGCGCAAGGCGACGAGTGGTCCGAGGTGCAGTACGCAGGCCGGCACGGCTCGGTGCGCAAGGTTTCGCCGCCTCCGGGGCCGGCCCGCGCGGGCGTCGTCGCCATCGGCCTGCAAGGGCATTTGCCTGAAAAGATGCTGAAGGAATTCTTCGCGGCCTGAGCGGCGTCGAACCTGTCGTGATGCAATCGCGGGTTTCAACGCGATACGACGCCATGACCTCTTCCCTGTTGATACGCCCGCCCGTGGCCGCCGACTACCCGGCATGGAAACCGCTCTGGGACGGCTACAACGCCTTCTACGGCCGCGAGGGCCCGACCGCCCTGGCCGAAGAGATCACGCAGGCCACCTGGCAGCGCTTCTTCGATGCCTACGAACCCGTGCATGCGCTGGTGGCAGAGCGCGACGGGCAGCTGGTCGGCCTCACCCACTACCTCTTTCACCGCAGCACCACCCGCCTGGAGCCGACCTGCTACCTGCAGGACCTGTTCACGCTGCCCTCGGAACGCGGCAAGGGCGTCGGCCGGCAGTTGATCGAAGGCGTGTACGAACGCGCGAAGCTCGGGGGCGTGCACCGCGTGTACTGGCAGACGCAAGTGACCAACACGGCGGGCCGCAAGCTCTACGACAAGGTCGCCACGCACGACGGCTTCATCGTGTACGGCACGCTGGTCTGAGCCGGGCTCAGTACTTGATCGTCACTCCGGCCTTCACGCCGTTGTTGGTCTTGCCGTCCGTCTGCACCCCGCCCGAGAACGACACGTTGCCGCCGGTGCTGGCGCCGAGCGAGTAGGTGGGCCGGGGCGTGGAGGTGTCGGTGCCGATGTAGGTGCCGCTGCCGTCGGGGCGCTGCACGCCGACGGTGGCGCCGTTGACGGTGGCCGACGTCTCGGTGGGATTGACGTTCGGGGCGACGTAGACGGTGCCCTTCTCGTCGTTGTCTACAGGCAGCTTGATGGGCTCTGCCCTCGCCGCGAAGCCGAGCATGCCCAGCACTGCGCTGGTGGCAAGTACGTATCGATGCATTCCTTCGATGTTTGGCGAGGTGCCGGCCGGCGCGCGTAGGACGACAGGAAATCCGGCATGCGGACCGTGCCGCCGGTCGATGTCGCGAGTTAACTCGTTGTTAACCTGAGTACTTGCGTACTCAAGCTCGAACCTGTGGCAATGGACACGATCACGCTCTACGATCCATGCACGAAATCGAGCAGGAGAACCTCCCCAATGTCCATCAACGAAGTCGTCATGCCGGAGCAATTGCTTAGCGCGCTCGACGCCCAGAGCCGCACGCCCATCGCGCGCATCGGCGAGGCGCTGATCTCGCTGGACATGATCACGCAGGCGCAACTGCGCGCCGGGCTCGAGCGCCAGAAACTCGATCCGATGGTGCCGCTGGGCGAAACGCTCGTGCGCATGGGCGTGGTGAGCCGGGGCCAGCTGCAGGCGGCGCTGGTGCGCAAGATGGGCTACCCGCTGGTCAACCTGCATCTGTTTCCGCCGGCAGCCGAGGCGTTGCGCAAGCTGCCGCATGCGGTGGCGCGGAGGCTGCAGGTCATGCCGCTGATGCTGCACGAGGGGCGGCTGATCGTCGCCATCGACGATCCGACCAGCCGGCATTCGGCGCTCGACGAGGTCGAGTTCATCGCCCAGATGAAGGTCACGCCGGTGGTCGGCCAGTGCCTGGACCTCGACGGCGTGCTGAACGCGGTGTACGAGAAGATCGGCGAGCACACGGGCGGGTCGTCCAACCCCTTCGCGGCCCATTTCGATCCGAGCCAGCCGCTGGACTTCGACGTGGCCGGCACGAGCGAGCTGCTGCAGACGCTGGAGAAGGAAGTCGCCGCCCCGCAGACGGCGAGCGAGGCGCCCATCGAGCAGTCCGACAACTCGCTGGTGCGCATGATCAACAGCATGATCATCGAGGCGCACCGCGAGGGCGTCTCCGACATCCACATCGAGAGCTACCCCGGCCAGGAGAAGACGCGAATCCGCTTCCGGCGCGACGGCCTGCTGCACACCTACCTGGAGCTGCCGCCGAGCTACCGCAACGCGATCGTCGCGCGCGTCAAGATCATGTGCGACCTCGACATCAGCGAGAAGCGCAACCCGCAGGACGGCAAGATCAACTTCGCCAAGTACTCGCCGCAGCACCGCATCGAGCTGCGCGTGGCGACCATTCCCACCAACAACGGCCTCGAGGACGTGGTGATGCGCATCCTGGCATCGGCCAAGCCCATTCCGATGGACCGGCTGGGCCTGTCGCCCGACAACCTCGCACAGCTGACGAAGGCGGTCGAGCGCCCCTACGGCATGGTGCTGTGCGTGGGCCCGACGGGCTCGGGCAAGACCACCACGCTGCACTCGGCGCTCATGCACATCAACACGCCCGAGCGCAAGATCTGGACGGCGGAAGACCCGGTGGAGATCACCCAGTCGGGGCTTCGGCAGGTGCAGATCAATCCGCGCATCGACTGGACCTTCGCGAAGGCGCTGCGCGCCTTCGTGCGCGCCGACCCCGACGTGATCATGGTGGGCGAGATCCGCGACGAGGAAACCGCCAGGACCGCCATCGAGGCCTCGCTGACCGGCCACCTGGTGCTCTCGACCCTGCACACCAACAGCGCCCCCGAGACCGTCACCCGCCTGCTGGACATGGGAATGGACCCGTTCAACTTCGCCGACTCGCTGCTGGCCGTGCTTGCGCAGCGGCTGGTGCGGCGGCTGTGCACGCAGTGCACCACCGGCACGCCCGCGAGCCCCGAGGCCATCGGCGAACTGCTCGATGACTACATGCACGCCTTCGGACCCGAGCAGCAGCGCGACGCGGCGCAGCGCCAGACGGTGCTGGCGGGCTGGGTGCAGCGCCACGGCCGCGACGGCCGTCTGCACACCTACACCAGCAAGGGCTGCAAGCACTGCGGCGACACCGGCTTCAAGGGCCGCGTGGGCATCCACGAGCTGATGACCATGTCGAGGACCCTGCGCCGCCTGGTGCAGACCGGCGCACGCGCCGAGGAGCTTCAGCAGGCCGCGCTGGGCGAAGGCATGCGCACGCTGCGCCAGGACGGCATCGAGAAGGTGCTGGCCGGGCAGACCAGCATCGAGGAAGTGCGCGCGACCAGCAACGTGTGAGCGGCCTCGAGCGGGCTACAGCTCGCTCACCGGAATGAACGGCGCGATCAGCCGCAGCTTCAACCGCTGCCACGCGGTGGTTTCCGGCGGCACGTCGTAGGCCGTCTGCGTGCCGTCCTCGTTGTCCTCCACCCATTCGATGTCGCGGCCGCTCGCGTCCAGCCGCAGGCGGTAGGCGCTGCCGGCATCGGCGAAGCTGTCGAGCTGCCTGGCCATCTGCGGGCTCTCGATGATGAGGCCCAGCTCGGTGTTGAGGCGGGCCGAGCGCGGGTCGAGGTTCATCGAGCCCAGGAACACCTCCTTGTGGTCGACGATGCCGTTCTTCATGTGCAGGGCGCCGGTGCGATGGCCGAAGATGCCGAGCTTGCCCCGCTTCACGCTCAGCGTGGGGCTCAGCTCGTAGATGGCCACGCCCGACTTCAGCAGCTCGTGGATGTGCGGCCAGTAGCCCACGTACACCCAGGGCTCGTCGGTGGAGGCCAGCGAGTTGGTGACCAGTTCGACCTTGATGCCCGCGGCCTGCGCCTCGGCGAGGCTGGCCACGGCCGCGTCGGAGGGCACGAAGTACGGCGACACCATCTTGATGCTCGATCGCGAGGTGCGGAACCACCGGATCACGCCCTCGGTCACCGTGCCCTTGATGGAGTTCTCGCGTTCGTTCAGGCCCTCGGTCTTGCTGAGCGGATCGAACAGCACCCGCGCACGGGCCCACAGCAGCGGGCTGAGCCGGGCCTCGGCCAGCTCGAAGGGCAGATTGAGCATCGGCACTATCTCCTGCGGCAGCAGGGCGGGCTCGCCTTCGACGGGGTTGGCGATCCTGCCGTCGAGCGGAATGCGCGGCGCCAGCGGCGGCCTGGCGGCGGCCGTGAGCCTTTCGAAGTTCTGCCGCAACTGCTCGGGCGTGAGCGCGCTGCTGGCGATGCGCCCCACCGGGTAGACGACCGTGCTGTTCCAGTAGTGGTCGAACTCGTCGGACAGCTGCCGCACCACGGGGCCGGCCGCGAACACGTCCATGTCGATGAAATTGCTGCCGGCGGCGTTCATCACGTATTCGTCGGCCATGTTGCGGCCACCCGCCACCGCCGCCACGTTGTCGGCCACGAAGAGCTTGTTGTGCATGCGCCGGTTGACGCGGCCGAACTCCAGCCCCGAGCTGATGAAGCGCGTCACGTCGCTGCCGCGTCCGCCGGGAAAGGGGTTGAACAAGCGCACCTGCACATTCGGGTAGCTGGCGAGTGCGAGGAGCAGGTCATCCTCGCCGGTGGTGTAGAGGTCGTCGACCAGCAGCCGCACACGCACGCCGCGCTGCGCGGCGTCGCGCAGCTCGCGCATCAAGGCGCGGCCGGTGTTGTCGGCGGCGAGCAGGTAGTACTGCACGTCGAGGCTGCGCGTGGCGAGCTTCGCGAGCTCGATGCGGGTAGCGAAGGACGTGGGGCCGTAGGGCAGGAGCTGGAAGCCCGAGCGATCGTCGGAACGATCCTCAGGCAGGACCCGGCGCGTGATCGCATCCAGCGGCGTGTTCGAGAAATCCGCAATGGCCGTGACGGGCCGGTCGGACACCGGCGGAGGCAGCGTGGAGCATGCGCTCATCAGCATCGAGAACACCAGCGCCAATGCGGCAACGGGTGCGCGCCAGCATGCGGTCATCATTTGTTCAGCTCCCGGCTTGTCGGTTGCGGCTTCGCCTCCCGCTCAAGGGGGAAAGGGCGATCCGGCCGAGAGTATGACGCGCCGACGCCGCCTCAGCCTGCGCAGGCGGCGGCGCGCTGCTGCGCGGGGTATTCCATCTCGAGCATCACCCAGTCGCGGCGCGCGGCGCCGTGCCGGCCGGCGATCTCGCACAGGGTGCGATCCAGTTGCGGCACCGGCTTGAGCGTGGCCGACAGCGGCAGGCGCAGCGCACCTACGTCGCCTGCGCCCGCAGGACGTGCTGTCAGCACGAGCCCGCTGCGCAGCCTGACCGGCCCCGAGGGCGACACCGCCTCGACGCGGACGCGCCCGGTGCGCTCCCAGGCATCGGTGGCGAGTGCGAGCGAGACGTCGTCCATGCCGTCTCGCACCTCGACCGTCCAGCGCTCACCGCGCCAGAAGGCGGCCTTGTCGAGCAGGTAGTCGATGCGCTTGCCGTTGTCGAGCGCGAAGGGTGTGCTGTCGTGCGCCGGGCTCCAGGACGCCACGCCCAGATCGGCCGCGACCGCGGACGCCTTCTCGCGTCCGCCGATGGCCTCCACCAGCGCCAGCATGGCGGGCACCGACGCGGTGATGCCGGTGGTGGTGGCCACACCCCGGTCCACCACGTAGCGGCGGTGCGGAACGTGCGCGGAGCCCGGGTGGCGCTTCAACAGCGTGCCGCGGTCGTACCAGTGGCCTGCGAAGCGACGGCCGTCGAGCAGGCCGGCCTGTCCGACCACCCGGGCGCCGGAGCACACACCGATCACGCGGGCTCCCTGCCCGGCCTGACGACTGAGCCAGCCGGTGATCTCGGGCGCATCGTCCGACATCATCGCGGGGACGATCACGTAGTCGGCACCCGCAGGGTGTGCGCGGTCGAAGCTGGCGAAGTCCTGCGCGCCATCCACCTGCAGCGCCGGGAACAGATCGACCTGCCCGGCGCGCGGCGCGACGATGCGCACATCGGCCACGTCCGCGCGCTGCAGCACCGCATACGGCAGCATCAGGTCGGTCATCTCGGTGCCTTCGTTGGAGGCGAGCACGGCGACGACCGGCCGGGCACCGCTAGCGCCACGGGGCTTCATCGCATCGAGGAACGCCTGGTGATCGCGCTGCAGCGCCGCTGCATCGTCAAGGGGCGGCGGCAGCGGCGCACCGGCGGAACAGCCCGCCAGAACCAGCATCGCCAGCCAGGCGGCAGCGAGCGCGCGTGAAAATGACCCAGTGAACATCGACCTTTCTCCATGACTGCAGGCAAGGCCCCGAGACTACGAATGCCCACACCGCCCCACAAGGACGAAGAAGCCGCGGTTTCTGCCAGCACGGGCACAGCCGGTGCCGTGGTGCTGGTCGCGTTCGATGGCGTCGAGGCCATCGACATCGCGGGCCCGGCCAGCGTCTTCAGCAAGGCCGAGCAGATGCGCCCCGGCACCTACCGGCTGCACATCGCCTCGCCGGCCGGCGGCAGCGTGCTCACCAACGGCGGCCTGAGCTTCGCGGGCACGCTGGCGCTGCGGGATCTGCCGCACGAGATCGACACGCTGATCGTGGCCGGCGGCGACGAGCCCTCGGTGCGCTCGGCCATCTTCGAGCACAGGGTGAGCGATTGGATCGCCGAAGCCGCGCCGCGTGTGCGCCGCGTGGCAAGCGTGTGCACCGGCGCCTTCGCGCTCGCGGCAGCCGGCCTGCTCGACGGCCGCGAGGCCACCACCCACTGGAGCGCCTGCGACATGCTGCAGGCGCTGCGCCCCCAGGTGCGCGTGCAGCGCGAGCGCATCTACGTGCACGACGGCCCGATGTGGACCTCGGCCGGCGTCACCACCGGCATCGAGCTCGCGCTGGCCCTGGTGGAGGACGACTTGGGCCGCGCCGTGTCGATGGACATCGCCCGCACCCTGGCGCTGCCCATGCTGCGCGGCGGCGAGCAGCCCCAGCTGAGCCAGGCGCTCGAGGCGCAGGCCACGGCCAGCCACCGCCTGCGCGAGCTGGTCGCGTGGATAGGCACGCATCCGCAGGAAGACCTGTCGGTCGAGGCGATGGCCGACCGCGTGCAGATGAGTCCGCGCAATTTCGCGCGCGCCTTCGCGGCCCAGACCGGCCGCACCCCCGCGCGCTTCGTGGAGCAGACGCGCGTTGCCGCCGCCGCGCAGTTGCTGCGGCAGACGCAATGGACGCAGGAGAAGATCGCCCGCCGCAGCGGCTTTCGCTCGGTGGATGCGTTGCAGCGCGCGTTCGCGCGGCAGCATGGGGTGACGCCGCAGGTGTATCGCGACGAAGGTGGTGCCAGCCGCTGAGCCACCAAATCGCTGCCGCGCCGCGATAGCAGCGAGCAATCGCCTCGGACATCGGTGAGCCTCAGGTCGTGGCCGACCTTGTGGATCAGCATGCCCGGCACGGCTCTCCCAAAAAGGCCTGATCTACCAGTTCTCGGGTATGGCGACTCTGGAAACAAAAACACACACTTGCGCTGTTTTTGTCTTGTCTGCCGTTTCAGCGAAGGAGGAACCATGACCGCTCGACTCCGCCCCGTACTCAGATGCCTGCAGGCCGCCGCATTGCTCGCTGTCGGAAGCGCCCACGCAGCGGGCTATGTGGCCGGCGACCCAGGCAACCCGGGGCCCAACCTGCCAGGCTGGTCGAGCTCCGGCGGCGGTGCCGGCCCCACGGTCCAGGGAGACGGCACCACGGCGATCGGCGCGGGCGGCGACGGGAGCAACGGAACCGCCGGGGGAGCCGGTGGCACGGGCGGTGCCGGCGCCAGTGCGAGTGCAAACGGCGCGACGGCCATCGGCGGTGGCGGCACCGCCGGCCAGGGCTTTGCGGGTGGCACAGGCGGCGCCGGCGGCAGCGGTGCGCAGGCTTCGGCCAGCGGTGCCATCGCGGTCGGCGCGGGAGGCCAGGGCGCAGAAGGCTGCTGCGGTTTCCCCGGCCACGCCGGCGGCAGCGGCGCGCAGGCATCGGGCACCTCGGCGATCGCCATCGGCAGTGCCTCGGGCACCACCCAGGGTGCGGTGGCCTCGGGCAACGGCAGCACCGCAATCGGCGGCGCCTACAACGGCTTCGCCGGCGCGTCTGCGCTGGCCACCGGCGGCGTGGCCATCGGCTCAGGCAGCCAGGTCGCGGTCGGCGCGACCAACAGCATCGCCATCGGCGCCAACTCGGTCGCCACCGCGGCGAACACGGTTTCCTTCGGCTCGGCAGGCCAGACGCGCACCCTCGTCAACGTGAGCGCGGGCGCTGTGAACGCCACGAGCACCGATGCCGTCAACGGCAGCCAGCTCTATACGGTGCAACAGACCTCCAATGCGGCCTTAGGCCTCGCGCAGAACTCGGCGCAGTACGGCGCCGGCGGCGCCACGCTGCAGCTCAACGCCAACAATGGTGCTGGGACGGTCATCAACAATGTGGGCACCGGCCAGGCAAGCACCGATGCGGCCAACGTCGGCCAGGTGCAGCAGGCGCAGCAGACGGCCATCACCACTGCCAACAACTTCACCGTGCAGCAGTTCAGCGCGCTGCAGTCGCTGATGAACCAGGCCCTGTCCAGCGGCGTGTGCGCGGTGAGCGCAAGCGGCTCGGTGGCCTGCGGCCCGGGCGCGGGCGCCAGCGGCGCGGGCAGCACCTCGATGGGTACCAACGCGCAGGCCACCGGAGAGAACACCGTGGCCGTCGGCAACGGCGCGCAGGCCAACCACGCGGGCTCCGTGGCCATCGGCGCGGGCGCGAAGGCGCTGGCCGATCCCACCACCGCGGTGGGCAACAACGCCGTGGCCGCCGGCAACAACGCCGTCGCGCTGGGCGCGAACACGCTGGCCAGCGGCAACAACGCGGTGGCGCTGGGCCAGGGCTCGGTGGCCGACCGAGACAACACCGTGTCGGTCGGCAACGCCGCCACCAACCAGTTGCGCGGCATCACGAATGTCGCGCCAGCCCTGCTGGCCACCGACGCCGTCAACCTCGGCCAACTGCAGCAGGCCGTGGCCAACGCGACCAGCCAGGCGAACGCCTTCGCCGCGCAGGGCGTCGCGGCAGCCCTGGCCATGCCATCGATGCCGACGCTGGCTGCTGGAAAGAGATGGATGGGCGCCGCCGTCGGCAACTACGCGGGCGCATCGGGGCTGGGCGTCGCCTTCGGCTACCAGGTCAACGACAACCTGAACCTGGGGTTGGGACTCTCGACCGCGACCAGCAGCGGAAGCGGCAGCCGGGTAGCGGCCCGGGTGCAGGCGGGGTATGCGTGGTGAGGGCGGAGCCCCGCCAAACCCCGCCCGGAACCTGGCCCGACACGTCGACGCTCCCTACCCACATAGCGCTGGAACGATATTGCCGTATTCGGTCCGTCCCGGTCGTCACGCACTGACGTCGGTCAGCTACCGGGCTTCAGCATCGCCAAGCGGACTCAGCGAACCACGAACGCCAGATTGGCCAACACGTAGCCGACGGGCATGAAGACGCCGCCCCCCACGTATTGCAGCTCCAGCGAATCCTGTTGGCCTCCGGAAATCGACCCGGCGATGCCGAGGGTGGTCGACGTGCGACGCGTGCCGATCTGGATGGTCGAGCCCGACTTGGCAGCAGTCACCTTCACGCCGTCGGCACTGCTCGCAACCGCAGTCCAGGCACCGCCATCGCTGGTCGCGTGCCAGGTCTGGCCACGGTCGCTGGACTCGTAGAGGCTGCCACCGCTGGTGGCGGCCACGACGTAGCGGCCGTCGGCGGACGTGGCGATGCCTCGCCAGTCCCGGTTGACGCTCTGCGCGCCCCATGTGGTACCCGAATCGGTGGAAACCCAGACAGCGCCCGTGTCCACGGTGGCGTACAGGATGCTGCCGTCGGCAGACGCTGCCACCGACCACCAGAACTGGCCATTCGCGCGTGCGGTCCAGCTCACGCCATAGTCGGTCGAGACATACAGCTGCCCGCCATTGGTGCCCGCCACCAGAACCCGGCCATCGGCCGAAGAAGCCACGGAGCGCCAGGCGCGGCTCGACTCGCGCGCCGTCCAGCTGCTGCCGCCGTCCGCCGAGGTCCAGATCTGCCCGAGGTAGGCGGTCGCGACCAGGCGCGACCCGTCGGCGGAACTGGCCACCGCGGTCCAGGCTCGGGACGAGCCGTCGTTGGTCCACGTATCGCCGCCGTCGGTCGAACGGAAAAGCGCGCCGCCGTTGACTGCAGCGAGCAGCTTAAGGCCATCGCTGGAAGAAGCGATGCCACTCCAGGTCTGTACCGGCAGGCGCAGGACCCAGCTCGCCCCGGAATCGATCGAGGTGTACAGCTCGCCGATGCTGGATACTGCCGCCAGGTGGGTGGCATCAGCGGACGAGGCCAGGCCGACCCAGCTACCGGCGGGCGCCACCGAGCGCCAGTCGAAGTCCGTTCCGCCGGGCAGGCCGCGCGTGTCGATGCGCTGCCCCGCGTTCTGCGCGATGGTCCACCCGCCGCTGCCCACCCCCACCACCTTGATCCAGTCGCCCACCGTGGGCGCGGGCGGAAGGGTGAGCGTGACGCCGGTGCCCGAATTCGCCTGATAGCCGGTGTTCGACTCGGTCTGGACACTCGATGCGGTGACGCTGACCCAGCGCGTATCGGCCGGCGCGGCCGCGCACACGTAGGCCGTGGCCGTGACCTCTGCGGCGTCGAGCACGCCGTTGGCATTCAGGTCCAGCCCGGACTGCACTCGTTGACCGCCATAGGTGCAGGTGCCGCCCGGCGCTTCGGCGGCGAATGCGAGCAGGCTGTCGCGGCCACTCGACCCCGCGGCGCCCGTCGCACCCGGCGCACCGCCGCAGACGTAGGCCGAACTGGTCACCTCCGAATCCTCGAGCACGTCGTTGCGGTTCAGGTCCTTGCCGGCCAGCACCTGCGAGCCGCCCTGCGCGCAGTTGCTGCCGGCGGGCTCGGCCCGCATGCGCACCAGCGTGCTGAGGCCATCCACCCCGGCAGTGGCGTTGCAGATGTACTGGGTGGACGTGACCTCGCTGTCCGCGAGCACGTGATTGGCGTCGGCGTCCAGGCCGGCCTCGACACGTGCGCCGCCCAAGGTGCAGTTGACGCCGATCGCCTCCGGCTTGACGCGCATCAGCACCGTGGATTTGCCGGATGTGTCGGCGGGCGCAGGCGTGGCGGGCTGCTGTGCAGGGGGAACGAAGAATGCCGCGTTGCCCGCGCCACCTCCGCCACCGCCACACGCGGCCAACGCCAGAGCGGAAATCAGGCCTGCGGTCAGGCGGACGTTGCGAGCGAAGCTGTAGGCAAGTCTGGAAGAAGGCATGGGCGGACGCGGTGAATGTACGAAGGCGCGATTTGGGTTGCACCGGCGAAACGGAACGCAACGCATTGTAAGAAATTGCTGCCGAGCGGGCATATGCCCCGGAGTGGATAAAGGGGCATAGGTCCGCCTACCAGCAGTTGGAAACGAAGCGCTCGCGTCTGAACCCAATGCCGGAGGTTCCGCCCGCTAGAAGCCACCGCGGGTGATTCAGGGTTGTGCCGCACCAATCACAAAGAACAACTTAGCCATCGTGAATTCGCCTGAAGCAGGCCATTTGAAGCCCGACAGTCGTTGAGAAGTGCGCTGGTCCACTACGCCGTTGACGGTGAACACAACCTGCTCCACTTTCCCCTTGACGATCAGGACTACCAGCTTCACCCATTGCAGATCCCTTGTTGTCAGGGAGTTGTTTTTCAGCTCAGAAGCAATCAGTTGCTCCACCTGCTTCTGGGTGGCCTCATTGACGAGCTGTCCCCGCTGACCCCACTCGGACAGGAAAATTCTGCGCCGGGAGCCGTTGATTTCCCATGCATCCTTTCTGACATGAGGATCGGCATGGTCGAAAAGCTCGGCATAGATCGGATGCAAAGTCGTCAAGCAGAAGTTCATGAGCGAGTCCTTGAACGCATCCTCGGCAGTACCACCCACGCCCACGACGAAGTCATCGAGCCGCCTACCATCCTTGAACAGGATGGAGACCCGGGATTCGACCGAATAGAGCTTGCTGGCAGGAGACTCCTTGACTTGGTAAATATCGCCATCAAGGAGCACACCGTTCGCGGGAAAAAAAAGCCCGTTCGGCCTCTTATCGAACTTTGTGAAGCTATGCGCCTTCAGCCAGAGCTCGAAGTAAGAATTGACGTATTCACTCCCCTGGCCGGCATGCGCCAAACCGCTCAACAACACGGCCAGCGCCGCAAACGTGCGAATCAAAGCATTCATCGAACTCCCTCCAATTTTTGTGAATTTGCGCGAGCAAGGCTTCCTTGGTGGAAGTCGACTCGCAACCGACTACAGATTGCCCCACACCTGAATCAGCCCGATCAGGTGGACGACACCGAACGCGAGGCAAATCACCGAACTCCAGATCCAGAAGGTCGTCAGCCGCTTCCTGTCGAAGACGAGCAACGCCACGACGACAAGCCCCCGAAGCAAATAGGCCGCCGTGATCGCCGGCAGCACGAGAGACTGCAGTGGAAGCGGCTGCAACACTCCGGCCCCAGAGAGCGCATATGCAGCCCAGGTGGACAGCACACAGGCAATCAGCAGCGTGACGAGAGCTGGATACAGGTGTCCGGCCGCGGCACCTTTGGCCATGCGCTCTCCTGCACCGAAGAAGCGATACCACGCAGGTCCTCCCAGAATCACGCAGAGGTGCAGCAGCGCTGCGATGGCGCTCAGTGCAGCGCCGACTACCAGGGGCATGTTGTAGCTCACGCGTGCTTGCTATCGGTCAGGGCAGGTGCTTGCGCCCTCGCACGCTCTCTCGCGTCGGCCCGAAAGAGCCGAAGCGAACCGGCAGGCCGCTCAGCGCCTCCGCGTGTTCCACCCACGCGTGCGGCGTGGCGATGAGGTGCGGCTCGTAGATGGGCTCGGCGCTTCGCAGCAGCTGCGTCAGCGCCTGCTGATGATCGAGGTCGCGTACGCCCCCGAGCGGCAGCGACGCGATCCGGCCCGCGTCTGCCGTGCGATAGCCCGAGCACCAGCGCAGCCCCGCTCCCTCGATGGCGTCGAGGTGGCTCACCACCAGCCCGTCGAGCGTTCCGGCCACATCGAGCGCGTAGCGCAGCAGCACCGCATCGGGGTGGCCCCTGCGGAACGCGCCCTGCCAGCCTTCGTCGGCGTTGTGCGGCTCGGCCAGCCGCGCATCGAGCAGGGGGTCGTGCGTGGGCAGCGGGCCGGCGCCGTGGCGGGTGAGGTAGGTGCGCAGCACGCCGAGGTGCTGCACGGGGGCGTCGATGCCGGCGTCGTGCAGCACGGCCTCGACGGCAGCGGTGGAAATGGTGCTCCAGGTGGTGTGCGGATGGAAGCCGCGCCATTCGTCGAGCAGCACACCCTGGGCGCCCTCGAAGATCACGGTGCCGGGCATCGCGAGGCGCTGCGCGATGCGGTCGATGTCCGCGGGCGGCGACTGCGCCACGCAGGGCGCTGCCGCCTCGAGCCAGCGGCGCGCCAGCGTGCCGTCGCGCAGCATGGCGATTTCCTGTGCGGCGTCGGCATGGTGCAACGCCGGGCTGGCTTCGAACTCGCGCAGCAGCGCGGTGCGCAGCGCCCCGATCTTCTCGAGCGTGCGGGCGGTGCTGCGCAGGTCGCCATAGCGCAGCGCTTCGTCGGGCGAGGCCAGCGCCTGCTGCACGGTCTCGCCCACGCCGACGCCGCAGCTGCCGTGCGCAGCCTCGCCCCGCTCCAATTCACGCAGCCGACCTGCCGCCTGGTGGAACGGCGTGGTCACGCGGCAGCGCGCGTCGATCGACAGTCGTGCAAACGCGTCCTGCACGCCGACCCGGCGCAGCGCGGCTTCCTCGACGCGCAGCGCGGTGGGGTGCACGACCACCGGGCTCGCGAGCACCGTGCCCATGCCGGCATGGAAGCTGCCGGCGCTGAACTGCGAGAAGGTGTGGTGGCGGCCGTCGGCCAGCACGACGTTGTGGCCGGCCTGCGCGCCGCCGTTGAAGCGCACCACGGTGTGGGCGCCCGGCGTGGCGCCGAAGTGGTCGGTGAAGAGCCCCTTGCCGCAGTCCCCGAAGCCGAGGCCCAGCAGCGAGACGTAGTGCGTGGAAGCGTGAGCCGTCACACGGCCGTCAGCCGAAGAGCCGCTTCCACCAAGACGAGCGCGCGCCTGACGCGGCTGCCGCCACGCTGGGCGTCGCGTGGCGAGGTGCGTTGGGGTCGAGCAGCGCGGCATAGGCGTCGAGCGCGTGCAGCACGCCGCCGACGCGCTCCTTCCCCATGCCGGTGGCGCTCATCACGCCGGCCAGCGCGTCCAGGCTGGGCACGGCCTTCTCGGTGAGGGCGACGATGCCGGCCGCCACGGCGCAGGCGTCGTCGGGCGAGTCCATGCAGATGACGTGATCGCCCAGCAGCTCGCGCCAGCGGCCCTCGCAGCGGCGGCGGCGCTGCGCGTCGGGAATCAGGAAGAACAGGTTCGTGGTCTCGGCCGCGGCGGCGATGACTTCCTCGATGGGAATGTCCTCGTCGAGCTTCTCGCCGATGAGCGCTTCGACCTGGTGGCGCGAGACCGCGGGGTACGGCAGCTCGTCACCGGTCACGAACAGGTAGCCGCGCTTCCTGCGCTTCACCCAGCAGTCCATGTCGGTGTGCTGGGCCATGACGTAGAACGCGAGCTCGTAGCTTTCCTCGCCGGTGCCGCCGCCACCGCCTTCCAGGTAGCTCCAGGTGAGCCACTGGTCCATGAGGTTGGCGGTCGATTCGAACTGGCCGACCTGCAGCGGCGCGTGGTCGGAGTTGGCGTCGCCGATGGCCATGAACATGAGCTGCGGGTCCGCCACGCCGCAGTCGGTCAGCAGCTTCATGAAGGTGGGCAGCTCGCGGCGCGCGAGGATCTGCGGGATGTCGCCCATGGAGCCCGTCACGTCGAGTGCGAAGGCGATGCCCAGCGAGTTCGGATGGTCGGCGTTGTCGCGCGACTCGCGCACCTTGAGCCCGTGCGGGTTCATCAGCGGATGGGTGGAGCGCTGCGTGAAGACCTCCGCGCCGGGCCTCGCGGCGCGGTCTGCGATGAGTGCCGTGTGGGCGGCATGCGAGTAGTTTCCGTAGCCCATGGGTTGTGCTCTCCTCTGTGACTGGTTGTAGTTCCTGGCGTTGCGGCGCTCAGGCGGCGGCGCGCGGCGCAGGATCGAAGTGGACGAACCTCGGTGCACCGAAGGCTTCGCGCGAGGCCGCCGACAGCGCCTGCTCGATGCCTTGCGCGCCGAGGCGGCGGCAGGCGGCCGCGTCCTCGCTGCATTCGCGCAGCAGGGCCGCGAGCGGCGCCGGCGTGTGAAGGCCCAGGCCGGGCTCGCCGGGCGCCCCGCCGTGCAGCACGGCACGCACGGCCCAGGCGGCTTGCATCAGGTCGCGAGCGACCGCCGCTTCGTGCGCGGCGCCGCCGGCCTGCTGCGCGCGAGACCAGCCGATCAGCAGCACGCCATGGTCGCGCGGATGCACCAGCGCATGCGCGGGCGACAGGTCGCGGTGCGTCCAGCCGGCGCCGTGCACGAAGGCCAGCACCTCCAGCATGCGGCGCCAGAGCCACACGGCGTGGCGCGGGTCGATGCCCTGCGCATTGGCCTGCTGCACGTCGTGCAGGCTGCCCCAGAAGCCGGTCGGATGCCGCAGCACCAGCGCCTGGCGCGAGCCCTTGCCCATGGCACTGGCCATTCCTTCGGCCACGCCGATGCCCAGCGGCTGCGGCAGGCGGCGGGTGAAGTAGGCGGCGCCCGGCACGGAAAGATCCTGCAGCGCCTGCAGCACGGTGAATTCGCGCTGAAGCACGCCGTCGGCCGAACTCTCGCGCGCGAGCTTGAAGGTGACCCGCTCGGGCATCGCGCCCAGGCGCTGGGCCAGCAGCACCTCGGCGTGTTCGCCGGTGGCCAGCGGCGCGAGCACGCGGTAGCGCGCGCCCCGCCATGCGAGGACCCGCCCCCCGGGCACGTCGGCATTGGCCCGGCGCCACGCGGCGCGGAAGCTCTCTCGCTCGACGATCTCCTGGCCGCGCACCACGGTGGCGCCGCAGTAGCTGCAGTTCACCGTGCGCCAGCGGGCGGCGCGCGGCAGTGGCGCAGAGCACTGGGGGCAGCTGAGAGCCTGCAGCGACAGCATGGCCCGCGCCCTACTCTTCCTTGGGCTGCGCGCTCGGATCGGGCGAGGCCAGCACGCGGTCGATGCGGCGGCCTTCCAGCGCGAGGATCTCGAAGCACCAGCCAGCGCAGTCGATCTGCTCGCCCACCTCCGGCAGGTGGCCCGACACGGCCATCAGCAGGCCGGCCACGGTGTTGTAGCGGCCGCGCTCCTCGTCGGGCAGCTCGCGGATGCCGAGGCGCGCGCGCAGTTCCGACACCGGCATGAGCCCGTCGAGCTCCCACAGGCCATCGGCACGCTGATGCGCCCAGGCGTCGGTCTGCATGCCGGGCTGCAGCTCGCCGGTGATGGCTTCGAGCAGGTCGCGCGGCGTCATGAGGCCTTGCACCACGCCGTATTCGTCGACCACGAAAACGAGCCGGCCGGCACGGGCGCGGAACTGTTCCAGCAGCTCCATGCCGGTGAGCGTCTCGGGCACGAACACGGCGGGCGATGCCTCCTGGCCCAGCACGCCGGTGTGCGCGGGCCCCAGGCGCAGCAGGTGCGCCACGCTGACCACGCCGACCACGTCGTCGAGCGAATTGCGGCACACGGGGTACCAGGAATGCACGAGGTTGAGCGCGGCCGCGTCGGCCACCTTCTGCAAAGCCTGCTGCACGGTGAACGATGCGTCGAGCCACTCGATGTCGGCGCGCGGGATCATCAGCGACGACAGGCGCCTGTCGTCGAGGTGGAACACGTTGCGCACCATCTGGTGCTCGTGCTGCTCGATGACGCCGGCGTCCACGCCCTCTTCGAGACTCGCGGAGATCTCTTCCTCGGTCACCGAGCGGGCCGCGTTGGCGTCGATGCGCAGCACCTTCAGCGTGGCGGCGGTGGCGCCGGCCAGCAGCCACACGAAGGGCTTCGCGCCCTTGGCCAGGCTGCGCATCGGGCGGGACACCCAGCGCGCCACCGGCTCGGGGTAGAGCTGGCCGATGCGCTTGGGCACCAGCTCGCCGAAGATGATGGTGAAGAAGGTGATGCAGGTGACGACCACCGCGGTCGACACGATGCTGGCGGTGCCCCGGCCCATGCCCAGGCCTTCCATCCACACGCCGAGCGGCTCGGCGAAGGCCGCCTCGCCCACGATGCCGCTGAGCATGCCGATGGAGGTGATGCCGATCTGCACCGTCGAGAGGAACTGCGTGGGCGACTCCATCAGCTTCAGCGCGGCCACGGCCCCGGCGTCTCCCGTTTCGGCCAATGCCGCGAGACGTGCACGCCGGCTGGTGGAAAGGGCCATTTCGGACATTGCGAACAACGCGTTCAGCGTGGTCAGCAAGGCCAGGAGGAAGACATCCATGAACAGAGGGAGAGAATGGGGGAATGGCACTTTACTTGATTGGCGACCTGCAGGGCTGCGACGCCCCCTTCCAGCGGCTGCTGCAGAAGATCGATTTCTCCCCCAGCCGCGACACCCTCGTGCTGCTGGGCGACCTGGTGAACCGCGGGCCCGATTCGCTGGCCGTGCTGCGCCGCATACGGGGCTACGGCGCCTCCGCGCTGAGCCTGCTGGGCAACCACGACCTGCACCTGCTGGGCGTGGCGCACGGCGCGCGCAAGGCCGGCCGCAAGGACACCCTCGCCCAGCTTCTTGCTGCCCCGGATGCCGAGGAACTGCTCGACTGGCTGCGCAACCAGCACATGGCGCTGCACATGCGCATCGGCAGCGGCGACCTGCTGATGGTGCATGCGGGCGTACTGCCGCAATGGACGGTGGGCGACGCGCTGGTGCTGGCCTCCGAGGTCGAATCGGTGCTGCGCGGGCCCGCGCTGGGCGAATTCATGATGTCGATGTACGGCAACGAGCCGGCGCAGTGGCAGGACACCCTCACCGGCAGCGCCCGCCTGCGCGCCATCGTCAACGCGCTGACGCGGCTGCGCTTCTGCACGGCCGACGGCGTGATGGACTTCGACGTCACGGACAGTGCCTCCAACGCCCCTGAGGGCTACATGCCCTGGTTCGACGTGCCCGGGCGCAGGACTTCGAACGCCACCCTCGCCTTCGGCCACTGGTCGACGCTGGGCTGGCTCTCGCGCCCCGACCTGCTCTCCACCGACACCGGCTGCGTGTGGGGCGGCTGCCTCAGCGCGGTGCGCATCGGCGCGACGCTGGACCAGCGCGAGCTGATCCAGGTCGAGTGCGAGCAGTCGCAGAAGCCCGGCAAGTAGCCGGACGCGCCCCGGGCGTCAGGCGGACGGCAGCCGGAACTTGTCCAGCGACATGCGCTGCCGCCCCTGCGCATCGAAGTTGTCCGGCGCCAGCCAGCGCTCGAAGGCCGTGCGCAGCGCCGGCCACTCGCCGTCGATGATCGAGAACCACGCCGTGTCGCGGCCCCGGCCCTTGTAGATCACCGCCTGGCGGAACAGCCCCTCGTACCTGAAGCCCAGCCGCAGCGCCGCGCGCTTGGAAGGCTCGTTGAAGTTGTCGCACTTCCACTCGTAGCGGCGGTAGCCCAGTTCGTCGAAGGCGAGCTTCATCAGCAGGTACTGCGCCTCGGTGGACATCGGCGTGTTCTTCAGGAGCGGCGAGAAGTTGACGGTGCCCACCTCGATGGCGCCGTTGGCCGGATCGATGCGCATCAGCGCCAGCGAGCCGACGGCGCGGCCGCTCTGCTTGTCGACGACGGCGAAGTGCAGCGGGTCGGTGCTTTTCGAGATGCGCTCGACATAGGCCCTGGTGCCGTCGGCATCGGCGGGACGCTCGATGCCGAGGTAGGTCCAGTCGCGGCCATCGGGCGCCTGCGCATAGGCGGCGTGCAGGTCATCGGCGTGCCGGCCGGCGTCGAGCGGTTCGAGCCTGCAGAAGCGCCCCTCGAGGACGCGGCGCGGCGGCAGGGAGCGCGGCGTCCATTCGGGCAGGTCGGGGCCGATGGACTGGCCGAACTCGTTCTGGCGGGCTGACATGGGTGAAGACTCTTTCGGTGGATGGTGAGCGGCGATGCCGGAGGACGTTAAAGTAGCCGCAACGTGGCGCCACGAAAAGTGCCATGAGAAGCCGATTTGATGGTGCCACGCTCCACCCTTCCCCTGCCGCCTTCCGCCTTGCTCGAATCCCCGCTGTCCAGGGGACCGGGGGCCGCACCGATGCAGCGCCAGCTGCACGACCGGCTCAAGGGCGCCATCCTCGACGGCAACCTCGCGCCCGGCAGCCGCCTGCCGGGCTCCCGTGCGCTGGCCGAGGCGCTCGGCGTCTCGCGCAACACGGTCACCGCGACCTACGAGCACCTGGCCGCCGAGGGCTATGTGCGATCCGACCGGCAGGGCACGCGCGTGACCGAGCTTTCATCACCGACGCCGTCGAAGCGCGAGCGGGCGGACGAGCGCACGGGCAGGCCGCCAGCCACGCCTGCCACCGCGCAGCGCCTTGCCAGGATCCTGCCGAGCGCCTCGCGTGCCGACATGGGCGCGGCACTGCGCCCCGGCGTGCCGGCGCTGACGCACTTCCCGCTGGCCGCATGGCGGCGCTCGCTGGAGCGCGCGATCCGTGAAGGAGGCTCTGCAGCCCTGGGCTACGGCGATCCGCTGGGCGAGCCTGCGCTGCGCGCGGCGATCGCGCGGCATCTGTCGGTGGCGCGCGGCGTGCGCTGCGAGCCGCGGCAGGTCGTCATCGCCGAAGGCGCACAGGAGGCCATCTCGCTGTGCGTGCGGCTGCTTTCCAACCCGGGGGACACCGGCTGGGTCGAGGACCCGGGCTACCGCGGCGCGAAGGCCGCCATGCACGCGGGCGACATGCGCATCGTGCCCATGCGCGTGGATGCCGAGGGGCTCTGCGTGGACGGGCGCGATTGGCGGGAGCACCCGCCCCGGCTGGTCTACACCACGCCGTCGCACCAATACCCGATGGGCTCCGTGCTGAGCATCGCGCGCCGCCTGGAGCTCATTGCACAGGCCCGCCGGCACGGCGCGTGGATCGTCGAGGACGACTACGACAGCGAGTTCCGCCACACCGGCGAGCCCATCGTCGCGATGCAGGGACTGGTGGACGACGCGCCCGTGCTCTATGTCGGCTCCTTCAGCAAGACGATGTTCCCCGCGCTTCGGCTCGGCTTCCTCGTGCTGCCCGAGCGGCTCGTGGACGCCGTGCGGACGCCGCTCGAAGAGATGCTGCGCGGCGGCCACCGATACGAACAGCTCGCCATGGCCGACTTCATGGAAAGCGGCCAGTTCAGCCGCCACCTGGGCCGCATGCGCAGGCTGTACCGCGACCGGCAGCAGGCGCTGCGGCTCGCACTGGGCAGGCATTTCGAGGTGCCGCACGAGATCGATGGCGGCCACTGCGGCATGCATCTCACGGTGCGCCTGCCCGAGCGCTTCGACGACCGGAAGATCGCCGCCGAGGCACTGCGCCATCGCATCGCGCCCACGCCGCTGTCGGGCTTCGCGATGCAGCGGGTGCCGCCGACGCCGCCGATAGCGCCATACAGCGGGCTGGTGCTGGGCTACGGCAACACGCCGGCCGAGCTCTTCGGGCCGCTGCTGAGCCGCCTGTCGCGCATCGCGAGGGCGGTGGAACGCGGCAGCGCATAGGGCCTGTTCGCGCCATTTCCGGGGCCGCGAAGGGCAGTCAGAGCGGGCGATCAAGGCGCGCGACGACGCGTGTGCATGCGCACACGCTGGAAGCGCAACGCCGATTGGCGTGCACTGGATGCCTTCCCGGAGGGTGGGAGCACCGACGCGACCCCGGAAATCGCGCGAACAGACCCTACACGCCCCTGCCCACCACGTGCTCGCGCCTGAAGTTGCGCGGCGTGCTGCCCACCACCTGCCGGAAGCGCCGGTTGAAGTACGCCTCGTCGGCAAAGCCGCACTGGTGCGCGATCTCCCGCACCAGCAGCGAGGTGGACGACAGCAGTTCCTTCGCGCGCTCGATGCGCCGCTCGGTCACGAGGTCGGTGAAGGTGCGATCGGTCTCCTTGCGCAGCAGGTTGGCCAGATAGTTGGGCGAGAGGAAGGCGGCGGCCGCCGCATCGGTGAGCGACAGCGGCTTGTCGAGGTTGTCGCGCACGTAGCGCACCACGCGCTGGAGCGCGTCGCGCTGCGAGGTCTTGCCGTCGTGCTGCAGCGAAAGCCGCATCAGCGCCTGCTCCTGCCGCATGCAGGCCAGACCGATGACCTGCTGCAGGATGCCGCGCATCGCCGTCTTGGCGCCGAAGCTGCGGCTCGCGTTCAGCGCATGCAGCTCGTCGAGCCAGCCGCGGATGCGCGCGAAGTCGGCCTCGTCGAAGGCGAAGTCGACGTACTCCTGGAACAGGAAGGGCGCGAGGTCGGGGTGCCGCGCGAGCGGTACGTCTTCGAGGTCGAGCGCGTCGACGTCGAGCTCGGGCCACAGGAAGCGCTGGTCGAAGTTGACGATGCAGTACAGCGCGTCGGGCGGATGCGGAATCACGTGCACCCGGTACGGCAGCACGAAGCTCAGGTGCCGCGGCCCGAAGGGCCGCACCTCGCCGCCGATGGACTGCTGCGAGCTGCCCTCGATGCCGACCTGGATCTGGAAATACGCATGCCGGTGCGGCAGCGTGAGCTCGTTGCGCGCACCCTGGAAGCGGATGTCGAAGTCGAGATGGTCGGCACGCTCGTGCATGCCGTAGGTTCGGACGGACGTGGGTGTGGAGGGGCGCATCGGGGCAGGCGTCTTCGTCTTTCGCCTGCGAGGGTACGCCAACTCGGGGGCCGGCGAACCGGCCCCGCCCGCCAGGCGCGGTCGGCGCGGCGGGAGCGCGGTCCTCAGCCTCAGACGACCGCGACGTCGAGCACGCCGACACCCGCCACGCTGCCGCGCATGCGGTCGCCGCGCTGCACCGCCGCCACGCCGGCCGGGGTGCCCGTGAAGATCAGGTCGCCGGGCTGCAGCGTGAACAGTGTCGAAAGGTAGGCGATGGTGTCGGGCACGTTCCAGATCATGTCGGCGAGGTCGCCCACCTGGCGCTGGGCGCCGTTCACATCGAGGCGGATCTCGCCCTTGGACGGATGGCCGGCCCTGGCCACCGGCACCAGCTCGCCGCAGGGCGCCGAGCCGTCGAAGGCCTTGCCGGTGTCCCAGGGGCGGCCCATCTTCTTGGCCTCGGACTGCAGGTCGCGACGGGTCATGTCGAGGCCGACGGCATAGCCGTACACGTGGCCGAGCGCGTCGGCCGCGGCGATGTTCGCGCCGCCGGTCTTGAGCGCGACCACCAGTTCGATCTCGTGGTGCACGTCGCTCGACAAGGTTGGGTAGGCGAACTCGCCGCCGTCGGCCACGATGGCGCTGGCCGGCTTCATGAAGAAGAACGGCGGCTCGCGGTCGGGGTTGTGGCCCATCTCGCGGGCGTGCTCGGAGTAGTTGCGGCCCACGCAGAAGATGCGGTTGACCGGGAAGCGGGCCTGCTCGCCCTGGATGGGCAGCGAATGGACGGGTGCGGGGGAAATGGCATAGGAAGTCATGCGACGACTCTAGCCAGCACAGCCCCGCGCCCCGGGGACGCAACTACGCGAGTCTTGGACTCAGCTACGGTCCCGCGCAGCGCTTCCTGTCTCAGCCGGCCACGCCGAAGCCGGTGTCGAAGGTGCCCTTCACGTCCAGCGGCTGCTTGATGAGCCCCACCTGCCGGTAGAAGTCGGCCGTGCCCTGCTGGTCGGCGATGACCTGCGCGTCGATGGCCACCCACTTCTGCTGGCGGCGCTCGAACTGCAGCTTCGCCGCCTCGGGCGGAATGCCGATGATGCGCGCCAGCGCGGCCGAGTAGGCATCGACGTTGCGGTACGACCAGAGCTGCGCCTTCACCACGCGCTGCAGGAAGTCCTGCAGCACCGGCCGCTTGGCGGCGATGGCGCTGTCGGTGGCCGCGAGGTAGCTCAGCCCCGGCAGCAGGCCGCGGCCGCTGACGAGCACCCGCGCGTGCTTGCTGACCTCGGCCAGCGCGGTGTAGGGCTCCCAGGTGGCCCAGGCGTCGACCGAGCCCTGCGTGAGCGCGAGCTTGGCATCCGCCGGCGCCAGGAAGCGCAGGTTCACATCCTCCGGCTTGAGGCCGGCCGACGTGATGGCCTTGAGCGTGACGTAGTGGCCGATGGAGCCGCGGTTGGTGGCGACGCTCTTGCCCTTGAGGTCGGCTGCGGTCTTCAGCGTCGAATCGGGCCGCACGAGCACGGCCGTGCCGTAGGAGTCGGAACGGTTCGCACCGATGGCCTTCACGCGCGTGCCGGCCGCCAGGGCGAAGATCAGCGGCGCGTCGCCGATGGGGCCCGAGTCGACCGCCGCGGCGTTGAGCGCCTCGGCCAGCGGCGCGGCGGCCGGGAACTCCGACCACTGGATGTCGTAGCCGAGGCCTTCCAGCCCGCCCGCCGCCTCGAGCAGCGCGCGCAGCCCGCCCTTCTGGTCGCCGGCCTTGAGCACCGGGCGGCCCTGCGCGGAAACCACGCCGGGAAATGCGACGGCGGAAGCGACGGCAGCGGCGGCGGCCGTGCCTCGGGCGAGAAACTGACGACGGGAACTGTGGTTCATGCGGATGGGGCTCCTGTCCGTGTTCATGCCAGGGGATCGAAGGAGACGTGCTCGGCGAAGCGGACCGGGTCGGTGGTCTTCTTGAGCACGCCCACGCCGCGGAAATCGCGCGCATAGAACTCGACCTCGTCGCGCAGGTTGCGGCCCACGGGGTGGTGCTTGTGCGTGAGCGTGCCCAGCAGTGCGCGCAGGTCTTCCACCGCGACCTTGGGCGAGTACCTGGCGAAGAGCTTGGCCGACTCGTTCGGGTTCTCGGCCACGTAGTCCGAGGCCTGCACGATGGCGCGCACCAGCGAGGCGACGGTCGCCTTGTCCTTGCGCACCAGTTCGCCGCGCGCGCCGACGATGCAGCAGACCTTGTCCTTGTATTCGCCCGAGAGGTTGCTCGCCACCTCCACGAAGGCGCCCTGGTTGCGCTTCTCGATCAGGTAGATGTTGGGGTCGCCGTCGGCAATGGCCTGGATCTCGCCCTTCTTCACCGCGATGTCGAGCAGGTCGGCCGGGTACTGGCGCCAGACCACGTCCTTCTCGGCGTCGATGCCGTTCTTCGCGAGCAGGATCGAGAAGAAGTTCTTGCCCGGGCTCGCGATGTCCGACACGCCGATGGTCTTGCCCTTCAGGCTCGCCAGGTCGGTGACGCCCGCGCTCTTCGCGCCCACCAGCCGCACGCAGCCGCCGTGCGAGCTGCCGACGATCTTCACGTCGAAGCCCGATTCGAGCGGCTTGAGCCAGCGGTGGATCATGCCCACGGCCGCATCCGCCTTGGCGGTGGCGAGCGACTCCAGCAGCTGGTCGGTGGAGCCCGTGTAGTTGATGAGGTCGACCTGCAGCCCGTTGCGCTCGAAGTAGCCGCGCTCCTGCGCCACCACGACGGGCGAAAGGCAGAAGGCCGTGGCGTTCCAGGCGAAGGTGAGCTTGCGGGACTGCTGCGAGAAGGCCTGCGATGCGATCAGGCCGCCGGAGGCGACCACCGCGGCGGCGCCGCCGGCGCGCAGCAGGCTGCGGCGGGAGAAGTTGGGGTTCATCGTCGTGGGGTTCGGGTCAGAGAAGCAGTTCGGGCTCGGCCTCGACCAGGCCTTCGTAGAGGCTGTCGAAGGAATGGATCGCGCCTTCGGGCCCGCCGATCTGGCTGTGCGTGTGGCGTGCCGTGGCCTCGTCGATGGGCTGCGGCTTGCCCGCGGCCTCGGCCAGCAGTTGCGTGTGGCAGGCGTTGTCCAGCGCGATGTACCACCAGGCGGCAGCTTCCACCGTGGGGCCCGCCGTCAGGATGCCGTGGTTCTTGAGGATGGCGCCCTTCCTGTCGCCCAGCGCTTGGGCGATGCGCTCGCCCTCGCTGGTGTCGACCACCATGCCGGTGAAGTCGTCGAACAGCGCCACGTCGTCGTGGAACACGCAGCTGTCCTGCGTGATCGTGTCGAGCTTGCGGCCCAGCGTCGACCAGGCCTTGCCATAGGTCGAGTGCGTGTGGGCGGCGGCGATGATCTTCGGGTTGTATTCATGGATGGCCGCGTGGATCGCGAAGGCCGCCTTGTTGAGCGGCCTGTCGCCGATCACGGTCTCGCCCTTCGAGTTGACGAGCAGCAGGTCCGACACCTTGATGCGCGAGAAATGGATGCCCAGCGGGTTGACCCAGAAGTGGTCGGTGAGCTCCGGGTCGCGCGCCGTGATGTGCCCGGCCAGCCCCTGCGCGAAACCGAAGCGCGCGAACAGGCGGAAGGCGCCCGCCAGGCGTTCCTGCCGGTGGCGGCGCTCGGCCTGGATGGTGGTGCGCGGCGGAAGGGGGTCGAACCAGTACTTCTGCTGCGGGTTCGGGTTGAGCTTCAGCGGCTGCGAAGCCGCGTTGCGATCGATGGAGAGAACTGCGCTCATGGGGTTTCCTGGGTATTGGGTTTTCGCTCCTTCCCTCTTTGGGGGAAGGTTGGGATGGGGGCTCGACTGCTTCGACGCCATGACGGTGTTGGAGGCCGCTTGCCCCCACCCCTGCCTTCCCCCAGAGGGGGAGGGAGAAAGATGGGGTCAGGCTGCCTTGCGGACCGATGCCGCGCGCTGCGCCACCAGCTCTCGCGTACGCGGGATCAGCTCGCGGCCGTAGTCGAGGGCGTCTTCCAGCGGATCGAAGCCGCGGATCAGGAAGGTGGTCACGCCCAGGTCGTAGTAGTCGAGCAGCGCGTCGGCCACCTGCTCGGGCGTACCGACCAGCGCGGTGCTGTTGGAGCGCCCGCCGATCTCCTGCGCGACCGCGGTCCACAGGCGCTTGTCGAGCCGCGAGCCCTTCTCTGCAGCGGCCAGCAGCCGCTTGGCGCCTTCGCTCTGCTGCGGACCGCCGCGGTTGTAGCCCTGCACCACGCGCAGACGCTTTGTCTCGGCGAGGATGTTCTCCGCGCGCGCCCATGCGGCCTCTTCGGTCTCCGCCAGGATCGGGCGGAACGACACCGAGAAGCGCACGCTGCGCCCGTGCCTGGCCGCCTCGGCGCGCACGCGGGTGGTGAGTTCGCGCGCCTGGTCGAGCGACTCGCCCCACAGCGCGTAGACGTCTGCGTACTTGCCCGCCACCGGAATGGCAGCCTCGGATGCGCCGCCGAAATACACCGGCACGTGCGGCTTGCCGTTGCGCGTCTGCACCGGCCGCACCTCGGAGAAGGCGTTCTGGAAGCGGTAGTGCGCGCCTTCGTGGTCGAAGGGCTTCTCCGCCGTCCACACCTTGTGCAGCACCTCGAGGTATTCGTCGGTGCGCGCGTAGCGCTGGTCATGGTCGAGCCAGTCGCCGTCGCGGCGCTGTTCCTCGTCGGAGCCGCCGGAGATGTAGTGCACCGCGAGACGGCCGCCGCTGAACTGGTCGAGCGAGGCGAACTGTCGCGCGGCCAGCGTCGGCGCGACGAAGCCGGGGCGGTGCGCGAGCATGAAGTGGATGCGCTCCGTGACCGAGGCCGCGTAGGCCACGGTGAGCGTGGCGTCGGGGCTGGTCGAGTGGTGCGGCACGAGGACGCGGTCGAAGCCCGCCGTCTCATGGGCCTGCGCGAAGGCGCGCACGTAGTCGCGGTCGAGCGCGGGGCCCTTGGCCGGGTGGATCTCCGAGACCTTCTGGCCCTGGATCATGCCGATGAATTCGACGACGCCGTCTTGTTGCTGTGACTGCTGGCTCATGGTGCTGTCCTTGTCTGTATCTGTTGGCGGGAGATGGGTGTCAGGGTCTCAGGCTGTCAGGCGGCCGGCAGGCGCAGCACGCTCTCGAAGCTGCGGTCCCACAGGGGCTTCACGTCGGCCGGGCCGTCGAGCACGCCGATCTTCAGGAAGGTGTCGGCCACGTCCTGGTGGCTGCGTACCACCGCATCGCTGACGGGGCCCAGGCTGTAGTCGCCGCTGCGGCGGTTGAACAGTTCGACGATGTCGCCCACGGGCACGCGCGTCTCGGCCGACTGGGCGCGGGCGTAGGCCAGGAAGTTGCCGTTGATCCACGCGAACGACCGCTGCAGGCGCTGCAGCAGGTCGGCCAGCGCGGCGCGGCGCAGCGGGTCGTCGAGCGCACGCGGGTTGGCATAGATCGGGAAGTTGCCCGAGAGGTACCCCACGCCGGTCTTGATGACGCGCGCCCCGTACTGGGTGCGCGCGAGCTGGCCGTTGTAGCCGTAGATGGCCCAGGCATCGAGGTCGCCGCGCGCAAAGGCCGAGAGGCCGTCCGCAGGCGTGAGGCTCACGGCCTGGATGTCGTTGAACGTGAGGCCCGCCTCGGCCAGCTGCTTGGCGAGGTAGTAGTGCGAGGTGGTGGCGCGCACATAGCCCACGCGCTTGCCCTTGAAGTCGGCGATGCTGCGGATCGGCGCGTCCTTGCGCGCCAGCGTGGCCTGGTTGTTCAGGTCCTCGTGCGTGACGGCCACCAGCTTCACGCTCGACTTCTGCCGCGCCGCGAACACCGGCGGGATCTCGCTGCCCGAGCCCAGGTCGAGCGCGTCGCCATTGATGGCCTCGATGTGCAGCACGCCGTTGTTGAGCTCGCGCCAGTCGATCCTGTAGGGCGCGTCGGCCTGGCCCGAGGCGGTGAGCAGCGGCCGCCACAGGCCCTTGTAGGTGCCCACGCGCAGGGTGACGCCCGAGAGATCGCGCGACGCTTCCCGCGAGGGTGCGGCGGCTTGCGTCCAGCCGGCGGAGCCGGTCGCGGCGAGCGCCGCCGCGGCCTGCAGCAGCCGGCGCCGGTCCAGGGGAAAGTCTGATTTCATGCACCCGGACCGTAACCAGACGCCGCACGGAAGCGAACGCAGAAAAACGAGTTTGCATATGCAGGATGCGTCGTTTCCGCACGGCGGGCGGGCCGCTACCGTGCGGAAACCATGAGTGCACTCCCCTTGCGCCGGCCGACGGCCGCGTCCGAACACCCCTCCCCCACGACCGTCGATGCCTCCGTGCTGGCGCGGCTCACGGCCCAGTTCGCGGCCACCGCCGCCGACTACGACCTGAGCGGCGCCTTCCCCCGCGAGAACTTCGCGGCGCTGCAGGCGCACGGCCTGATCGGGCTGGTCGCGCCCGCCGAGCACGGCGGCGGCAGCGCCACGCTGGCGACGGCCCGGCGCGTGATCTCGGCCGTGGCGCGCGGCGAGCCGGCAACGGCGCTGATCCTCACGATGACCTATCTGCAGCACCACGCGCTGACGCGCCCGGACAGCCGCTGGCCCGCGCACCTGCGCGAGCGCGTGACGCGCGACGCGGTGGAGAACGGCGCGCTCATCAACGCACTGCGCGTGGAGCCTGCCCTGGGCTCTCCCGCACGCGGCGGCCTGCCCGGCACGGTCGCGCGGCGTGATAGCAAGGGCAAGGGCGACGCCTGGAAGATTGACGGCCACAAGCTCTACACCACAGGCATCGAGGGCCTGGGCTGGCTCGCCGTGTGGGCACGCACGGACGAGGCCGAGCCGCGCACAGGCGTGTTCCTGGTGCCGCGCAACGCGCCCGGCGTGCGCGTGATCGCGAGCTGGGACCACCTGGGTCTGCGTGCCTCGGGCAGCCACGAAGTCGTCTTCGAGAACGTCGCCATCGATGCCGACCACGCGGTTGACCTGCGTGCGCCGGCCGACTGGGCGCCCGACGCAGGCAGCCAGACTGACATCGACGCCCACGCCACCCAGCAGGCCTGGATGACGGTGCTGCTCGGCAGCCTCTACGACGCCGTGGCCCATGCCGCGCGCGACTGGCTCGTCGGCTTCCTGAACCGCCGCGCGCCCGGCAGCCTTGGCGCGCCGCTGGCCACCCTGCCGCGCGTGCAGGAGCACGTGGGCGAGATCGAGGCGCTGCTGCGCACCAACCGCGTGCTGCTCGACGACGCCGCCGCCGCGGTCGACGGCGGCCATGCGCAGCCGTCTGCCGACAGCGGCCTGCTCAAGTACACGGTGACGGGCAACGCGATCCGCGCGGTCGAGCTCGCGCTGCAGTTGAGCGGCAACCACGGCCTCACGCGGCAGAACCCGCTGGAGCGGCACTACCGCGACGTGCTGTGCAGCCGCATCCACACGCCGCAGAACGACGCGATCCTGGTCGCGGCGGGCAGGCGCGCACTGCTGGCTTCGGGAGCTGCCGCATGACGTCTGCGCTCTTCTCCAGGACCTCGCGGCGCGGCTGGCTCAGGCAAGGCGCCGCGCTGTCGCTGGCTGCAACCAGTTCGCTGCGCGTCTTCGCACAGCCCCAGACCGCCCTTGTGCTTGGTGACCAGGCCGGCGGCCTTCGCTCGCTGTTCGAGGCCTCGCGCGCGCTCGAAGGCGCGCCCTTCGCCTATCGCTGGGCCAACTTCCAGGGCGCCGCGCCGCTCTTCGAGGCGCAGCGCAGCGCGGCGGTCGACACCGCCATGGCCGGCGACCTGCCCGTGCTCGCCGCGGCCGTCGGCAAGACGCCGCTGAAGATCGTCGCCACGCGGGTGGGCAAGGCCGATTCGCTGGGCATCGTGGTGCAGCCAGATTCGCCGCTGCGCAGCGTGGCGGACCTGCGCGGCAAGACGGTGATCGTGTCTTCCGCGCGCGGCAGCATCTCGCAGTACCAGCTCTACGGCGCGCTCGAGGAGGCCGGCGTGAAGCGCGAGGAGGTGACGGTGAAGTTCGTGCTGCCCACCGACGCGGCCGCCGCCTTCGCCTCGAAGCAGATCGACGCCTGGGCCATCTTCGACCCGTACTACACCATCGCGCTGCAGCAGGGCGGGCGCATCCTGCGCGACGGGCGCGGCATCAACACCGCGCTGGGCTTCATTACGGCCACCGAGTCTTCGCTGGCCGATCCGGCCAAGCGCGCGGCCATCGTGCAGTTCCTCGACCGGCTCGCCCGCGCGGGCGACTGGGCGCTGGCCAATCCCGAGGCCTATGCTCAGGCCTACAGCCAGCTCACGCGGTTGCCCATCGAGTCGTCGCGCATCATCACCGCGCGGGCCTCGGTGGCCGGCCGGCCCGTGAGCGAGGCCGACATCGCGGCGCTGCAGACGGTGGCCGACCGCTCGGCGCGCGACGGCATCCTGCCGGTGCGGGTGGACGTGCGCGCGATCACCGACACTGGCGTCTGGAAACGCCCCGCATGACGACAAATTCCCTGACCCCTCTTCGCGAATTCGTCGGCGCCTTCGGCCGGCTGCTCGATGGCGCGCCCGACGAGCCGCGCATTCTTTCGGAAGGCGGCGCGCTGCTGCGCAGGCTGGTGTCGCGCGACGACTGGCTGCCCGACGCCTTCGCCCAGCCCGATCCTTCCCGCTACCAGCAGTTCCTGCTGCACGCCGACAGCACCGAGCGCTTCTCGGTCGTGAGTTTCGTGTGGGGGCCGGGGCAGGCCACGCCGATGCACGACCACACCGTGTGGGGGCTGATCGGCATGCTGCGCGGCGCGGAGTACAGCCAGGGCTACGCACTCGGCGCCGACGGCCATGCGCGTCCGCACGGCGAGGCGGTGCGGCTCGACCCCGGCCAGGTGGAGGCGGTGTCGCCCACCGTCGGCGACCTGCACCGCGTGCACAACGCGCACGCCGACCGGGTGTCGATCAGCATCCACGTCTACGGCGCGAACATCGGCGCGGTGCGGCGGCATACTTACCCCGCGGAGGGCGGCCGCAAGCCCTTCGTCTCCGGTTACTCCAACACGCTGCTGCCCAACCTGTGGGACCGCAGCGCAGAACTCAGAGCCTCGACAGACGCATGACGACGACCACCGCCAACAGCTTTCCCGTTCTTTCCTTCGCCGCCGTGCGCGAGCGGCTCATCGCCCGCGACGAGACCGCACTGCTGGACGTGCGCGAGGAAGACCCGTTCGCGCAAGAGCACCCACTGTGGGCTGCCAACCTGCCGCTGTCGCGCATCGAGATCGAGGCCTGGCGGCGCATTCCGCGGCGCGACACGCTCATCGTGCTGTACGGCGAACACGCCGGCACCGACCTCGCGCCGCAGGCCGCCCGCACCCTCGCCGCGCTGGGCTACACCAACGTGCACCTGCTCGAAGGCGGCCTCGAAGGCTGGCGCAAGGCGGGCGGCGAGCTGTTCCGCGACGTGAACGTGCCGAGCAAGTCCTTCGGCGAGCTGGTCGAGCACGAGCGGCACACGCCGTCGCTCTCGGCGCCCGAAGTGAAAGCGCTGATCGACGCGAAGGCCGACGTGGTGGTGCTCGACGCGCGCCGCTTCGACGAATACCAGACGATGAGCATTCCCTCGGCCACCAGCGTGCCGGGCGCGGAGCTGGTGCTGCGCGTGCGCGAGCTGGCGCCCGATCCGGCGACGCGGGTGATCGTGAACTGTGCGGGCCGCACGCGCAGCATCATCGGCACGCAATCGCTCGTGAACGCGGGCATCCCCAATCCCGTGGCCGCGCTGCGCAACGGCACGATCGGCTGGAAACTGGCCGGACAGGTGCTGGACCATGGCGCCGACAGGCAGGCGCCTGCGGCAGTGTCCGAGGCGCATCGCGCGCAGGCACAGGCCGATGCGCGCCGCGTGGCCGACAAGGCGGGCGTGCACCGCATCGCGCTGGACGCACTGCATACGCTGGAGGCTCCCGGACGCACCGTCTACCGCTTCGACGTGCGCACGCCCGAGGAATATGCGGCAGGCCACCTGCCCGGCTTCGCCAGCGCGCCCGGCGGGCAGCTGGTGCAGGAAACCGATCACCAGGTGCCGGTGCGCGGCGCGCGCATCGTGCTGGCGGACGACGACGGCGTGCGCGCATCGATGAGCGCATCCTGGCTGGCGCAAATGGGGTGGGAGGTCTACGTGCTGGACGCAGTGCCGACGGCGGCCGACTTCACCGAGACCGCTGCTCCCGCGAGCGCATATCCCCCGGTTGCCGTCGCAGTGAACGAGATCGCCCCGGCCGAACTGGCCGCGCTGCTGAAACAGCCCGGCACCGCGGTGATCGACGTGACCACCAGCGCCAACTACGTGAAGCGCCACATTCCGGGCGCCTGGTATGCGATCCGCGCGCAGTTGCCGCAGGCGCTCGACACCGCCATCCCGCCCTCGTCGCGCTACGTGCTGACCTGCGGCAGCAGCCTGCTCGCACGCTACGCGGCCGCCGACCTGCGCGCGCTGCTCGACGCGCGCGGCCAGCGCGATGCCGAAGTGCTGGTGCTGGCCGGCGGCAATGCGGCGTGGTTCGCAGCAGGCCTCGAAGCCGAGACCGGCGAGACCCGCCTCGCGAGCGCGCGCACCGACCGTTATCGCCGCCCCTACGAGGGAACCGATGCGCCGGCGGAGGCGATGCAGGCCTACCTGGATTGGGAATTCGGCCTGGTCGCGCAGCTGGGGCGCGATGGAACGCATCACTTCAAGGTGATCTGAAGACCGGCTTCGGCGAAAGCATCCTGAAAGGAAGGCGACACGCCGGTCACAGTGTGTCGCCCGGGTAAAGGCCGTCATCCGGCGATGAGCGACGACGTTGGAGGGTCACACCGACAACAACTCGTTTCAGGAGCTTCGCCATGAAATTCCCAGTTATCGCCCTGTCCGCCGCCGCGCTGGCGGCCACGCTGACCGGCTGCGTGGTCGCGCCGGCCGCACCGGCCCCCGTGTACGCAGCGCCTCCTGGCGTCGCCTATGTGGCGCCGACGTACGTATCGCCTGGGGTCGGCTTCGTATGGGCCTACCACCCGCGCTATGGCTGGGGCTGGCACCACCCGCAATATGGCTGGCACCGCGGCTGGAGGTAGAAGCTCTCTCCCAGGCTTCGCGCACTTCGTGTCGCTTCTCCACCCCCTTCCGGGGGCAACACCTGAGGCCCGGCGCAGCCGGTTCCTCGGTGTTTTTGGAACGGAGCAGGGGCGGAGTCAGCCCCGGAGCGATCAGCTCGGTTCGGCGCTCTTGAACAGGGCCGCGACCTTGCGCTTCGACTTGATGTTGCTGGAGATGCCGCGTCCGGGCGTCGTGGCCTTGGCTGCTGCTTCCCAGGCGGGCGTCGCGTCGGGCTGGCCGGGCTCGTAGGGCTTGTCGAAGAACGGATCGCGCGGCGCGGCGGGGGCGCGGTGCGGGCGTCCACCGCTGCCGCGTCGGCCATCGGCGTCGCGGCGTTCGCGCGGCTGGTCGAGCACGTCGCGTGCATCGCCCGCTTCGCCTTCCTCGCGCCAGTGGCGGCGTCCGTCGTTGATGCGGCCGCGCGGGCGGTCCTCTTCGAATTCCACGGGTTCGAGCTCGATCTTCTTCTTGATCAGCTTCTCGATGTCCGCCACCAGGCGCGCATCGTTGCCGCCGCTGGCAAAGCTCACCGCCAGGCCCGAAGCGCCGGCACGGCCGGTGCGGCCGATGCGGTGCACGTAGTCTTCGGCGTTGAACGGGATGTCGAAGTTGAAGACGGCGGGCACGTCCTTGATGTCGAGGCCGCGGGCCGCGACGTCGGTGCACACCAGCAGATCGACCTCGCCGGCCTTGAAGGCCGCGAGCGACTTCAGGCGCTCGTCCTGGCTCTTGTCGCCGTGCAGGGCCGAGGTGCGAAGGCCGTCGCGCTCCAGCGAGCGCGCAAGGCGCGCGCAGCCCAGCTTGCTGTTGACGAACACGAAGGCCTGGGTGATGCCGCGCTGGCGCACGATCTGCCTGAGCGCGCGGCGCTTGTCGTCGTCGGCCACGCTGTAGAAATGCTGCTCGACGGTCGAGGCCGTCTCGTTCGGCCGGGCGACCTCGATGGTGACCGGGTTCTGCAGGTAGCTGCCGGCCAGCCGCTTGATCTCGGGCGAGAAGGTGGCGGAGAACAGCAGCGTGGTGCGCTGCTTGGGCAGGTAGCTCAGGATGCGCTGCAGGTCGGGCAGGAAGCCGATGTCCAGCATGCGGTCGGCCTCGTCGAGCACCACGTACTCGACCTGGTTGAGCACCGCGTTCTTGGCTTCGATGTGATCGAGCAGGCGGCCTGGCGTCGCCACCAGCACTTCGACGCCCTTCTTCAATTCCAGCGTCTGCGGCTTCATGTCGATGCCGCCGAACACCACCGTGCTGCGCAGGTTGGTGTACTTGGCATACAGCTTGATCTGCTGCGCAACCTGGTCGGCCAGCTCGCGCGTGGGCAGCAGCACGAGGGCCCGGACCGGATGCCGCGCGGGCGAGGTCGAGGCGTTCTCATGCTTGAGCATGCGCTGCAGCAGCGGGAGCGAGAAAGCTGCCGTCTTGCCGGTACCGGTCTGGGCTGCGCCCATCACGTCCTGGCCCGAGAGCACGACCGGAATGGCCTGTGCCTGGATCGGAGTCATGGTTTCGTAGCCCATTTCGGCCACGGCGCGCGCCAGCGGTTCAGCCAGCATTAGATTGGAGAAGGAGCTTGTCATTGAGCCCTCTATTGTCGCACTGCCGCAAAAAACGGCAGTGACCGCGCGATGACAACGCCCGCGCCGCTTGTATTGCTATTTATTCGATAGCAATCGATCCAGCCTTTACGGGCGCTCCCCGCCGGCGCAGCTCAAAGGCTGCGCGCGTTGAAGGTATCGCAGGCCTTGATGTCGCCGCTCTGGTAGCCCGTGCCGAACCAGCGCTGGCGCTGGGCGCTGGAGCCGTGGGTGAAGCTGTCGGGCACCACCGCGCGGCCTGCGGAACGCTGCAATGCGTCGTCGCCGATCTTCTGCGCGGCATTCATGGCCGCCTCGATGTCGCCCGGGTCCAGCCACTTCTTCGATTCCTGCGAATGGTGGGCCCACACGCCCGCGAAGCAGTCGGCCTGAAGCTCGACGCGCACGCTCATCGCGTTGTTCTGCGTCTGGCTCAGGCGGTTGCGCATGCCGTCGACCTTGGCGGTGATGCCGAGCTCGTCCTGCACATGGTGGCCGACCTCGTGCGCGATGACGTAGGCCTGCGCGAACTCGCCCGGCGCACCGAGCTGGTTCTTGAGCGTGTCGTAGAAGCCGAGGTCGATGTAGACCTTCTGGTCGCCCGGGCAGTAGAACGGCCCCATGGCCGACTGGCCGGTGCCGCAGGCGGTGGGCGTCGCGTTGCGGAACAGCACGAGCCGCGGCGGATGGTAGGTGCCGCCGTTCTGGCGGAAGATGTCCGTCCACACCACTTCGGTGTTCTTGAGCACGGTGGAGACGAAGGCCGCTTCGCGGTCGTTCGACGGCGGCCTGGGAGCCGGCCCCTGCTGCTGTTGAACCTGGGCCGGGCCACCGCCTCCGCTGAGCAGGCTCAGCACGGTGAGGGGGTTGATGCCGAAGACCCAGCCGGCGATCAGCGCGACCGCGATGGTCCCGATGCCGATGCCGCGGCCTCCGATGAAGCCGCCACCGCCTCCGCCGCCTTCACCGCGGCGGTCCTCGACGTTGTCAGATTGTTCGTTGCCTTCCCATCTCATCGCGCTCTCCTTGCCGGCCGTTGGAGGAGGAGTTGCCGGCGGTCACGGGATCGTACTTCGGAAGATGACCGCGTCTGTAAGCGGGTATGCCAAGGATGCCCCGGAACCTGCTTTGCCGGGCCGCAGGCACCGCCCCCTGGCGGGAGTCGGCGCACCGACAGGAAGTGCGCGCAGCCTCGGAGCGCTCAGGTCTTCGGCAGCGTGACGCCGCGCTGGCCCTGGTACTTGCCGCCGCGGTCCTTGTAGCTGGTCTCGCAGACCTCGTCGCTCTCGAAGAACAGCACCTGCGCACAGCCCTCGCCCGCGTAGATCTTGGCGGGCAGCGGCGTGGTGTTGCTGAATTCGAGCGTCACGTAGCCTTCCCATTCGGGCTCGAAGGGGGTCACGTTGACGATGATGCCGCAGCGCGCGTAGGTGCTCTTGCCCAGGCAGATGGTCAGCACGTTGCGCGGGATGCGGAAGTACTCGACGGTGCGCGCCAGCGCGAAGCTGTTGGGCGGGATGATGCAGTAGTCGCCGTGCATGTCGACGAAGCTCTTCTCGTCGAAGTTCTTCGGGTCGACCACCGTGCTGTGGATGTTGGTGAAGACCTTGAATTCAGGCGCGCACCGGATGTCGTAGCCGTAGCTCGAGGTGCCGTAGCTGATGATCTTGTGGCCGGAGGCCTCGCGCACCTGGCCGGGCTCGAAAGGCTCGATCATGCCGTGCTGCTCGGCCATGCGCCGGATCCATTTGTCGCTCTTGATAGACATTGAAAAACACCCCAGTCTTCGCGCACTTCGTGTCGCTACGCCAACCCCTCGAGGGGCAACACCAGCGGCCCGGCAAAGCCGGTTGCGCGGTGTTCCTGGAAAGGTGTCGCCGCGCCCGCTGGGTCGGCGATTGTGGCATGGGCGGATTCGCCCTCTGCAGGCTCAGCCAGCCTGGGAGATCACCGTGCGCTCGACCAGCCGGTCGTCGCCCAGCACGATCATCGCGAAGAGCATTTCCTCCAGCGAGTTCGCCTGCTTCGTCTTGCGTGCCAGGAGCGGTGTGGCCGCCGGGTTCAGCACCAGGAAGTCGGCCTCGCAGCCGGGCTGCAGGTTGCCGACCACACCGTCGAGCCCCAGGGCGCGCGCGGCGCCGCCGGTGTGGCGCCACCAGAGTTCCGATGGCGCGATGCTCAGGCCGGCCTTGGTCTGGCCCTCCCGGCCGACGTAGTAGGCGGCCATCATGGTGTGGAAGGGGCTGAAGCTGGTGCCGCCGCCCACGTCGCTGGCCAGGCCGTAGGGGTAGCCGACGCGGTCGGCCGCGCCGAAGTCGAAGAAGCCGCTGCCCAGGAACAGGTTGCTGGTCGGGCTCACGGCCGCGGCCGTCCTGGTCTCGTGCAGCAGGGCGCGGTCGGCCTCGTCGAGGTAGATGCAGTGGGCGTACACGGCACGCTCGCGCATCAGGCCGAAGCCTGCATACACGTCGAGGTAGGAGCGCGCCTTGGGGTACAGCTCGCGCACCCAGTTCACCTCGTCGCGGTTCTCGGCCACGTGCGACTGGATCCAGGTGTCGGCGTACTTCGCAGCCAGCTCGCCCGCGCCGCGCATCTGGGCGTCGGTGCTCGCGGGCGCGAAGCGCGGCGTGATGGCGTAGCCCAGCCGATCGACCTTGTGCCACTTGCGGATCAGCGCCTCGGTGTCGACGAGGCTCTGCTCGGTCTCGTCGCGCACGCCGTCGGGCGAGTGGCGGTCCTGCAGCACCTTGCCGGTGATCAGGCGCATGCCGCGGCGCTGCGCGCCTTCGAAGAGCGCGTCGACCGAGGCCACGTGCGAGGTTGCGAAGGTCAGCGAGGTGGTCACGCCGTTGCGCAGCAGTTCGTCGAGGAAGAACTGCGCCACTTCGTTCGAATGCGCAGGATCGGCGAACTTGCTCTCCGCAGGAAAGGTGTAGTTCTCGAGCCAGGGCAGCAGGCCCGGCGCCGGCGAGCCGATGATGTCGGTCTGCGGATAGTGGATGTGCATGTCCACGAAGCCCGGAGCGAGGATGCGCCCCGGCAGGTGGGTCGTGTGTGCGCCGGGATGGCGGGCCGCGACGTCGGCATGGCTGCCGGCATCGAGCACGCGCTGGCGACCGGTGGCATCGGGGGCGACGACCAGCAGGCCGTCCTCGTCGAAAACGGGCTTGCCGGAGGCGTCGAATCGCAGGAGGGAGGCGCGGTAGGCTTTTTTCATCGTGGGTGCGGAGGGTAATCCACCCCCGCCCCACCGCAATTTCCATGCGCATATGAGTGCTATATGGGCAGGGCACTCGCCGCGGTGCAGCACCTACCGCGGCAGCGCGCGCGACTGGATGTCGAAGGGCACGCCGGTCGGCACCGGCCCGTCGCCCTCCTTGCGCTTGGTGAGCAGCGAATACTTCGACTCGATGAAGTAGACGCGGTCGCCCCACACCGCGCCGGAGGACGGGTCGTTGAGCCCCGAAACCACCGTCCGCAGGCCGAGCTTCGCGCCTTCGACGCGCGCCACGGTGATCTGCCCGCCGTAGGGGCCCTCGCCGAAGGCATTGCTCTCGAACAGCACGAGCCGCCCGGGCTTCCACGCGCGGATCGCGTCCACGTTCTTCAACTCGCGCGGCGCCTCGACGCGCGTGACCTCGCCGGCCTTGCCGTCCGCGCCGAGGCCGATCCGCAGCACGTAGGGCGCCGCCGCCACGAGGCTCACGTAGACATCGCGCCCGCCGTCGATGGCGATGCCGTTCAGGCCCTTGTAGGGACCCGCGCCGGCCAGCGCGGGATTCTCCTTCCATGTCGCGAGCGAGGCGGCACCTGGGGCGAGCTTCAGCACGCGCGGGTGATGGGAGTCGGTCACGTAGAGATTGCCTCGCGCGTCCTGCGCGAGGTCGTTGCAATAGCCGCCGTCGGGCATCGCGTAGCTCGCGCGCGGCGCGCCGGTGGCCAGGTCATAGCGCTTGAGCGCGCTCGGCGTCGATGGCACGGTGGTGAAGCCGATGTTGCCGGAGCAGATCCACAGGGCCCCGCGCTTCGCGTCGACCAGCACGCCCTGGCCGTTCGCGAGCCCGTTGGTGCCGGGCTTGACCAGCACCTCGGCCTTCGGCGCCGAGCCCGGCTTCAGCCGCGCGACGGCGCCCTGCCGCCAGCTGCCGACGTAAAACGCACCGTCGGGTCCGATGGCCACGCTCTCCGGATACCAGTCCTCGGGCAGCGCCTGCACTATTGGAGGGGCTGCGACGGCCGCCGCCGTCGCGAGCGCCAGCAGCGCGCCCGCAAGCCGTGGATACCCGCTCTTCATTGCCACACGCGAAAGACGCGCCCCGTCAGCGGACCTTCGACGCTGCGCACATAGGCCAGCGCCACGCGCGCGGCCGGCACAGTCTCGACGCCCGGAAAAAGCGCGCCGTACGCCTCCTCCGATTCGGTCAGCAGCGTCGGGCTCACCGCGTTGATGCGCAGCCCGCGCGCCAGCTCGATCGCCGCGCCCTTCACGAAACCCTCGACGCCCGCATTGACGGCAGCCGCATTGCCTCCGCCGCGAACCGGATCGTCGGCCGCGACGCCCGTGGTCAGCGTGATCGAGCCGCCGTCGCGCAGCACATGCTGGCCCAGCAGCGCGAGCCGCACCTGTCCCAGGAGCTTGTCCTGCAGGCCGACATTGAAGTTGGCCGGCGTCATCTCCGCCAGCGGCCCGAAGAAGAGCCCGCCCGCCGTCGAGACGATCGCATCGACACGGCCGAGGGCCGCAAACAGCGCCTCGACGCTGGCGTCGCTGGTGATGTCGACCTGGTGATCGCCGCGCGTGCGGCCCGCGCGGACCACCTCGTGGCCACGCCCGGCCAGCGCCTGCGTCACCGCGCTGCCAATCGCGCCCGTCGCGCCCACAACAAGAACCTTCATGGAAACCTCGCAAAGTGAATCGAACAAGCGGCAATTGTTTTGCGAACCATCTATTTGATAAATTGCCTTGTGGTTCGCTCATTCGGAATCAGGAGTTCGCAATATGGACAAGCTGCGCGCCATGGAAGTCTTCGTCGCAACGGTGGACGCGGGCAGCTTCGCCGCCGCGGCCGAGGCGCTCGATCTTTCGGCCGTGATGGTCGGCAAGCACATCCGCGCGCTCGAGGAGCAGCTGGGCGCCCGCCTGCTCGAGCGCACCACGCGCCGCCATTCGCTCACCGAGATCGGCGCCGCATATCTGGAGCGCTGCCGCGACGTCCTGGCCAGCGTGCACACGGCCGACGGCGTGGCCGAGTCGCTGCGCGCCATGCCGCAGGGCGTGCTGCGCGTCACCGCGCCCGTGGCCTACGGCGCGCACCGCCTCACGCCGGTCATCGGCGAGTACATCGCCGCCTATCCGCAGGTGAAGGTGGAGCTGAGCCTCAACGACCGCGTGGTCGACCTGGCAGAGGAAGGCTTCGACTGCGGCATCCGCTCGGGCGCGGCCATCGACGAACGGCTCATCGCCAGACCGCTTGCCCTGGCGCGCATGTACGCGGTGGCCAGCCCGGCATGGGTCGCGCGCCACGGGCAGCCGAAGCACCCTTCGGAGCTGGAAGCCTTCCCGCTGCTGGGATTCGCTGCCTGGGGGCCGAACCATTCATGGCGCTTCACCCGCGACGGCGAGACGGTGCACGTGCCGGTGCGCGGGCCGCTCACCACCAACAACGGACAGGCGCTGCTGGCCGCGGCCATGGCCGGCGTGGGCGTGATCGTGCAGGCCGATGCGCTGCTGGGCCCCGCCCTCGCATCGGGTCAGGTGATGCAGCTGCTGCCCGACTGGGAACTGCCCACGCGGCAGGTGCAAATCGTCCGGCTGCCGGAGGCGCGACCGAGCGCCAAGTTGCGGACATTCGTGGACTTCGTGGTGGAGCGGCTGGGCTTAAGAAACGGAGGAATGGAACACGGTGCCGGCTCAGGTCAAGCTGCCGATGCTTGCGGCACCTGCGTCTCTCATTCTGGACAAATACTTGAAATTGTCTAATATGAGATACGCCATGCCCTCCCCCTCTCCAGCAACAACCCCCGCGACAGGCCAACGCCTCGCAGCCCTCGGCCACCGCATCCACACGCGTCGCAAGGCCTTGAAGGTCAGCGCCACCACCGCCGCAGAGGCGGCGGGCCTGTCCCGCATGACACTGCACAGAATCGAGCGCGGAGAACCGTCGGTCACGATGGGCGCCTACATGAATGCGCTGGGAGCCCTGGGTCTCGACGTTGACGTGGTGACGTCCACGGAGCCACCTGCCCTCGCCCCGCTGCCCGGAGGCATCCGGATTGCCGATTACCCCCAATTGCGCCGGCTTGCCTGGCAATTGGCCCCGGCTACCGAACTCACGCCTGAAGAGGCCTGGGGAACCTACGAGCGCAACTGGCGCCACGTCGACACGTCCTCCCTCGATGCGAGAGAGCGTCAGTTGCTGGAGGACCTGGCACGCACGCTCGGCAGAAAGCCGCTGAATGTTTGAACGACCCCACCACCAGCGCATCGCACACGTGCTTGCCTCGCTCGACGCGAACCTGCTCGCTCAAAGCCATTGCCTGTTCGGGGGAGGCACCGCCATGGCACTTCGCCATGGCGAGTACCGCGAATCCGTGGACATCGACTCCTCGTATCCGACATCGATGGATATCGGCACCTGCGACAGTTGCTGACGGGAACTCAAGGCCTCGGCGCACTTGCGCGACCAGGCCGCGAGATCCGGCAATCGACCGAACTACGTGCCGATCACTACGGCATCCGATCGTCGGTTCTTGTGGGCGACACCGAGATCAAGTTCGAGATCGTGCTGGAAGCACGTATCGAACTTGAATTGCCAGGCCCGGAGGACCGGATCGAGGATGTCGCAACACTCACCCCTCTCGACATGGCGGCAAGCAAGCTGCTCGCCAACTCGGACCGCTGGGCCGACGACAGCGTCTTCAGCCGCGACGTCATCGATCTGGCCATGATGAAACCCGGCGCATCGCTCTTGCGCCAAGCCACGATCAAGGCCAGTCGCGCCTACGGCAACAGCATCGATGCCGATCTCACAAGAGCCGCCGAGACACTGCTTGCGCGGCCGGGCCGCCTGGACCGCTGCATGGCCGTGCTGCAGATGACACCTCCCGCGACACCCACTGTGCTTCGCAAGCGCATCAAGGACTTGCTTCCTCGTGCTCCGCACACCAGCCGCCCGACAGACTAGCGCGCCACGCGCCCCTGCACGCCTTCCACCAGCCAGTTCATCGTCAGGATCTGATCGTCGCCCAGCTGGGTGCCCTTGGCGATCACGGTGTGCCCCTCGTTGTCGCGCACATCGGCCGCCGCGGCGCGGAAGGGCTGCAGCCTGCCTGCGGCGATGTCCTTCTGACGCGCCAGCACCTCGTCCTGCACGGCCTTGGGCACCTTGGTGCCGAAGTCGCCGACGCGGATCATTCCTTCCTTCACACCGCCCCAGAGCTTGCCGCTCTTCCAGCTGCCGTTGAGCACCGCCTTCGCGCGCTGAGTGTAGTAGCCGCCCCACTGGTGCGTGACCGCCACGACCTGCGCATCGGGTGCGATCTTGCGCATGTCGGAGTGGTACGCGATGGCCAGCTTGCCGCGCTCCTGCGCCGCCGCCATCACGGCGGTGGAGCCGGTGTGGAAGGCGATCACGTCGGCGTTCTGGTTGAACAGCGCCATGGCGGCGTCGCGCTCCTTCGGCGGATCGAACCATTCGTTGAGCCACACCACGCGCACCTGCGCCGATGGGTTCACCGAGCGCATGCCCAGCGTGAAGGCGTTGATGCCCTGCAGCACTTCCGGAATCGGAAAGCCCGCGACGTAGCCCGCGATGTTGGTCTTCGTCATGCGTCCGGCCGCGATGCCCGCGAGATAGCGGCCCTCGTAGTAGCGCGCATTGGCGGTCGCCACGTTGGGCGCGGTCTTGTAGCCGGTGATCGACTCGAACTTCACGTCGGGGAAGTCCTTCGCCACCTTCATCGTCGGCTCCATATAGCCGAAGCTCGGCGTGAAGATGAGCGTGTTGCCCTGCTGCGCGAGGTCGCGGATCACGCGCTCCGCATCGGCACCCTCGGCCACGTTCTCGACGTAGGTGGTCCTGACCTTCGCCCCCAGCGCCGCATCGACGGCCTTGCGGCCTTCCTCGTGCTGGCGCACCCAGCCCGCATCGGTGACGGGCGTGACGTAGACGAAGCCGATCTTCAGCGGCGCCTGGGCCTGTTGCTGCTGCTGCGAAAAAACGGGAGATAAAAAGCCGGCGGCTGCCAGCGCCAGAACGGCGCGGCCCGCGAGGTTTTTGTACATGGTGTTCCTCTACATGGCCCCGGAGATGTGAAACCCGCAGCAGGCCGGGGCGCCCGATCGCGAGGGAGCGGGATTCTAAACGGCGCCGTGGCCCGCAATGCGGGCGCGGCATTGACCTACTTCAATGTCGGTGCTTCGCCTCAGATCCGACGCCCCGGGTTTGCGCGAGTCTTGCACCACTGATCGATTCACCATCGGGAAAGGCAAGAAAGGCCAGCCACCATGACCGCATCCACCGCCAACGATTCGCTGACCCCGCTCGACATCTCTCAAGCCGTGCTTGAAGGCGAAGAAAACCCGAACGCGGCACGGCCGCTCACGCCCAAGGAACGTGCCGCACGCGGCATGCACGCCGAACCGGGCCGCCACGCGCGCCTTCAAGGCATGCTGCGCAGCCCTGCCCTCGCCTGGTGCGGCGCGGCGGCCACGGGGCTGGCGCTGGCCGCGCTCTACGCGCGCCGGACCCACCGCATCTGAACTGGAAGACCCGGTTCGACCTCACGCCGGGCCGGCGCCGACGCGGTAGCGCGCAGCGGGAGCGGTGCTGGACAACCGCCCCGACATCGCCCGCCGCGCCGCATCGAAGGCCTCCCACTCGGCCAGATCGGGCAGTGCGGGGATCGTGACCTGCTCGCCCTGGTCGAGCCCCGCCAGGGCGGCGTCGACCATGTCTTGCGCGGTCATGACGATCTCCTTGGGCAGGTGCTCCATCGGCACGCCTGCGACGCCCCAGAACTCGGTGGCCGTCGCGCCGGGCAGCACCGCCTGCACGCGCACGCCCTTGTCCTTGAGTTCGTGCTGCAGCGACTGGCTCAACGCAAGCACGAAGGCCTTGCTGCCGCCGTACACGCCGTTGAGCGTCTCCGGCGAGATCGCCACGATGGAGGCGATGTTCACCAGCGTGCCCGTGCCGCGTTCGACGAAGCCCGGCACGGCCGCGTAGGTGAGTCGCGTGAGCACGCTCACGTTGAGCGCGATCATCTCTTCCATCTTGTCGACGTCCGACGCCAGCAGCGGCGCGGCGGCGCCGAAGCCGGCGTTGTTCACCAGCATGGTGATGTCGCCGCGGGTGCGCAGCGCGGCCTCGACCTGTGCGATGTCCTGGCGGTTCGTCAGGTCGGCCGGAAGGACCTCGACCTTGCGGCCGGTCTCGCGCACGAGCTTCGCGGCCAGCGCCTCGAGGCGTTCGCGGTTGCGCGCCACCAGGATGAGGTCGAAGCCGCGCCGCGCGAGGCGGTCCGCGTACACGGCACCGATGCCGGACGACGCGCCGGTGACGAGGGCCGTGCCCTTGGGGGAGTTTGTTGAAGCGGTAACGGTGGCAGTCATGGAGCTTTCCTTTTCGCCGCGTCGATGTGTGCGGCCATGGGGAAAGTCTCCTCCTGCGTGGCTATGGCGTAAATGTCATATAAGCCACTTTTCAGGACATCCTGCCGCTCAGGCCACGGCCGCCTCCCGGCGCGACACGCGGCGCACGCTCTGCGGGGGCTGCCCCAGCGTGCGCAGGAAGGCGCGGCGCATGCGCTCGGGGTCGCCGAAGCCGGTTTCGCGCGCGACCACGCCGAGCGCGAGGTTGCCTTCGTCGATCAGCGCGCGCGCCGCCTCCACGCGCAGCGTCTCGACCGCGTGCGCGGGCGACTGGCCTGTCTCGGCCTTGAAGGCGCGGCTGAACTGGCGCGGGCTCAGGTGCACGACCTCGGCCAGTTCCTCCACCGACAGCGTGTCGCGCAGGTTGGCCCGCGCATGCACCAGCGCCTTCTGGATGCGGTCCGACTTCGGCTCCAGCTCCAGCAGCGCGGAGTACTGCGACTGCCCGCCCGCGCGGCGGTGGTAGACGACCAGCTTCCGCGCCGCGAAGCGCGCCGCCTCCACGCCGAGGTCTTCCTCCACCAGGGCCAGCACGAGGTCGATGCCCGCCGTCATGCCGGCCGAAGTCCACACCGGCCCGTCGTTGATGAAGATGCGGTCGGGCTGCACCTTCACGGCGGGATGACGCTTCTGCAACTCACCCGCGAAGGACCAGTGCGTGGTCGCCTTGCGGCCGTCGAGCAGGCCGGCGTCGGCCAGCCCGAAGGCGCCGGTGCAGATGCTGGCCACGCGGCGCGCATTGCGCAGCCCGGCGCGCAGGAAGCGGCACATCTTCTCGGAGGTGGGTGCGATGAAGAGCGCGCCGCTCAGCAGCAGCGTGTCGTACTTGGCCGTGCCGAAGCGCTTGCTGTCGGTGCTCACGCCCGACGAACTGACCACGAGGCCGCCCTCTTCCGACAGCAGCTCGACCTGGTAGACCGGCTTGCCGGCGTGAATGTTCGCAAGCTCGAACGCGGCGATGGCGGCGAGGTCGAGGATCTGGAAGCCGGGGAAGACGAGCACGCCGATGCGTTTCATGGCGATGTCCTGAAAGGAGGTTTGTAAGCGATGCAGGACGCAAGACTACGCGAGCTGGTCCAACCGCGCGGGCGTCAGGGATTCGCGGCACGCCTTGCCGCGCTGCGATGGCCGCCGCCGCCAATCGGCAAGCGCCAGTCTGCGTTCGGCGTCCCACAATGGGTGTTCCCCATGACGCGTCCGACGACAACCGCAACGACGACCGCCCCTTCCGCCGAGCAGGGTGGCAATCTCCACTGGCAGCGCAACCTCGCCGTCTGCATGTTCGGCTCCTTCACGACCATCATCGCGATGACGCTGCTGCTGCCCTTCCTGCCGCTGTACGTCGAGCAGCTCGGGGTGACGGACCACGCGGCCATCGTGCAGTGGTCGGGCGCGGCGTACGGCGCCACCTTCCTGAGCGCCGCGCTGGTGGCGCCGCTGTGGGGCCGGCTGGCAGACCGCTACGGGCGCAAGCCGATGCTGATCCGCGCGAGCCTGGGCATGGCGGTGGCGATGGCGCTGATCGGCGTCGCGGGCAATGTGTGGCAGCTGGTGGGCCTTCGACTGCTGGCAGGGCTGCTGGGCGGCTACGCGTCGGGCTCGATGGTGCTGGTGGCCACGCAGACGCCCAAGGACCGTACCGGCTGGGCGCTGGGCACGATGTCGTCGGCCATCATGGCGGGCAACCTCGTGGGGCCGCTGGTCGGTGGCGCGCTGCCGCCGCTGATCGGCATCCGCGCCACCTTCTTCGCGGCGGGCGCGATCATCTTCGTGGCCTTTCTCGCGACGGCCTTCCTGATTCGCGAGGAGCGCAAGGCGCCTGCCGCGCGCAAGCAGGATGGCGGCAGCGCGGCCGAGCAAACCGGCTGGGCCGCAGTGCCCGACAAGCGCCCGCTGGTCGCGATGCTCTTCACCGGCATGCTGCTGATGCTGGCGAACATGTCGATCGAGCCGATCATCACCGTCTACGTCGCCACCCTCGTGGAAGACCCGGGCCGCGTGACGATGATGGCCGGCCTCGTGATGTCCGCCGCGGCGCTCGGCAGCATCCTGTCGGCCTCGCGGCTGGGCAAGCTGGCCGACCGCGTGGGGCACTGGAACGTGATCGTCGGCTGCCTCGCAGTGTCGGCGCTGCTGCTGGTGCCGCAGGCCTTCGTCACCTCCGGCTGGCAGCTGGTGGTGCTGCGCTTCCTGATGGGGCTGTCGCTCGGCGGGCTGCTGCCGTGCATCGCGAGCGTGATCCGCCACAACGTGCCCGAGCGCGTGGCCGGCAACATGCTGGGCTACTCGACCTCGGCGCAGTACACGGGCCAGGTCGCTGGGCCGCTGCTGGGCGGCTTCGTGGGCGGGCACATCGGCATGCGCGCCGTGTTCCTGGGCACCTGCGTGCTGATGGCGGCAGGTGCCGCATGGAACTGGCTGGCGAAGCGACGCTGAGGAAGCCTCGCCGAGAAAGCCTCACTCGCGCTGCTCGCGGATGGTCAGGCTGCTGTAGCCGGCGTCGGCCCCGATCTCCGCCTCCGAGAACGGCATGCGCAGCCAGTTGCCGGCGCTGTAGGCACGCGTGTAGTCGGCATGGTGCGGCGACGCCGGATCGTCCGACAGCGAGTAGGTGAGGAAGGTATGCGCCTCCACGCCGCCCGGCGGGAACCTCACGATCTGCATGTAGCTGTTGCCGTTGGGGTTCTCGTCCATCGTGTAGCCGCCTTTGTCGAGCCGGTTCTCCGAGCACACGACCGTGAAGTAGCCCTGGGTGTCGCAGCCGCCGGATAAAGCAATCCGGCGGCCGTTGCGCGTGACGAACAGGGTTTCTCCTCGCGGCGCGTCCAGCGTGTAGCCGCTGGCCTGCACGCGCAGCACGGCGGCACCGAAGGCCTGCCGCAGTTCATCGGCCGCAGAGGGCTTGAGACCGCGCGGCGTGCCGATCGGGTCGGCGGCGTCGAAGGGCACCGCATAGAGCCTGTCGGCGGGCAGGCGCGAGGCGCGCGCCCAGAACTCGTCCCACACATGGGCACCGCGCGCCGTGGCGGCGCCGGTGTTGTTCCAGGCCTTCAGTACCGCGCAGGCGGAAGCGGTGTCGACGCCGCGCGGCGGCAAGAAGACCTCGCCGGTCTGCGCGTCGCCCTTCACCTCGATGCGGGGCACGCCGCACACCATGTCGAGTGCGGAGCCCTTGAACAGTTCGGCGGTGTAGGCGCGGCTGGCGAGTGCGATGCGCTCGACGGTATCGACCGTCGCGCCCCTGCCCGCCCCCTGCGCGATGAGGTGGCCCAGCCGCGTGCGGAAGGTCTGTGCATCGCTGCCCGCCGGACCGAAGATGGCCGGATAGCCCTCGAGCGGCGCCTTCGGATTGGCGAGCCAGTAGCTGTCGTTCATGTTGGCGACGTAGTCATCGCGCAGCAGGCTCGGCATGCGCGAGGGGCCGACTGCCCCCTTCTGCACCGAGTCGGCATCGCTTTGCCAGTCGCACGCGCTGCGCGAGCCGTCGAACACCGGCACGCGCGGCAGCACCGCCGCCATCGCCTTGCCGGCGGGCGTGGTGCAGCTCGCGACCTGCTCGGGCGAGACGTTGGGCACGGCCCCGATGTCCGCGTACCAGGCCTTCGCGCTGCCTCGGCCCACGGCCACGGTGTTGACCCACGGGATGGCTGCCTCCTCGCGCTGCGCTGCGATGAGCTCGTCGAGGGACTTCGCCTGCGCCCAGCGCAGCCATGTGCGGAAGGTGCGGTAGTTGCCGGCGTTGATGTCGCGGATGGCGAAGGCGGTGCTGCGGCTCCAGGCCAGTGCCGGATCGATGGCGCCGAGGTTCACCAGCGGGCCGTACTCCGAGGCGTAGAGCGTGCGCGTGAGCTGTCTCGTCGTGCCGTCCGCGCCCTTCACCTTCACGGTGATGGTCGAGGGCCGCATCTTCACGGGCCGGCCGTCGCGCATGTAGCTGGTGGCGTCGCCGGGCGCGAGCTGCAGCTGGTAGATGCCGAAGCGCCGCGCGGCGGACACCGTATGACTCCAGGCCACGTTGTCGTTGAAGCCGATGAGGATCACCGGGATGCCGAGGAACGAGGTGCCGCTGACGTTCAGCTCGCCCGGGATGGTGAGTTGCGCCTGGTAGAAGCGGTCGGGCCCGCGCCAGTACCAGTGCGGGTTGCCGAACAGCAGCGGGCTCGAATCGCCGGTGGAGGCCGTGCCGAAGCCGATCACGTTGCTGCCGACGCCTGCCGTGCCTCCGACCTGCAGCGCCAGCGGCTGCGGCGGCGCTCCGTTCGGGGACACCCCGCCAGCAGGAGGCGCCGCGTTCGCGATGTTCGAGAGGAAGTTGCTGTAGCCCGCCGCGAGGTTGGTGGCGTACATGCGTCGGTAGATGTCGGTGGCGCTCACCGGCCGCACCCATGCCTCGTTGCGGCATGCCGCATGGGCGTTGCCGGCGACGCCGGCCTTCAGGTCTCGCAGGTAGCGGTTGTAGCCCGCAGCGAAGCCTTCGACCATGCGCTGGATGGCGGGCGGCTGCGCACGGGCCATGGCATCGACTACGTCGGCGCCGATCACCTGCCTGTGGAAGAAGTCCGAGTCGATGTTCGTCGGCTGGCCGATGGTGCTGGCCGCCGGCAGCCGGGCCTCCGCGCCGAAGAATTCGGAGCGCTCGCCGCGGTAGGTGAGAAAGCCGTCGGCCATGGTGCACAGATCGTCCTGTGCCTGCGAGTAGCCGTAGCCGTAGCCCGCGCCGCCCCAGTCGTCGGCCTTGATGTGCGGCACGCCCATGGCGGTGCGGCGGATCTCGGCCTGGTAGCCGGCGCGAGGCTGCGAAGCCTGGGGATCGACTGCGGAAGAAGCCGACCGGTCGGTGATGCCGGCGCAGGCCGCGAGGGCCGTGACGACGGGCACGAGAAGAAGCGGCACCAGGCCGCCTTGAAGTTTCGGGCGCATGAAGAGTTCCTGTTTTGAATGAGGAACGCAGCTGCGTCGGCGACGAATGGCGTGCGTGGCGCGTTCGCCGCCGATCTTAAGAGCGGCGGGGGATGCGCACCACGCGCGCGCCCTTCTTCACTTCTCCTTTACGTCTTCATCGCTCATCCGGCGATCGGCTATTCGGCGATCGACTTGCTGGTGTAGCTCGAATCGGCCTTGATCTCCGACTCCGAGAACGGCACCCTGAGCCACTTGCCCTCGCTGTAGGCGCGGGTGTAGTCGCCGTTGTGCGCCGAGGCCGGGTCGTCCGAGAGCGAGAAGGTCAGGAAGGTGTGGGCTTCCACGCCGCCATCGGGGAAGCGCACGACCTGCATGTAGCTGTTGCCGTTCGGGTTGCCGTCCATGGTGTAGCCGCCCTTGTCGAGACGGTTCTCCGAGCAGGCGATGGTGAAGTAGCCCGGTCCGCCGCAGCCGCCGTACAGCGGGATCTTCTTGCCGCCGCGCGTGGCGAACAGGTAGTCGCCGCGGGGTGCGTCCACCGCGTAGCCGCTGGCCTGCACGCGAACCACGGCCGCGCCGAAGGCTTCGCGCAGCTGCGTGGCGGCAGCGGCGTTCAGACCGCGAGGCGTGTGGATCGGGTCCGCCGGGTCGAAGGGCACGGTATAGAGCGAGGCTGCGGGTATCTGCGAAGCGCGGCTCCAGAACTCGTCCCACAGGTGCGCGCCTCTCGCGCCGGTGACGCCGGTGCCGTCCCATGCCGCGAGCGCGGTGCAGGCGGCGCTCACGTCGACGCTCGGGCCGATCGCGTCGGTGGTCAGCGGGTCCTTGGTGACCGCGATGGGCGTGCCGTCGCACACGATCGGCAGCACGTCGGCCTTGAACAGCTCCGCCGTCAACACGCGGCTGTCGAGCACCATGCGCTTGACGTTGTCGGGCGTCGCGCCCTTCGCGCCATAGCTGTCGGAGCCGTCGATGCGACCCTGCGCCAGCACGTTGCCCATGCGGGTGCGGAAGCTTACGGGGTCGGAACCGGCCGGGCCCATGATGGGCGGGAAGCCAGTCATCGGCGCCTTCGGGTTGGCCAGCCAATAGCTGTCGTTCATGTTCGCGACGTAGTCGTCGCGCATCAGGTTCGGCATGCGCGATGCGCCGATCGCTCCTTTCTGCGCCGAGTCGGCGTCGGTCTGCCAGTCGCAGGCGCTGCGCGAGCCGTCGAACACCGGCACGCGCGGCAGCGCGGACTGCATCGACGCGCCCGTCGGCGTCGTGCAGTCGGTGACCTGCGCGAGCGACACGTTGGGAACTGCGCCGATGTCGGCGTACCACGCCTTGGCGCTGCCACGGCCCACGGCGACGGTGTTGACCCAGGGAATCGCGGCTTCCTCGCGCTGGATGGCGATGAACTCGTCGAGCGACTTCGCCTGGTTCCAGCGCAGCCAGTTGCGGAAGGTGCGGTAGTTCTCGCCGTTGATGTCGCGCATCGCGAACGCCGTGGTCTGGCTCCAGGCCAGTGCCGGGCTCATCGACGCCAGGTTGACCATCGGGCCGTATTCGCTCTTGTAGAGCGTGCGCGTGATCTGCGTCATCGAGCCGTCGGTGCCCTTCACCTTCACGGTGATGGTGGAGGGCTGCATCTTCACGGCGGCGCCGTCGCGCATGTAGCTGGTCGTGTCGCCCGCTGCCAGCTTCAGCTCGAAGAAACCGAAGCGCCGCGCCGTCGACACCGTGTGGCTCCACGCGATGTTGTCGTTGAAGCCGATGAGGATCACCGGAATGCCGAGGAACGAGGTGCCGCTGATGTTCAGTTCGCCCGGGATGGTGAGCTGCGCCTGGTAGAAGCGGTCGGGGCCGCGCCAGTACCAGTGCGGGTTGCCGAAGAGCAGCGGGCTCGAGTCACCGGTGGCCGCGGTGCCGAAGCCGATCATGTTGCTGCCGACGCCCTCATGGCCGCCGACCTGCAGTTCGGGCCCGTCGATCTTCAGCGCCGCCATCTGTACCGCCGCCTTCCTGGAGCCGGGGCGGTGCGCCGACACCTTGGTGGGCGCCACCACGGCAGGCGCCGTCGCGTTGGCGATGTTCGCGAGGAAGTTGCTGTAGCCGCCCGCCAGGTTGGCCGCGTACATGCGGCGATAGATGTCGTCGGTGGTGATCGGCTGCACCCACGCCTCGTTGCGGCAGGCCGCGTGCGCCGTGCCGCCTGCCTTCACCTCGCGCACGTAGCGGTTGTAGCCCGCGGCGAAGCCGACGACGAGCTTCTTCAGGTTGTCGGGCTGCGCGTCGATCATCTTCTGCAGCACGTCGGCCGAGATCACGTGCCGGTGGAAGAAGTCGGAGTCGATGTTCTTCGGCAGGCCGATGGTGCTGCTGGCCACCAGCTTCGCGTCGGCGCCGAAATACTGCGAACGCTCGCCGCGGTAGGTGAGGAACGAGTCGGCCATGGTGCACAGGTCGTCCTCGGCCTGCGCGTAGCCGTAGCCATAGCCCACGCCCGGCCAGCTGTCGGCCTTGATGTGCGGCACACCCATGGACGTGCGGCGGATCTCGGCCTTGTAGGTGGCCTCCGCGGGCGGATTCGTCGGCGTGGACGGCGAGGAAGGGAAGAACACGAAGCCGTTGCCTCCGCCACCACCGCCACCGCAGGCGGTGAGCGCGGCGGCGGCGAGCGCGAGCAACGACGGCGGCACGACGCCGCGACGGATCGAAAGTCTCATGATGTCTCCAGTTGATGCTGATGCTCTCTTGGCGGAGCGTCCCGGAGCTTAGGCAGCCTCGCCGCTGGCGGCTTGTACGCAGCCGCTGCATTGCATGCGGTGGCCGTTACGGCCGATCGCGTCAGTGCAGCGGCGCGTTCTGGCCCCACGCGTGCGAGGCCTGCTCGTCGGCCGTCACGCGCACCTGGCTGGCCAGGAACGAAGGCGGCAGGCCGAAGTAGCGCTGGAAGGTGCGGCTCATGTGCGCCGCGTCGGTGAAGCCGCTGACCAGCGCCACGTCGGTCAGCGAACGCTGCCCTGTGAACTGCTGCACCGTGCGGCGCACCTTGGTCCACAGCGCATAGCGCTTGACCGACACGCCCACCTGCTCGGCGAACAGGTGCGTGAGCCGGTCGGGCGACAGGCACGCCACGGCCGCGAGATCGCGCAGCGCGATCTGCCCCGCATGCGCGCGGATGGCCTGCAGCACGCGGTCGATGCGCGGATCGAGCGGCGCCTGCAACTCGGGGCTCTCGGTGATGGCCTCGACCATCTTCGCGCTGAGCGACTGCAGTCTCTCGCTGGACAAGGCGCCGCACTGCGCCGGTTCGAAGTCGTCGCGCAGCGCGCCGAAGCGCCGCGCGTCGATGGGCTGGATGCCGTGGCCGCCCATGCGCCGCGCGAGCATGCGGTAGGCGCTGGAAGCGGGGTCGAGGTTGAGCGAGAGCAGCCCGCAGCCGTCGACGTCGAGCCGTCGCGACACGTGCGGCGCGACCAGCGCGGCGGTGCAGCGCACGCGGGTGCCGTCGACCGCCTCCAGCGTGAAGGGGTGCCCGCTGACTGATGCCAGCAGCGTGGCCGAAGAGCGGGCCGTCAGGCCCGACTGGATGGCCGGTGTGATGTAGAGGAACCTGTCATCCCACAGGTGCAGGAAGTTTTGCGTTGCCATGCCGTACCGCTCTTGTTCTTGTCTCCAGCGGCGGATTCTCCCGCATCGGCAAAACGACCGGCTGCACGTGCTGGCGCACGGCCTCCAGCAGCAGCCCGGCAAGGCGGCTCGCGGGCGCCTCGGGCAGGGCCTGCGCGCGATAGAGCACGAGCGATATCTGCGGCAGCGCGGGCAGCGCCAGCGTCGAACGGTCGACGACGCGCACATGCGAAGGCAGGCCGAAGGGCGTGCGCACCGTCAGGCCCAGCCCGGCCGATGCCGCCGCCCAGAGCGCCGCGAGGCTCGCGCTGCCGAAGGCGCGACGCCATGGCACGCCGGCCTTGTCGAGCGCGGTGATGACGATCTCGCGCAGCGGGCAGGGCGCGTCGAGCATGATGAGCGGCAGCGGCTCCTTGCTCTTCGGCTGGCGTGCGCCACCGGCGCGCTGCTCGCGCTGCGTCCACCACGGCGCCTCGACCCGCTCCGGCGTGCGCGGCCCGATCCACAGCAGAGGCAGCCGCGCGACGCGCTCGGCGTACGGCGACAGCGGCTGGTCGCCCACGTCCCACGCCAGTGCGAGATCGAGCTGGCCGAGTTCGAGCCGCTCGCGCAGTTCGCCGCTGCGCGCCACGCAGGCCTCGATGCGCACCTTGGGATGCGCGCGCGCGAAGCGGCCCAGCACGGCCGGCAGCAGCGTCTCGCCGAAGTCTTCCTGAAGGCCCAGGCGCACCGAGCCCTGCAGGTCGGCTCCGCGCATGGCGGCGCTGGCTTCGTCGTTGAGTTCGAGCATGCGGTGGGCGTAGGCCAGCAGCGTCTCGCCGGCATCGGTGAGCTCCAGCCCCCGGCCCGCCTTGCGGAACAGCACGGTGCCGGCCTGCGACTCGAGCTTCTTCAGCTGCGCGCTCACGGCGGACGTCGAGCGCCCCAGCTTGTCGGCGGCCCGCGCGAAGCTGCCGAGCGCGATGCCGGTGGAGAAGGTGCGCAGCACGTCGAGATCGAACATCACCTGGCTCATTGCGGCTCTTTCCGGTTTTGGGGGTTGACGGCGATCATCCCGTTTTTCAGGACGATTCGCCAATTATTTTCTGATTTTCAAAACCTTTGCCGAAGCGGAAACTGCCCGGCAAGATGACCCACTCCCTCTCCACCCCCCCCTCCTCTTCTTCATTCACCCCGCGCCACCGCTGGAAGGTGCTGGCGGCAGGCGTGGCGGCCAACGCCGCCTTCTCGGTGGCCTTCAGCGGCATTCCGATGACGGCCGTGCTGATGCGCACCGGCTACCAGCTCGACAACGCCACCCTCGGGCTGGTGCTGGGCCTCATGGGCCTGGGCATCGCGGTGAGCGAGCTGCCCTGGGGCCTGCTGACCGACCGCTGGGGCGATCGGCCCGTGCTGCTGGCGGGCCTGGGCAGCACGGCCCTCGCGCTGGTCGCAATGGCGCTGTGGGCCGCGCCCGCCGCAGGGCACATTCCGGGCCTGGGCTGGCTCGGCAGCGGGCTGCTGCTGGTGGGGCTGCTGGGCGGCAGCGTCAACGGCGCCAGCGGTCGCGCGGTGATGACCTGGTTCGACGCGAGCGAGCGCGGCCTCGCGATGAGCATCCGCCAGACCGCCGTGCCGATGGGCGGCGGCATCGGCGCGCTGGTGCTGCCCTTCGTCGCGCTGCACTTCGGCTTCGCGGCGCTCTACGGCCTGCTGGCGCTGCTGTGCGCGCTGAGCGCGGCGATGAGCTGGGCGTGGGTGCACGAGCCGCCCATCGCGGCGGGCGGCGACAAGGCCGTGCCGACTGCAGCCGCCGTGCCGAAGAGCGGACCGCTGCGCGACGCGCGCGTGTGGCGCATCGTGGCCGGCATCGGCATTCTTTGCGCGCCGCAGTTCGCGGTGCTGTCCTTCGGCACGGTGTTCCTGCACGACTTCGGCCATGCGGGCCTGGCGACCATCACCGCGACGATGGTGTTCGTGCAGGTCGGCGCGATGGTCATGCGCGTGTGGAGCGGCCGCTGGACCGACCGCAACAGGAACCGGCCGGCCTACCTGCGCGCCTGCAGCGGGCTCACCGTTGTGCTGTTCGCAGGCCTCGCTGCACTGGCACTGGCCGCGGGCACGCACGCTGCCGACTCACAGGCGCTTCGCATCGCGCTGGTGGTGCTGCTGGGCGTGAGCGGCGTGTGCGTGTCGGCTTGGCACGGCGTGGCCTATACCGAACTCGCCACGCTGGCGGGCGCATCGCGTGCCGGCACCGCGCTGGGGATGGCGAACACCAGCGTGTTCCTGGTGTGCTTCGTCACGCCCTTCTCCATTCCGCACCTGCTGGCGCTGCAGGGCTGGCCGATGGTGTGGCTGGCGGCCAGCGCCTGCGCGCTGGTGGCGATGCCGCTGCTGGTGGCGCGGCCCGCCGCCGCCGATCAGAAGCTCGCGAAGACGGCGTTGAGCCGGTCGACGTAGGCGCGCTTGGCGGCCTCGTCGATGAAGCTGCCCTCGAAGCTGTTCGCCGCGAGCTGCCAGGCCTGCTGCACGCTCAGGCCGGTGGCCGAGAAGGTCTCAGTGAAGTTCTGGTTCATGTAGCCGCCGAAGTAGGCCGGGTCGTCGGAGTTGACGGTGGCCACCAGCCCCGCGTCCAGCAGGGCGCCGAGGTTGTGCTTCGACAGGTCGGGGAACACGCAGAGCTTGAGGTTCGACAGCGGGCACACGGTCAGCGGAATGCGGTCCTTCGCAAGGCGCTTCATCAGCTCGGGGTCCTTGGTGCTCTGCACGCCATGGTCGACGCGCTCGACCTTCAGCACGTCGAGCGCGCTCCACACGTATTCGGGCGGGCCCTCCTCGCCGGCGTGGGCGACCAAGTGGAAGCCCAGCTCGCGGCAGCGCGCGAACACGCGGGCGAACTTCTCGGGCGGATGGCCCACTTCACTCGAATCGAGCCCCACGCCGATGAACTTGTCGCGGTAGGGCAGCGCCTGCTCCAGCGTCTCGAAGGCCTCTTCCTCGCTGAGGTGGCGCAGGAAGCACAGGATGAGCGCGGCGCTCACGCCCAGCTTCGAGCGTGCGTCGGTGCACGCGCGGTGCAGGCCGTCGATCACCGTCTCCATCGGCACGCCGCGCGCGGTGTGCGTCTGCGGGTCGAAGAACATCTCGGTGTGCACCACGTTGTCGGCGGCGGCGCGCTCCAGGTAGGCCCAGGCCATGTCGTAGAAGTCCTGCTCCTTGAGCAGCACGCTGGCGCCGGCGTAGTAGATGTCGAGGAAGCTCTGCAGGTTGGTGAAGGCGTAGGCCTTGCGCAGCTCCTCGACGCTGGCGTAGGGAATGGACACGCCGTTGCGCTGGGCGAGCGCGAAGATGAGTTCGGGCTCCAGCGAGCCCTCGATGTGCATGTGCAGTTCCGCCTTGGGCATGGCGCGCAGCAGCGCGGGCAGGCGGTCGGCGGCGATGCGGTCGAAGCTCTTGTCGTAGGCGGGGCGGAAATCGGTCATGGTGGGGGCTGCGGATGCTGCGTTGGGACTTCGCAAAGCATAAGGGCAGCAGCGGCCGGCGCCATGCCGGAAAGCTTATGCCGTCAATCCACGCTGCGCGCCGAGCTGGTGAGCGAGCGCGCGCAAAGCAGCAGGGTGGGCGCCAGCTTGCGCACCGCTTCCTCCAGCGTCCAGCGGCTGGTGGGCGCCACCACGTGCACCGAGGCCACCGGCCGCCCCTGCGCGCCCAGCACGGGTGCGGCGATGGTCATGTCGCCCAGGAAGAGTTCCTCGGCATTGGTGGCGAAGCCCTGCTGCCGCGCCTGGCGCAGCTCTTCCATGATCTCGTCCACGCCGGTGCGGGTGTGCATGGTGTGGGCCACGCGGTCGGACGACTCGATGAGCGCGCGTGCCTCATCCTCGGGCAGCGCGCTCAGGAAGGCGCGCCCGGAAGCAGTGCAGTACATGGGGATGCGGCTGCCGATGGGCATGTGCACCGGCACGAACTGCGCGCTCACGAAGCGCGCCACGTAGACCATGTCCAGCCCGTCGGGCTCCGTGAGGCAGGAGGTCTCGGTCGTCACCTTGGTGAGCTCCGACAGGAACGGGTTGGCCACGTCGATCAGCGAGTGCGCCGCGAGGTAGTTGAAGCCGATCTCCATGACGCGCGGCGTCAGCTGGTAGCGCCGCGTCTTCGGATGCTTGCGCACGTAGCCCAGCTTCTCGAGCGTGAAGACCATGCGCTGGGCCGAGCTCTTGGTGATGTCGGTGGCCTCGGCCACGTCGGCCAGCGTCATGGTGCGGCGCCGGGCGCTGAAGGCGCGCAGCACCGCCAGGCCCTTTTCCAGCGACTGGTTGAAAAGCAGGCTCTGGCTGTCTTCGGGGGCTGTGTCGGGTGTGGCGTCCATGGCTGGGGAGTATAGCGACAGCCGATCTAAATATCGAATATCGATACTTTAGATTCGACTAGTGGTTTTCATTTATTGATGAGAGATTCAAAAGAATCGAATATTGGCATGCATGTTGCATCTCGGCCACCGACCGTATTCGCTCATCTCCACTCACCTTCTTCTTCAACTTCCCTTCCTTCGAGGAGTGCTTCCATGAATCGCATCGTTCGCCGCCTTCATCGCCTGGCCCTGGGTCTTTGCTTCGCCGGCGCCGCCTCGCTGGCGGCCGCGCAGGGCGCCGCGCCCACCTTCAACGTGGGCGCCACCGCCACCGGCGTGCCGTTCACCTTCCTCGACGTGAAGACCAACAGCATCCAGGGAATGATGGTCGACACCGTCACCGCCGTGGGCAAGGCGGGCGGTTTCAACGTGAACGTGCAGCAGACGGTGTTCTCGGCGCTCATCCCCTCGCTCACCGCGCGCAAGATCGACATCGTCTCGGCCGCCATGCTGAAGACGCCCGCGCGCCAGGAGGTGGTCGACTTCAGCGACCCGGTGTACTCCTATGGCGAGGGCCTGATCGTCAAGGCGGACGACACCCGCGCCTACGTCTCGCTCGACGAGCTCAAGGGCGAGGTGGTGGGCGCGCAGGTCGGCACCGTGTTCCTCGACATGCTCAACAAGAAGGGCATCTTCAAGGAGGTGCGCAGCTACGACTCGGTGGCCGACATGACGCGCGACCTCTCGCTCGGGCGCATCAAGGCCGGCCTCGGCGACCAGCCCATCATGGCCTACCAGATCCGCCAGAACACCTTCCCCGGCGTGAAGCTGGTCGACAGCTACAAGGCCGTGAACGTGGGCGACGTCTGCCTGGTGGTGCGCAAGGGCGACACCGAGACGCTGGCACGCATCAACAAGGCGATCGCGGCGATCAAGGCCGATGGCACGCTCGCCAAGATCGTCCAGAAGTGGGGCATCTGATGCACACCCCCAGGCTTCGCGTGCTTCGTGTCGCTGCGCCGCCCCCCTCGCAGGTGGCAACACCTGCGGCCCGGCAAAGCCGGTTCCGGAGTGTTCCGAGAACGGGCCCGATTGCGTCGGCCGGCCGATTTGACGTGCCGCGCGTCGAGCGAAAGGAATGACGAGGATGGCTGCTCCCACCTTCCTGCAGCACGCGCAGGACTTCCTGCCGATCCTCCTGCAGGGCGCGATCGTCACCGTGCAGGTCACCGTGCTTTCCTTCCTGCTGAGCAGCGTGCTCGGCCTGGGCCTGGCGCTGATGAAGCTCTCGCCGGTGCGCCCGTTGTCGATGGCGGCCACCGCGGTCATCAACGTGATCCGCGGGCTGCCGATCATCGTGCAGCTCTTCTACATCTACTTCGTGCTGCCGGACTTCGGGGTGCAGCTCACGGCCTTCCAGGCCGGCGTGATCGGGCTGGGCATCGCCTACTCGGCCTACCAGGCGGAGAACTTCCGCGCGGGCATCGAGGCGGTCGACCCGGGCCAGCGCGAAGCGGCGCAGGCCATGGGCATGCGCTCGGCGCTGATCATGCGGCGGGTGATATTGCCGCAGGCCTTCCGCATCGCGCTGCCGCCCTACGGCAACACGCTGGTGATGATGCTGAAGGACTCCTCGCTGGTCTCGACCATCACCGTGGCCGAGATGACGCGCGCGGGCCAGCTCATCGCCTCGTCCACCTTCCAGAACATGACCGTCTACACGCTGGTCGCCCTGCTCTACCTGCTGATGAGCCTGCCGCTGGTGTGGGGACTGCGCCGTCTCGAGAAGCGCTTCGCCGCCGGGAGGAAACAGCCATGATCCACGTCGAGGGACTGGAGAAGCGCTTCGGCGCGCACCGCGTGCTGCAGGGCGTGAGCCTGCACGTGGACAAGGGCGAGGTGGTGTGCCTGATCGGCCCTTCGGGCTCGGGCAAGTCGACCGTGCTTCGCTGCATCAACGCGCTGGAGTCTTACGAGGGCGGCGAGATCCGCGCCTTCGGCGAGCGCGTGGACCGCAACGCGCCCAACATCCACCGGCTGCGCAGCCGCATGGGCATGGTGTTCCAGCGCTTCAACCTGTTCCCGCACCGCACGGTGCTGGAGAACGTGATGGAAGGCCCCGTGCACGTGCTGCGCCAGGGCGCGGCGCAGGCACGCGAGGAAGCCCTGGCGCTGCTGGCCAAGGTCGGCCTGGCCGAGAAGGCGCAGGCCTGGCCCGCACAGCTCTCGGGCGGGCAGCAGCAGCGCGTGGCCATCGCCCGCGCGCTCGCGATGAAGCCCGAGGCCATGCTGTTCGACGAGCCCACGTCGGCGCTCGACCCAGAGCTGGTCGGCGACGTGCTCGGCGTGATGCGCGCGCTGGCCGACGAGGGCATGACCATGATCGTGGTCACGCACGAGATGGGCTTCGCCCGCGAGGTGGCCGACCGCGTGTGCTTCCTGCACAGCGGCAGCATCGTGGAGGAAGGCCCGGCCGCACAGGTGCTGGGCGCCCCCCGCCATGCGCGCACGCAGGACTTCCTGCGGCGCGTGCTGCATCCTTCCGGTGCCGCGGCGTCCGCGGAGGTGCGCGCATGAACGCTGGCGCACTGCCACCGTCCCTCTGGGCCGCCACTGCCCCCCCTGCCCCGCCGACACCGCCGCTGGCCGAATCGCGCAGGGCCGACGTGCTGATCGTCGGCGGCGGCTTCACGGGCCTCTCGGCCGCGCTGCACCTGGCCGAGGCCGGCGCGCAGGTCTGCGTGCTGGAGGCGCACGAGCCCGGCTGGGGCGCCTCGGGGCGCAACGGCGGGCAGGTGAACCCGACGCTGAAACACGACCCCGACGAACTCGTGCGGATCTTCGGCGCCGAGCGCGCCGAGCCGCTGATCGACGCAGTGTCGGGTTCGGCCGACCTGGTGTTCGACCTGATCGCGCGCCACGGCATCGACTGCCAGCCGGTGCGCAACGGCTGGCTGCAGCTTTCCTATTCGGAGAAGGACGTGGCCGGCCTGCACGCGCGCGCCGCGCAATGGGCCAGGCGCGGCGCCAGGACGGAAGCACTGGACCGCGCGGCCGTCGCGGCCCGGCTGGGCACCGATACCTTCGCCGGCGGATGGCTGGACGGCCGCGCCGGCGGCATCCAGCCGCTGGCCTACACGCGCGGGCTGGTGCGCGCCGCCCAGGGCCTGGGCGCTGCGGTGCACGGCAGCACCGAGGTCACGGCGCTGGAACGGCGCGGCACGCACTGGCATGCGCGCACGTCGACCGGCGCGAGCGTCACCGCCGAGCAGGTGCTCATCGCCACCAATGGCTACACGGGCGCGCTGTGGCCGGGCCTGAAGCGCACGGTGCTGGCGGCCAACAGCTTCATCGTGGCGACCGAACCGCTGAAGGGCGCGGCGGCCCACGCCATCCTGCCGCGCGGGGAGACGGCCTCGACCTCGCAGCGCCTGCTGCTGTACTTCCGCAAGGACGCACAGGGCCGCCTGCTGATGGGCGGGCGCGGCCATTTCGCCGACCCGGGCGGACCGGCCGATTTCGCGCACCTGGAGCGCTCGCTGGAGCTGCTGTTCCCGCAGCTCGGTCCGCTGCGCTACGAGTACCGCTGGGCCGGCCGGATCGCCGTCACGCGCGACTTCATGCCGCACGTGCACACGCCGGCGCCGGGCATGACGATCGCGCTGGGCTACAACGGCCGGGGCATCGCACTGGCCACGAGCATGGGCAGACACGTGGCGGCGCGGATGCTGGATGCGGGGGCGGATTTTCCGTACCCGGTGTCGCCGATCCGGCCGATTCCGCTGCACGGGCTGCAGCGCTTCTACATTGCGGGCGGCGTGGCCTGGTACAGCCTGCTGGACCGGCTGTCCTGAGGCGCGGGTCGCTGCAAAGTCGCCTAGGTGCGCGCGGCGCCTTGCCATGCAGGCCGCGCCTGCGTCAAATGGCGGGCATCGACCACAAAAGCCCCAGGAGACTCATGCCGATCGACACCCTCGCCACCTGGCACCGGCTCGTCAAGGAACGCGACGTGGCCGGGCTCGACGCCCTGCTCGACGACTCCGCCGTCTTCCATTCGCCGGTGGTGCACACGCCCCAGGTGGGCAAGCGCATCACCCACAAGTACCTGGCCGCGGCGTTCCAGGTCTTCTTCAACGAGAGCTTCCGCTACGTGCGAGAGCTGAAGTCGGAGCGCGACGCGGTGCTCGAATTCGCACTGGAGCTCGACGGCATCCAGATCAACGGCGTCGACATGATGAAGTGGAACGACGAAGGAAAGATCACCGAGTTCAAGGTGATGCTGCGCCCGCTGAAGGCCGTGAACCTGATCCACCAGAAGATGGGCGCCCAGCTGCAGGCGCCCGCCTCCTGACCGCCCCGGCTGCACGCCTCACCCTGCTCCAGTCGCGGGACACCGCGGAACCGGCTCCGCCGGGCCGCAGGTGTCGCCCCCGGAAGGGGGTTGGCGAAGCGACACGAAGTGTGCGGAGCCTGGGGGAGAGCCTTATTCAGCCACGACCTGCAGCGTGCCCTGCTGGCTGTAGGCCCGCACGCACATGCGGGTCAGCTGCACGAGGAACTGGAACACGGCCGGCTCGCCAAGGCAGTCGGGCGTGATCGCCATGATGTCCTTGCGCAGTTCCATCAGCCGGTTGCCCGACATCGCCATCTCGGCGGAAGCGCCGTAGTAGTTCTTCCAGAAGTCCTGCAGCACCCCGCGCTTGACCTCGTCGATCACCAGCGTGTAGCCGCGCTCCCAGACCGACTCCTCCATCGGCAGGCAGTCGACCTGCGGATCCTCCAGGCGTGCCCCCCTGGGCACCAGGCACACGCGCCGCATGGCCACTCTCTCAACTGTTGCTTGCCGCATGTACATGGCCGTACTCCTGGAGTTCGATGGCCACCGCCGGCGTCGTGCCGGACGTGGCTGGGTGGTCAGGGTGGCGGGTGCTTGGTTTCTTCATGGTCGTCGTCCTCAACGAAGCCACAAGGTGTGTGACAGGCTTGGCGCTCATGCAGCCGCGAGCATTCGCAGGCGGCTGGCGTTCGAAAGGGCCAGGCTCTCCGGCTGGTCCCAGCTTCCGTCCGCGTTGAGCGTGGTGGTCAGTGCGTAGACGCCGGGCGGAAACGCCAGCTCCAGCGGGTTGCCGATCGCTCCGGCATCGATCACGTCGCCTTCCTCGAAGTCGCCGTAGGCGATGAAGTACTTCGGATGCGGCGAGAAGGCCAGGTTCTGGCCGGTGCGCGCCTGCACCGCGTACACGGTGCTGCCGCCCATGGTCACGCCCACGGCGGCGGCCGACCTGGCCGGAACGGCCGCCGACTGAGCGAGATAGAGCCGGGACTGTTCCGGCCCCTGGGTGGGGTTCACGAACCGGTAGGTGCGATTGCAGTCGAGGGTGATCTTGTTGTTGGGTCCGCTCGGCTCGTAGGTTTCGGTGGGGATGAACTGGGCGCCCGGCTGCAGCTCGCCGGTCTCGGCCCAGGCGAAGCCCACGTCGACGCTCCACTGGAACTTGACGCGGGAGGTCGGCCCCGGGTTGGAGAACTTCGTGAACCAGGCCAGCGACAGCGCATTCGGCGCGAGCTGCGTCGGGTCGTTCTGGAACACCATGAAGCAGCCTGGATGACTGGCATGGTTGTTGACCGTGACGGAATGGATCATTCCCATGGCGACTTCCCGAATGAAACAGAGTGATGGCTGCAGCACGGGCCACGCCGGCACCGCACTGGTCGTCACTCTAGGGAGCGCAGGGAGCGATTTGAATTACATACGATTACAGCGGTTGCGCCCCGCCACGAATTTCGAAGGGGTAGTTGCCCAGGCGCACGGTGCCGCGCCGGCGCTCGACCAGCGGCGGCTCGACCAGGTGCGGCGGCAGCGCGTTCAGGATCTGGTGCTTGGCGCGGAAGATCTGGATGTTCACGTACGAGGGCTCCACCCCCAGCATGCGCGACAGCTCGTCCAGCCCGATCCAGCCCTGGCTCTGCGGCGCGATGCCGCGCTGGGCGTCCTTCTGGCGCAGCCGCGCGAGCGTGACCAGGGTGTAGTGGTGGATGCGCTCGCCCAGCGGCACCGACCTGCCCTGCGTCACCAGGTTCAGGCTCGTGTGCTCCTCGTCCTGGCTGACCTCGAAGTGCAGGGCCACATCGGCCGACATCGGCACCGGCATGGGCGTCGATATGGGCGTCTCGGAGGTGAGGTCGAGGTCGTCGCACAGCACGAACTCCCAGGTGCTGGACGATGTGCGCACCATGGCGCCGTCGCCCAGCAGCTCGATGCCGTCGATGTGCTCGAGCATCCACTTGCCGTCCTGGAAGTAGACGTTCGCCTCGGGTTCATGGTCGTCCGGCAGCAGGTTCTCGCGCGGGTTCAGCTCCACGATGTCGCCCGCGCCGCCGTCGCCTGCACCCGAGGGAAAGAGGCAGGTGGCCGGCGCGGCGAGGTCTTCCGCGGTCCAGACCGACTCGTCGCCGATGCCCATGCGGACCTCGGCGCCGGCGGGCAGCGCCGTCCAGCGGCCGCTGGGCAGGCGCTGCCCGTTCAGCGTGGTGCCGTTGCGGCTCTGGTCGACGATTTCCCATGCCTGCCGGTTCCACCGCACCATCGCGTGGACCTGGGACACGTCGGGCGCCTGCAGCACCGTCTGGCAGACAGAGGCGCGCCGGCCGAAGGCATGCACCGGCCGCAGCACGATGGCGCGCCGGTCGAGCTTGTTCCTGAAGATGGCCATCGCCGCATTCTCCTACGCGATCTCAGACGTACAGCGCCTGCGGATTCAATTCGCTCTCCTGCAGGGGAGTGTCGCGCCATCCGAGGGCGACGGGCACGCGGTAAAGCCGCGGATTGCCCAGTTCCGGCCAGATGTGGCACAGGCCGGGCACCACCACCTTCACGGTGCACAACGGGAGGTCGGGCCGCGTGTGGTCGAGGACGATGGTTTCCAGTCCGAGCGAGGCGGCAATGCCCACGCAGCGGCGGATCTCCTCCGAGATGTCGCTGCGGGCGGCGGGCGCGGCCGGAACCGGCGCGGTGCCGGCCGGCAAAAGGAAAGCCGGTGCTCCCTCGTCGGCTGCTTCGGCCGCCGGCACCTCGAAGCTCTTGCCCGCCGCGATCAGCTGGCTCATCTCGGTGAGTGCCCGCTCGCAGGCCAGCGCGCGGTCGGGGCTGCAGCCGAAGCCGACGGCCCAGGCGCCCGTGTCCAGATGGCGGCCGACCGCCACCACCACCGGAATGCCGAAGTCGTGCGTGATGTCGAGCACCCAGCGCTCCCAGCGCGGGCCGCAGGTGCGCTCGATGCGCTGGAGGATTTCGCCGGACAGGCTGCCGAGCCCGACCGCCGGCCGACGGTGCCGCCCGTACCACCAGACGGCGGCGGCGTCGCGCTCCACCAGTTCGAGAAAGCCCTGGAGGATGGCCTCCTCGCGCGTGTTGCCCGCCGCGCAGCCGTTCGAGGTCCAGCCCACGTGGAACTGGCTCCGCACCGGCGCATTGGCGAAGCAGAAGCCCAGCGGGAGGTAGCGGCGCGCGTCGGCGGTCAGCGACCAGGCGGGCGCCCACCACGTCGGCGCTTCATGCGGCGAAGCGGACGGGGCCACGGCATGCGGCGGCTTGTGCGTGCCGAAGCGCTCGCGCTGCCGCTGGCTGAAGAGCGCCAGCGCCTGCGGTTCGATGCGGGGCGCGTCCAGGTCGGCGGCGGGTGCGACCACCCAGGCCTCGTCGCCCCGGAAGAAGGCCGAGTGCCGCTCGGCCGCCTCGCACAGCGCGCTGGCGCGGGACTGCTCCATCGACATGCCCTTGCCCAGGCACACCTGGGTCAGCACGCCGGGCATCTCGTCGTCGCCGGGCGGCGGCGTCCTGAAGATCTCGCTGCGGTAGACGGTCAGCGCGCCCTCGGCCTCGGCGTTCAGCGGCACGATCCGCGCCACGGCGCCGGTGAGCGGGCTCACGTGGCGCATCAGCCGCTGGACCGTGACCGACGCCGGTACGGTGCGCCAGCCGCCGTCATGGCTCGCCGTGGGCAGGCCCGGCGCCAGCACGACGCGCTCGCGCTGCCGGCGGGCCACGAGGTCAGGCGTTCCGCAGTGCGGGCATTGAGGGCGGAGGGCGACGACATGCGGCTGTGGCGAATCCAGCGTCCGCACCTCGGCACCATCAGCCTGATTCGCAAGCTGCAGCGCCACCGGGAGCAACTGGTCGAGCCGCCCGGCGACGAGCCCCTCGCCCGCACGCACCGGCGCGCCGCTGCCGGCGCTGCCATGCCGCGATTGCCACCAGGCACGGGCCGGACGATTCCCGAGCCAGCGATGCGCGAGGCAGTGCCAGCATGGCCCGTCAGGCCTGAAGACCGGCCCGGCCATGGCCTGCTCGCCGGTCGGCTTGACCAGCAGCCACGAACGGCCCGAGGCGCGCTGCTGCGCGTCGATGGCGGCGAGCCTGGGGTCGAGGTAGTCGTCGCAGAAGACGACGGTGAGTCCGGTGCCCGCAGGCAGCGACCGTGCCCAGCGGGCGGCCGCGTCGTCGCCGACGGCCTTCGACAGCGCGACGACGTCCACGTCGGCCGAAAGCGCGGTGCGCGCGGGCGCCGCCGAGAAGTCGGGAACCAGCCACGAATCCGCATCGCCCTTTGCTGCGGGTCGCACGAGCCCCTGGCGCGACAGCGTCTCCAGCGCATGGAGCATCTGCGCGAGCTGCGCGGCACCTTCCCCGGTACTGCAATACGCGGCGAGGCTGACGCCCTGGCGCAGCACGCGCTCCACCGCCATGACGCCGGGCGAACCCAGCACCAGCAGGTCGTTCTCGCTGGCCAGCAGCAGGCGGTCCTGCAGCACCACCGGCGGCAGGAAACGGTCGTGCCAGCGGAAGACGTCGGCGAAGAAGTCGGGCGCCATGGCGCTACCCATCGCAGCGCGGCCCCAGTGCGAGCTGCACCACGCCGTAGGGCGATGCGCCCGTCGTGGCCCGGAACGCCGCCTCGAAGAGCCGGTGCCTGTCCGAGAACTGTCCGTAGATGTGGTCCTCCGAGAGCACCCGCATCGACGGATGCAGCCGCGCGATCTGCGCCGCGTTCTCGAAGCCCGACACCACCGGCAGCCGCATGCCCCCCACGGCCATCGACTGCGCGGCGAGGACCGGATGCACGTGGTCGAGCACCACGACGCACGGGTTCGCGACCTGCTCGAAGCGCCCGGCGAGGCTGCGCAGCACGGCCTCCAGCGGCGCCTGCGGCAGGTAGGGGCACACGCCCTCCAGCATCACCAGCACCGGGCGCTCGCCGGGCAGGCCGGCGGCGTCGAGCCAGTGTTCGTCGAGCACCGAGCAGGCGAGATCGCTTCCGGACTCATCGTCTCGATTGCGCGGCAGGTGCTGCGCACGCAGCTCGATGGCCTCAGGCAGGTCGATGTTGAGCCAGCGCGAACCTGCCGCAGCGGCACCCAGCCGGCTGCGGCGCGTGCACAGCCCCGCGCCCAGCGTGATGCACAGGGCGCCGGGATGACCTGAAAGGAAATCGGCCGCGAAGCGATCGAAGAGCGCCGCGCGCAGCACGATGCTGCGCACGAAGCCCGGATCGGCCGCATAGGCCGAGATGTCGAAGGGCAGCGACGCGGCGATGCGACGCGCCTCGGGATCGGAGAACACCGACGCGTCGGCCACGGCGCCGGAATTGGCGCGCGCGGCCAGCGTCAGCAGGAGCGTGGCCGTGGCGCCCTGCAGCGCGCCTGCGGCCGGCCCCGGGGCTGCCTCGGACTCAGCAGGTGAACGGATAGGGGTCGCCCGTGTTGTTGTACGACGTGAGCGCGATGGCGCGCATGCTCTCTTCCACCGGTGCCGTCGGGTAGTTCAGGCGGATGGCGTTCTTGATCGCGGTGCCGTCGGCGTTCTTCTGGTTCCATTCGCCCTTCGCGGCGTCCCAGGTGAAGGCCGAGTTGGTGGTGAACAGGATCTTGAAGTTGAACGGGTTGTTGTAGCCCAGCCATTGGCTCAGCACGTTCGCCTTGTCGGTCTCGGGGTCGCGCGTCAGCTCGTAGAGCAGCTCGGGCGACTGCCACGCGATGGCGATCGCGCGCAGCACCACGCCGCCGAAGGCCAGCAGCGAGCCGTCGCCGCCGCCGGGAATGCCCAGGCCCGTGGGCAGCGCGCCGCCGACGATGCCGGGCGGCGGCACGGCCGCTTCGAAGGAGGCGGCGGAACCCATGAAGTTCGGGAACAGCTGGTAGTAGGCGGCCAGCGCCTCGGTGGCGTTGGAGCCCGGGGCCTGCGGCAGCACGATCACGAAGGAATCGTCGGGGCCGACCCAGCCGGAGGTGAGCATCGGCTTCCATTCGGCGCGCTGGGCCGGGTCGGGGCTCAGGAACAGCGACACGTCGAGCTGGGGCCACGCGGTCGGCAGGCCGAAGTCGCGGTGCAGCATCGGCTGGATGTCCTGCTGGTCGAGCAGTTCGCGGCGGTAGGCGTCGTCCTGCCACGAGCGGGCGATGGCGCGCAGGTAGGCCAGGCGGAACTCGAGCAGCGGATCACCGCTTTGGACTTGGAAAGTCATGATTACTTCATCCTTGGTTCAAGAGGAAATCGTCGCGTGCGTCGGCACGCGCGCGGGCAACTCCGGCCGCAGCCCGGCCAGATTCTTCAGGCGCTCGGCGATGTCGGGCGAGGCGGAATCCGCCAGTGCCTGCATCGCCGACAGCGCCTCGTATTCGGTTCTGTACTTGGCGCCCTCGCGCGCCACCTCGGCGGCTTTGGCGAAGCACGCGGCCACCGTCTCGCGCTCGCCGCCGGCGGCCTGCAGGTAGCGGGCCTTCTGCAGGTGCAGCTCCGAACGGTAGAGCCCTTCCTTGAGCTCGTCCGTCATGCGCAGGCACTCGTCGATGCGCTCCAGCGCCTCGTCCCAGCGTCCGTTGGCGGCCAGCGTGTCGGCGGCGAAGGCGCGGTAGTAGGTCTGGCAGTAGCGGCAGCCCATGGCCCACAGCGCCTGGATCCAGCCGTCCGCCTGCGCGATGTTGCCGACGTCGCCGGTGGCCCAGCAGCGGATGATCTCGGCGTAGCCCTGGAACGCCGGCAGGCCGTAGCGCTGCGTGATGCCCAGCAGCTCGCCGGTGCTCACCAGCGCGCGCGCCTTGTCGTTGCGGCCCTGGTGGCCCAGGCTCTGGTAGAGCAACGCCATGCTCAGCGACGGGATGTGCGACATCTCGCGGGCCCAGCGCACGGCATTGGTCGCATCGGCGCGCGCGGCCGCGTCGTGGCCCGCGAACCAGCGCACCAGCGCACGGCCGGTGGTCGCCCACACGCGGGTGTCGAAGCCGAAGTCGGCCGCATGGTGCGCATGGGCCTCGGGGTCGTAGCGATCGACGGCGTCCGTCAGCGACTGCTCGGCGCGCTCGAAGTCGCCGTCGGAATAGTGCGCGAGGCCGAGGTAGGTCTGCGCCGCGACGAACACGCCCTGGTCCTGCGCCTGCACGGCCTGGTCGAGCAGGCGGTTGCTCAGCTGCTGCACCTCGGCGCGGTTGCTGGCCACGTGGTGGAAGGTGATGAGCGTCCACAGGTGCTGCACCTGCTTCTCGCGCGGCACCTCGTCGGACAGCAGCTCCTGCGACAGCGCGATGCGGTCGACCACCTGCGCATGCGCCCAGCCGTACTTGTTCATCATGGCCTGCGTGACGTAGCTGTTCACGTCCAGCCGCGCTTCGCGCTGCGCCTCGCCTTCGAGGTGCGCCATCCAGCCGTCGATGTGCTGGGCGTAGGAAATCGTTTCGTCGTTGAGCGAGCGGTGCTGCGTGATGCGCAGCTGGCGCACCGCCAGCGCCACCGCCTGCGCGTATTCGCCCGCGTCGGCCCAGTGCTGGGCCACGTTGCCGGGTTCGTTCGCCACGTACTGCGGCTGGCTGTCCATCAGCGTCTGCGCGACGTTGCGGTGCAGCTGCCGGCGCTGCGCGACCAGCATGCTCTCGTAGGCGGTGTCGCGGATCAGCGCGTGGCGGAAGATGAAGCTGCCCGGCTGACCGGCCGGGGCGACGAGGCCCGCGTCGAGCAGCACGGCCATGTCCTTGTCCATCGCCTCGGCGCTCTTGCCCGAGCAGGCGCACAGCAGCTCGGCATCGAACTGGCGCCCGATGGTGGCGGCGAGCTGCAGCAGGCCCTTGACGGGGCCGAGCCGGTCGAAGCGGCTCACCAGCGAGTCCCGCAGCGTGACCGGAATCGCGGCAGGCTGGGCCGTGTCCTTGAAGACCCAGACATGGTCCTTCTCGACCAGGTAGGCGTCGAGCATCATGCGCGCCATCTCCTGGATGAACAGCGGCACGCCGTCGGTGCGCTGCACCACGTTGTCGATCACCTGCGGCGCGACGACGCGCGGCGCCAGCGCCTGGCGCGCCAGCTCGGCGGCCTGCGCGTCCTCGAGCCGGCGCACCTCGATGCGCTCGGCCTGCATGGCGTCGGGCTTGACCCATTCGGGGCGCGCGGTGAGCACCAGCAGCACGCGGCGCTGCGGCAGCTGGGCGATGAGTTGCTCGACGAATTCGATGGTCGTGGGGTCGGCCCAGTGCACGTCCTCCAGCAGCAGCAGCACCGCCGCCGACTCGGCCATGTGCAGCAGCCACTGCGCGATCGATTGCAGCAGCAGCGCCTTCTGCATCGGCGGCGACATCTGGCTCGGCGCGCGGTCGCCCAGCGGCAGCGAAAGCCACGCGCAGAAGATCGGCAGCACGGCCTCGCCGTCGCAGCCTGCGGCCTGCAGGGCCTCGCGCAGGCGCTCGCGGCGGGCCTCGGGCGACGCGGCGTCGGGCATGGCGTCGAGGCGCTGGCGCAGCAGCGCGAGGAACGGCGTCAGCGCGTTGTTCTGGTTCTCGGGCTGGCACTGCGCGACGACGGTCTGCAGCCCTTCCTTGGCGACCTGCTCGCGCAGCACATCGGCCAGGCACGACTTGCCGATGCCCGGCTCGCCGCGAATCCACACCGCGCCGCCCTGCCCTTCGCGGGCCCGTGCCCAGGCCGTACTCAGCTGCTGCAGTTCGGCCTCGCGGCCGATGCAGGCCTTGTGCAGCGCCTGCTCGGCGAAGCCGTCGGAGGCGAGCGCCTGCTGGTCGCCGCCGAGGCGGTAGGTCTGGATGCCGCCGGACTGGCCCGGCAGCGTCACCGTGCCGGCCTTGTCGAAGCTGGCGTGGCGGCTCAGCAGGCGGTAGCTGCTCTCGCTCGCCAGCAGCGTGCCGGTGTCGGCCACGCCCTCGAGCCGCACCGCGACGTTGACGGCATGGCCCGACGGGATCTCTCCGGCTGCGACGATCGCCATGCCGGTGTGCATGCCCATGCGGATACCGAGGTGCACGCCGTGCTCCTGCTCGATGGCGGCGGAGCGCTGGCGGCTCAGCGCGATCAGCTCCATGGCCGTGCGGCCAGCCTGGCGCGCGTCGGTGTCGCTGGCGTGCGGATAGCCGAAGAGCACGATCATCCGGTCGCCCAGCGTGCCCGCGAGCAGGCCGCCGCGGCGGGTGGCGGTCTCGGAGAACAGGGCCAGCTCGTTGCGCTGGAGCAGTTCGAGGTTCTCGATGTTGGAAGGCAGGGCCTCGTCGGCGCTGTCGTCGTCGGCCGCGTCGGGCCACACCGAGACGCTGCAGCACAGCACGGTGAGCTGGCGCTTCTCGGAGAAACCGCGCGCGGTGATCACGGTCTGCGCGAGCGCTTCGTCCTGCGCCTGCTTGGCCGAACGCAGCACGCCCACGAGATCGTCCAGCCGCAGGCGCCCGAGCTCGGCCAGCAGAGTGGCGGCGGAATCGCTGCGGTCGGCAGCCTTCTTGCGCAGCGCCTGCCGCAGCACGGAGGCCACCGGGTGGCTGGCGATCTCCGCCGGCAGCGGCACCTCCAGCGGACTCAGCTGCTGGTGAAGGATCTCGGCCGCCGAAGCGCCGCGGATGGCCGGCGCGCCGGTGAGGCACTCGATGAACATCAGCCCCCACGCGTACAGGTCCGACTTCACGCCGGGCGGCTCGCCGCGCAACTGCTCGGGCGCGCTGTAGGCCGGCGTGCCCAGCGCCTCGTCGGTCATCGTGAGCGTGGGGAACTCGTCGCTGCGGTTCGACGGAATGACGGTGCCGATGCCGAAGTCCAGCACCTTCGCGTGCGGGACGGCGCCGGTGAAGGTCACCATCACGTTGTCGGGCTTCAGGTCGCGGTGCACGATGCCGGCGCTGTGCGCGCAGTCCAGCGCGTCGAGCACCTCGGCCATCAGGTGGCCCGTCTCGGTGGCCGTGAGCGCGCCCTTGCGGCGGATCAGGCTGGTGAGTGTCTCGCCCGGCACGTACTCGAAGACGCCGTAGACGCAAGGGCCCTGCTCGCCCTTGTCGAGCAGCTGCACGATGTGCGGGTGGTGCAGCGAGGCGCACAGCTTCGTCTCGCGATGGAAGCGCGCCACGCGCTGGCTTCCCACCTGCAGCTTCACGACCTTGATCGCGACGACGGTACCCGTGCTCTTCTGCAGTGCGCGATATACCGTGCCGTAACCGCCGGCGCCCAGCTCCTCCAGCAATTCGTAACCGGGAATCTCCAGCGGATCGGGCAGATTCGGCTGCAACGCCGGGTGCGTGGGATTGGTGACTGCGTCCTGCATTTCAGTCTCGTCGTGATGGAGCGTTGATGGTCCTCCGGGACTCGCCTCGGCCGCGTTCCGCCCTGCGGCGGCACGCAATAGTGACACTAATTGTTACTTTAGCGGAGGCAGAGAGGTTTCAGGTAGGTAACCCCTCAAAAAAAGAAAACCCGCAACAAGTGCGGGTTGTTAGAACTTTTCGGTGTATATGTGTGAACTACATCACACGCCAAGTCCTATTCGAGAGCACCGCGGAACCGGCTTCGCCGGGCCGCAGGTGCTGCCCCCGGTAGGGGGTTGGCGCAGCGACACGCAGTGCGCGCAGCCTGGGGGCGAGCCTACTTCTTGTCGCCGCCGGGCACCTTGCCTTCGACGCCCTTGACGTAGAAGTTGACGCCCGACAGGAACTTGTCGTCGGCCACCGCGTCCTTGGCGACCACTTCCTTGCCGTCCTGGCCGAGGATCGGGCCCTTCCAGATCACGAAGCTGCCGTCCTTCAGGCCCTTCTTCACTTCCTCGACCTTGGCCTTGGTCTCGGCCGGCACGTCCTCGGCGATGGACACGAGGTCGATCGCGCCTTCCTTCACGCCCCACCAGGCCTGGCCGGTGGTCCACTTGCCGTCCAGGGCTTCCTGGGTGGCCTTGATGTAGTACGGGGCCCAGTTGATGGTGGCCGAGGCCAGGTGGGCCTTGGGACCGTAGGCGGTCATGTCGGAGTCCCAGCCGAAGGCGCGCTTGCCCTTTTCCTGCGCGGTCTTGAGCACGGCCGGCGAATCGGTGTTCTGGAACAGCACGTCGGCGCCGCCGTTGATGAGGGCGGTGGCGGCCTCGGTTTCCTTCGGCGGGCTGAACCATTCGTTCACCCACACGACCTTGGTCGTGATCTTCGGGTTCACCGACTGCGCGCCCAGCGTGAAGCTGTTGATGTTGCGCAGCACCTCGGGGATCGGCACCGAGCCGACCACGCCCAGCGTGTTGCTCTTGGTCATGGCGCCGGCGATGATGCCGGCCATGTACGCGCCCTCGTACGTGCGGCTGTCGTAGGTGCGCATGTTGTCCGAGGTCTTGTAGCCGGTGGCGTGCTCGAACTTCACTTCCTTGTTGTCGGCCGCGACCTTCAGCATGGGCTCCATGTAGCCGAAGGTGGTGCCGAAGATCAGCTTGTTGCCCTGGCCGACCATGTCGCGGAACACGCGCTCGGCGTCCGCGCCCTCGGGCACGCTCTCGACGAAGGTGGTCTTGATCTTGTCGCCGAATTCCTTCTCGAGCGCCTTGCGGGCGTTGTCGTGCGCGAAGGTCCAGCCGCCGTCGCCAACCGGGCCGACGTATGCGAACGCGATGTTCAGCGGCGCTGCCGGGGCCGGGGCCGCTGCGGCGGGTGCCGGGGCCGGCGCGGGTGCAGCCGCAGGAGCCGCCGCTTCTTCTTTCTTGCCGCAGCCGATCAGGGCCGCCGAAGCGACAGCCGTGAGGGCGGCCAGCTTGAGCAGGGAGCGCTTGTTCAGATCATTCATTGTCGGAAATCCTCAAAAGGACAGGTTGGCGGGAAAAAGAGAAACGCGATTATGAGCCGGGGTAGAACGGTTTCCCGATGGAAGCCGGCATGTTGGCGCGGATGAAGGCCGGGTTGCGCGAGATCAGCGCCAGCACCACGATCGGTGCGATGTACTGCAGCATGCTGAGGAACTGCGCCGGCACGTCCACGCCGCTGCTTTGCAGGTGGAAGCCCAGCATCGACACGCCGCCGAACAGGTAGGCGCCCAGCAGCACGCGCACCGGCCGCCAGGTGGCGAAGGTGGTGAGCGCGAGCGCGATCCAGCCGCGGCCGGCCACCATGCCCTCGACCCACAGCGGCGTGTACACCGTCGAGAGATACGCGCCCGCCAGCCCGCACAGCGCACCGCCCGCGATCACCGCCATGAAGCGGATGCGCCGCACCGGATAGCCCAGCGCATGCGCCGACTCCGGTGACTCGCCCACCGAGCGCAGCACCAGGCCGGCGCGCGTGCGGTAGAGGAACCAGATCAACGCGAAGGTCAGCACCGCCGCGAAATACACCATCGGGTGATGGCGGAACAGAGCCGGCCCGACCAGCGGGATGTCGCCCAGCACCGGAATGGCGTACGAGGCGCTTTCGGGCAGCTTCGCCTGCACGAAGCTGATGCCCGCGAAGGCCGAGAAGCCCACGCCGAAGAGACTCAGCGCGAGGCCCGTCGCGTACTGGTTGGTGTTGAGCCAGATCACCAGCACGCCGAAGAATGCCGCGAGCAGCGCGCCCGCCGCCATGCCGGCCAGGAAGCCCAGCCAGGGGTTGTGCGTGGTGACGACCGTCGCGAAGCCCGCGATGGCGGCGCACAGCATCATCCCCTCGGCGCCGAGGTTGACGATGCCGGCCTTCTCGTTGATGAGCAGGCCCAGCGCCGCGATGGCGAGCACGGTGCCCGCGCTCAGCGTGGAGCCGAGCAGGAGTGCGTAGCTTTCCATGGTCAGTGGCTCCCTTCGGTGGCACGCGCGACGGGCGCGGTAATGGGCGTGCTCGCCTGCAAGGAGGCGGTGGTCATGGAGGCAGCCTTCGCAGCCGCCTTGCGCTTGATGCGGTAGGCAATGAGCGTGTCGCAGGCCAGCAGCGTGAAGAGCAGCAGCCCCTGGAACACGCCGGTCAGCGACTTGGGCAGGCCGAGCCGCGACTGCGCCAGTTCGCCGCCGATGTAGAACATGCTCATCAGGATGGCCGAGAAGATCATGCCCACCGGATGCAGCCGTCCGACGAAGGCCACGATGATGGCCGCGAAGCCGTAGCCCGCCGGCACGTAGGGCGTGAGCTGGCCCAGCGGCCCTGCCACCTCCAGCGCACCGGCCAGGCCGGCGGCGGCGCCCGAGGTCAGCAGTGCGACCCACACCGCGCGCCGCGCGGAGAAGCCGGCGTAGCGCGAAGCCGCGGGCGCCAGCCCGCCGACCTGCTGCGCGAAGCCCGCGCGCGTGCGGAACAGGAACACCCACAGCGCCCCCGCTCCCACCAATGCGATCACCAGGCCGATGCTCACGCGCGAGCCCTTGAACAGGCGCGGGATCTGCGTGACCGCCTCGAAGGTCTTGGTCTGCGGGAAGTTGTAGCCGTGCGGGTCCTTCCACGGCCCGTAGACCATGTAGCCCAGCAGCAGCGTGGCCACGTAGACCAGCATCAGGCTCACCAGGATCTCGTTGGCGTTGCACTTGTCGCGCAGGAAGGCGACGATGCCCGCCCACACCATGCCGCCCAGGATGCCCGCCAGCAGGATGGCCACGACGATCCACTGCCCCGTGTTCTTGTCGGCCAGCAGCGCCACGCCGCCCGCCGCGATGGCGCCGAACACGAACTGCCCCTCGGCGCCGATGTTCCACACGTTGGAGCGGAAGCACACCGCCAGCCCCAGCGCGATGATGAGCAGCGGTGTCGCCTTCACCATCAGCTCGCCGATGGCGTAGCCGTTCTTGATGGGCTCGTAGAAGAACACCAGCAGGCCCTTGACCGGGTCCTTGCCGAGCGCGGCGAACAGCGCCACGCCGATCAGCACGGTGATCAGCAGCGCCAGGATCGGCGATGCATAGCTCCAGAAGCGCGAGAGCTCCGGACGCGGTTCGAGCTTAAGCATGGGCCGCCTCCGCAGTCTTGCCGGCGCCGTGCCACAAGCCGCTCATCCACTCGCCGATCTGCGGCAGCGTGGCTGCGGCACGGTCGATGGAAGGCGACAGCCGCCCCTTGGCGATCACGTGCAGCCGGTCGCTGATGTTGAAGAGCTCGTCGAGCTCCTCGCTGATCACCAGCACCGCGCAGCCCGCGTCGCGCAGCGCCAGGATCTCGGCGTGGATCAGCGCGGCCGCGCCCACGTCCACGCCCCAGGTCGGCTGCGAGACGACGAAGAGCTTCGGCTTGGCGTCGATCTCGCGCCCGACGATGAACTTCTGCAGGTTGCCGCCCGACAGCGAGCGCGCCGCCGCCTTCGGACCGCCGGCCTTGACCTTGAAGCGCTCGATGATGGACCTGGCCTGGCGCTCCAGCGTGCCGGTGCTGATCCACCCGCCCCGGCCCACCGCCTCGCTGCGCGTGAGCAGCAGGTTGTGCGCGAGCCCCAGCGTGGGCACGGCGCCGCGGCCCAGCCGCTCCTCGGGCACGAAGTGCAGGCCCAGCGCGCGGCGCGCGCGCGGGCGCAGACGGCCGGCCGGCTTGTCGAACACGCGCACCATCGGCGCCTCGGCCCGCACGTCCTCGCCGGAGAGCGCGTACAGCAGCTCCTTCTGGCCGTTGCCCGACACGCCCGCGATGCCGACGACCTCCCCCGCGCGCACCTCGAAGGAGATGCCGTCGAGATCGACGCCGAACTGGTCCTCTCGCGCCAGCGACAGTCCGTCGACGCGCAGCGCGACCGCGCCGGCGTGCACCGGCCGGTGCTGTAGCGGCGGCGGCTCGCTGCCGATCATCAGCCGCGACAGCGACTGGGTGCTCTCGTTCTGCGGGTTGCACACCCCCGTCACCTTGCCGCCGCGCAGCACCGTGCAGGCGCTGCACAGCTCCTGGATCTCGTGCAGCTTGTGGCTGATGTAGAGGATGCTGCAGCCCTCGGAAGACAGCTTCTTCAGCACCGTGAAGAGCTTGATCACCGCCTGCGGCGTGAGCACCGAGGTCGGCTCGTCGAGGATCAGCAGCTTGGGGTTGGTGAGCAGCGCGCGGATGATCTCCACCCGCTGCATCTCGCCCACCGAGAGCGTGTGCACCGGCCGCGCCGGGTCGATGTCGAGGCCGTACTCGCTCGCCTTGGCCGCGATGCTGCGCGTGACCTCGGCCAGCTGCAGCGACTTGTCCAGGCCCAGCCAGACGTTCTCGGCCACGGTGAGCGTGTCGAACAGGCTGAAGTGCTGGAACACCATGCTGATGCCCAGCGCCCTCGCCTGCTGGGGGTTGCGCAGGCTGACGGCCTGGCCGTCGAACATCACCGTGCCTTCGTCGGGTTTCACCGAGCCGTAGATGATCTTCATCAGGGTCGACTTGCCGGCGCCGTTCTCGCCGAGCACGGCGTGGATTTCGCCGGGCGCGACGCTCAGGGAGATGTCGCTGTTGGCCACCACCGCGGGATACCGCTTGGTGATGTGAGCGAGCTGGAGTCTGGGGGTTGTCATGCCGGGTTTCGTGGATTTGTCTCGTTCAACAGCAACAAAGCGGGAACGGCCATGAGTCTAATGGCGTCCCCGCGACCATCGGCGCCCGACGGCGCTTGCCTCAGTCCGTCATTTCAATGCCCGCCGATGTAGGCGAACTTGAAGAGGAACACGGCTGCGATGACCCAGACCATCGCATGCACTTCCCGTGCCCGCCCGGTGCACAGCTTCAGCACCGCGTAGGTGATGAAGCCGAATGCCAGGCCGTTGGCGATCGAGTAGGTGAAGGGCATGGCCAGCGCGGTCACCGCGGCCGGGATCACCTCGGTGGTGTCCTCCCAGTCGAGCTCGACCAGGTCGCGCAGCATCAGGCAGCCCACGAAAAGCAGCGCCGGTGCGGTGGCGTAGGCCGGCACCGAGCCCGCCAGCGGCGAGATCATCAGGCAGGCCAGGAAGAGCAGCGCAACCACCACCGCCGTGAGGCCGGTGCGGCCGCCCGCCTGCACGCCGGCCGCGCTCTCCACGTAGGCCGTGGTGCTCGAGGTGCCGAGCAGCGAGCCCGCGAAGATCGCGCCGCTGTCGGCCAGCAGCGCCTTGTTCATGCGCTCCATCTTGCCCGGCACCAGCAGGCCGGCGCGCTTGGCCACGCCCATCAGCGTGCCGGTGGCGTCGAACATCTCGACCAGGAAGAACACCAGCACCACGTTCAGGATGCCGCCCTTGAGCGCGCCCAGGATGTCCAGCTGCATGAAGGTCGGCGCGATGGACGGCGGCGCGTCGAACACACCGTGGAACTTGTTGCCGCCGAAGAAGAACGAGAGCACCGTCACCGTGATGATCCCGATCAGGATCGCGCCGCGCACCTTCAGCTTGTCCAGCGCCACGATGATGAGGAAGCCCAGCGTCGCCAGGATCACCGGCGCCGAGTGCAGGTCGCCCAGGGTCACGAAGGTGGCCGGCGATGCGGCCACCACGCCCGCGCTCTTCAGTGCGATGAGCGCCAGGAACATGCCGATGCCCACCGTGATCGCCGTTCGCAGCGACTGCGGTATGCCCTGTATGAAGAGCTCCCGCAGCCCGGTGACCGTGACGATCAGGAACAGGCAGCCCGAGATGAAGACGGCGCCCAGCGCCACCTGCCACGTGTAGCCCATGCCCAGCACCACCACGTAGGAGAAGTAGGCGTTCAGGCCCATGCCAGGCGCCATGGCGATCGGGTAGTTGGCGTACAGGCCCATGATCAGCGTGCCCAGCGCCGCGATCAGGCAGGTGGCCACGAAGACCGCGCCCTTGGGCATGCCCGCATCGCCCAGGATCGACGGGTTCACGAAGATGATGTAGGCCATCGTCAGGAAGGTGGTCAGCCCCGCGATGACTTCGGTGCGCACCGTGGTGTTGTGCGCATCGAGCTTGAACAGGCGTTCAAGCAGACCCGAGCCGCTTGCGCTGCCCACAGCCGCGCGCGGGCGCGCGGACTCGACATGCCCCGGCGTGCGGGGCTCGGCGCCTTTCGGCGCCTGTTCAAACGTACTCATTCGCTTGTCTCCAGCTGTTGTAGTGGCGGTTTCATCGTTGCCCCGCTCACGACGCCGGCGCGAACGGGGTTCTCTCAGGGATCCGAGGTTTCAGGTGCGGCGGGCGGACGCGCTGTCGTACCGGGTGTGCCGGGTAGGGCCGAAACCGGAGGCCGCAGCGACGCCGCCACCTCCTTGATGCATTCGCGCAGCCAGCGCGCCGAGCTCGACGAATGGGTGCGTTCGTGCCAGAGCTGGTAGTACATGAGGCGCGGCAGCGCCACCGGGCATTCGAGAATCTTCAGCGGCAGCCGCGAGGCGAAGCGCTCGCAGTACTGGCGTCCCGTCGTCAGCACCAGCAGGCTGGAGGCCACCATGTCGGGGATCAGCCCGAAGTGCGCGCAGCGCGCCGTGATGTTGCGCTGCCGCCCCAGCTCGTCGAGCATCTGGTCGATGATCCCGCGTCCGCCCGGATGCATGGGCGTTGGCGCGATGTGCTCGGCCGCCAGCCAGGTCTCCAGGTCCCAGCCGCGGCGCACCGCCGGATGGTCCTTGTTGACCAGCGAGACCACGTCGTCCCCGAAGAGCCGCGCCATGTGCAGGTCTTCCGGGGGCTTGAGCCAGTTGCCGATCACCAGGTCGACCTGGCCGAGCGCCAGGTGCCCGTGGTAGTCCGAGTCGGGCGTGAGCGCATGGATCTCGATCTGGCACAGCGGCGCGTCGCGCTTGACCTGCGCCACCAGCATCGGAAGGAACAGCGGGTCCATGTAGTCGCTGGCCGCGATGCGGAAGGTGGTGGCCGCCGACTGCGGATCGAAGCCGCGCGCATCCGAGAACAGCATCTCCGCCGCGCGCAGGATGCTGGCGGCCGGCTCGATCATGCGCAGCCCCGCGTCGGTGGGCACCATGCCCGAGCCCGAGCGCACCAGCAGCGGATCGCCCGAGAGTTCGCGCAGCCGCTTCAGCGCCGCCGAGACCGCCGGCTGGTACATGCCCAGCCGGATGGCCGCCCGCGAGACGCTGCGGTCGGTCAGCACGGTGTGAAGCACCCTGATGAGGTGCAGATCGATCTTGTCGAAAAGAGCCTGGTCTCTCATGGCTGTTCACACCTTTCCTGTCTGTGCGAACAGTTATACAGCGCGGCATTTGGCGAAACCGGGTGTGGGGAAGGTTCAGCTCGGACCGTGCGAGCACGGTCCGTCGTCATTCGGCCGATGCTGCCTGCACCGCCGTGATGGCACGAAGGATCGACTCGCTCGTGGCCGGTGCCTTCAGCGGCGGATCGACCCTGTGGCCGCCCGCGGCCGACACCGCGTCGCGGATCGCGAAGAACACCGAGAACGGCAGCAGCAGCGGCGGCTCGCCCACGGCCTTGCTGCGGTGGATCGAGTCCTCGAAGTTCTGGCCCTCGAACAGGCGCACGTTGAACACCGGCGGGCAGTCGTTGGCCGTCGGGATCTTGTAGGTGCTGGGCGCGTGCGTGGTGAGCTTGCCGCTTTGCGGATGCCACACCAGCTCCTCGGTGGTAAGCCAGCCCATGCCCTGGATGAAGGCGCCCTCGACCTGGCCGATGTCCACCGCCGGGTTCAGCGACTTGCCCGCGTCGTGCAGGATGTCGGCGCGCAGCAGCTTCCATTCGCCGGTGAGCGTGTCCACGATCACCTCGCTCACCGCCGCGCCGTAGGCGTAGTAGTAGAACGGGCGGCCCTGCATCCTGTCCTTGTCCCAGCTCAGGCCGGGCGTGGCGTAGAAGCCGTCGGACCACAGCTGCCTGCGGTCGAGGTAGGCCTCGCCCACCACCGTGCTGAAGGCCAGCGAGCGGCCGTTGACCTCGACCATGTCGTTGGCGAAGCGCACTTCGCTCGCCTTGCCGCCGTGGCGCTCGGCCGCGCATTCGGCCAGGCGCTCGCGGATCTGGCGCGCCGCGTCCTGCGCCGCCTTGCCGTTGAGGTCGGCGCCGGTCGACGCGGCCGTGGCCGAGGTGTTCGCCACCTTGGTCGTGTCGGTGGCGGTGACGCGCACGCGCTCGAAGCTCACGCCGAGCTCGTGCGCCACCACCTGGGCCACCTTGGTGTTCAGGCCCTGCCCCATCTCGGTGCCGCCATGGTTCACCAGGATCGAGCCGTCGGTGTACACGTGCACCAGCGCGCCGGCCTGGTTGAAGTGCTTCACGTTGAAGGAGATGCCGAACTTCAGCGGCGCCAGCGCCAGCCCGCGCTTGAGCACCGGGCTCTTCGCGTTGAAGGCGGCGATGTCCTCGCGACGCGCGCGGTAGTCGCTGCTGGCCTCCAGATCGGCCACGAGTTCGTGGACGATGTTGTCGGTCACGGTCTGGCGGTACGGCGTGACGTTGTTTTCGGTCTTGCCGTAGAAGTTGACGCGCCGCACGTCCAGCGGATCGCGCTTCAGTGCGCGCGCCACCGAATCAAGGATGTTCTCGATGGCGATGGCGCCCTGCGGGCCGCCGAAGCCGCGGAAGGCCGTGTTGCTCTGCGTGTTGGTCTTGCCCGAGAAGCCGTGCATGGCCACGTTGGGCAGCCAGTAGGCGTTGTCGAAGTGGCACAGCGCGCGGGTCATCACCGGGCCCGAGAGGTCGGCCGAGTGGCCGGCGCGCGAGACCATGGTGATCTCCGCGCCCAGGATGCGGCCCTCGGCGTCGTAGCCCACTTCGTATTCGTACCAGAAGCAGTGGCGCCGGCCGGTGACCATGAAGTCGTCGTCGCGGTCCAGCCGCAGCTTCACCGGGCGCTGGAGCTGCCGCGCCGCGATGGCGGCCACGCAGGCGAAGAGCGCCGATTGCGATTCCTTGCCGCCGAAGCCGCCGCCCATGCGCCGGCATTCGACGTGCACCTCGTTCGACTGCAGGTGCAGCGCATGCGCCACCAGGTGCTGCATCTCGCTCGGATGCTGCGTGGAGCAGTGGATGTGCAGCGCGCCGCCTTCCTTCGGGATGGCGTAGCTGATCTGGCCTTCCAGGTAGAACTGCTCCTGGCCGCCCACGTCGAAGGTGGCCTTGTGGCGGTGTGGCGCCGCGGCGATGGCCGCGCGCACGGCCGCCTCGTCGCCCTCATTGGCGGCACCGCCGCTGCGCACGATGTGCATCGGCGGCACCACGTACTGGCCGCGCTCGTGCGCGGCCTGCGGCGTGAGCACGGGCGGCTGCGCCTCGATGGTCAGCGCGTCCCTGGCCTTCGCGGCGGCGCGGCGAGCGGCGTCGCGGGTCTCGGCGATCACCGCGAACACCGGCTGGCCCAGGTAGCGGATCTCCCCGCCGTCGTTCACAGGCAGCAGGATCGGGTCGTCATGGATGATCGAGCCGCAGTCGTTGGTGCCCGGAATGTCGTCGGCCGTGATGACCGCGACCACGCCCGGCATCGCGCGGATGACGTCCAGCGAGATCGCGGTGACGCGCCCGTTGGCCGCCGGCGAAAGCCCCAGCGCGCAGTGCAGCGTGCCGGCGAGCTCGGGAATGTCGTCGATGTAGGTGGCCTCGCCGGCCACGTGCAGGTGGGCCGACTCGTGCGGACGGCTGATGCCCACGCGCATGCCGCGCTCGTGCGCCAGCGCTTCGGCGCCCACGTCGATGCGGGCGGCGGTGTTGGCCAGGTAGTCGGCAAAGGCCTCGGCGGGCTGCAGCAGGCGGGCGTCGATGGGTTTGTTCATGGTCAGACTCCTTGCGCAGCCGCATTGACGGCATGGGGCATCACGCTCCAGACGCTGGTTTCCTCGATTGGCAACGCCTCCTCCGCCCGCGTTTCGAGCCAGAGGCGCTGGATGAGGTTCTGCGCCACCAGCAGCCGGTAGTCGGCCGATGCGCGCATGTCCGACAACGGCTTGAAGTCTTGAGCCAGCGCGAGCTTGGCGGTGGCGACGCTGGCCTGCGTCCACGGCTTTCCGACCAGCGCGGCCTCGGCGTTCGCGGCACGCTTGACCACGGCGGCCATGCCGCCGAAGGCCAGGCGCACGGCCTTCACCGTGTCGCTGCCCGCCTCGAGCTCGATGGCAAAGCCCGCGCACAGCGCCGAGATGTCGCAGTCGAAGCGCTTGCTGATCTTGTAGGCGCGCACCTGCCGCTTCATCGCGTCATGCGGAATGGCCAGCCCCTGGACGAACTCGCCCGGCTGCAGCTGGTTCTTCATGTAGTCCAGGTAGAAATCGGGCAGCGGCATGCGGCGCACGGCGTCGCCGCGGCGCAGCTCGATCTGCGCGTCCAGCGACATCAGCACAGGCGGCGAATCGCCGATGGGCGAGCCGTTGGCCACGTTGCCGCCCATGGTGCCGGCATGGCGGATCGGCGGCGAGGCGAAGCGCAGCCACACCTCGGCCAGGCTGGGCACGCGTTCCACCAGCGCCGCGAAAGCGGATTCGAGCGAGGCGCCGGCGCCGATGTAGAGCTCGCCACCGTTGTCCGGGCGATCCTCGATGGTCTTCAGCTCGGCCACGTCGCCCACGTAGATGATGTCGCCCAGGTCGCGGAACTGCTTGTTGACCCACAGGCCCACGTCGGTGGAGCCGGCCAGCAGCTGCGCGCGCGGCTTCTGCTCGCGCAGGGCGGCGAGCTGGGCCAGCGTCTTCGGGGCGTGGAAGTGGTCGATGCGCGCGCCCAGCGGCGCGGCGTAGTCGAAGCCCTCGTTCTTCAGTGCGGTGAGCGCGGCGACCACGGGCTTCGTGTCGAGGCGCACGGCAGGCAGGTCGAACATGCGCTGGCCGGCGTCGAGGATGGGACGGTAGCCGGTGCAGCGGCACAGGTTGCCCGAGAGCTCGTCTGCCAGCTGCTGGCGGGTGGGCTGGGTGCCTTCGGCCTGGTGGTGCTCGTAGCTGGCCCACAGCGACATCACGAAGCCGGGCGTGCAGAAGCCGCACTGGGAGCCGTGGCAGTCGACCATGGCCTGCTGGACGGGGTGCAGCGTGTGCACCGCGTGCTTGCCGTTGCTGCCGGTCTGCGTCTTCGGCAGGCACTGCGCCTGCGCCTTGAGGTCTTCGACCGTGAACAGGGCCTTGCCGTGCAGCGTGGGCAGGAACTGGATGCAGGCGTTGACGGTCTGCAGGCTCAGGCCGTCGATGGTGCCGGGGGCCTGGGGGTCGGTGGCCAGTTCGCCGATGACGACGGTGCAGGCGCCGCAGTCGCCTTCGTTGCAGCCTTCCTTGGTGCCGGTGCAGCGGGCGTCCTCGCGCAGCCAGTCGAGCACGGAACGGGTCGGATGGACGCCGGTGACGTCGACGATCTTTCCGCGATGGAAGAAGCGGATCGGTTGAATCTTGCTGCTGTCGGTGCTCATGCTTTTAGGGCTCGTGGGCGACCCTTCGTGGGTCAGTCATGGACGTTAGCGGCTTGTCCGGCCTCTTGCATACGCGGGTGCCCATAACGCGTATGTGGGGGCCGGTATGCCACGTACGGGGAAACCCTTGCGTGGGGGTTGCAATTCCCGGGCCACTCGGCGATCCTGGCGCGGCACCGGGGCGGGGTTCAGCGCTGCACGATGGCCACCCAGGCGGTGGCCACCAGCGTCGAGCCAGCCACCGCGAGCAGCCCGCCGACCAGCCACTTGAGCGTGCGCGGCTGCAGCCTGTTGGGCAGGCGGTGGTGCAGCCGCGTCACCCCGTAGACCACGGGCATCGCGCAGCCGGCCAGCAGTGCCGAGCGCAGCGAGAAATGCCCCGTGGGCACCACGATCACCAGCCGCACCAGCGAGTTGAAGGCGAACATCAGCAGCAGCGCGCGCCGCACCAGTTCGCGGTCCAGCGGCTGGCGGTACATGTGGAAGACGATGGGCGGCCCCGAACTCGAGAACAGCCCGCCCAGCACGCCCGACAGCCCCCCGATCAGCGCGAAGCTCGCGCGCCCCGACACCGCCGGCAGAGGCCTGGCCTGCAGTACCAGCAGCACCGCGCAGCCCAGGATCGACACGCCCAGCAGCCCGCGCAGCCAGTCGACCGCGCCGCCGCTGAGCCAGGTCAGCAGCATCAGGCCGACGATCACGCCCACCGTGCTGCCGTTGAGCGCCGGCTTCATCAGCTGCCAGGGCACCACGCCCGGCCGGGCGCGGAAATACGTCCAGGCATTGATGAGGCTCAGGACGGTGGCCGCGTTGGCGGTATCGCTCACGCTGGCGACGTGCAGCACCGACACCAGCCCGAGCAGGATCAGGCTGAACGCGAAGCCGGTGAGGTTCTGCGCGTAGGTGGCCAGCGCCACGCAGGCCATGAAGACCAGCACGGGGCCGGCCTGGGAAAGGATCGCTTGCACCGCAGGAGGCCTCAGGGTGCGGCGGAAGGAAGCGCAGGGTGGGAGAGGCGCGCGCGGACAACGCGCAGCGCTACGGACGGAACGGACATTCGGGAGCGGGGAAGGCGGCGGGAGCGGGGAACGGGAAGCGAAAAACGCGAGAAAGCGGGCTCCGAGAATACCGCGCCGCGTCCGGGGCCCTCTTCAGCGCACCAGGTCCCACCCCATCATCAGCGCGGCGAAGCCCATCAGCGCGGTGCCGCCCCAGCCCAGCCAGCGGGTGCGGCGGCCCGAGGTGAAGACGCCCATGACCTTCTCGCGGGTCACGAGGATCATCATGGCCGCCATGATCGGCACGGCCACCACGCCGTTGATGACGGCGCTCCAGTAGAGCGCCTTCATGGGGTCGATCGGCGTGAAGTCGAGCGCCGTGCCCACCAGCGTGGCCACGGCGATGATCGCGTAGAACTCCTTGGCTTCGCGCCAGTGCCGCTCCAGCCCCTCTTCCCAGCCGAAGGCCTCGGCCACCGCATAGGCGGCCGAGGACGCGAGCACCGGAACGGCCAGCAGCCCGGTGGCGATGATGCCGCCGGCGAACAGCAGGAACGCGAAGTCGCCGGCCAGCGGGCGCAGCGCCTCGGCGGCCTGGGCGGCGGAGGTCACGTCGTGCACCCCGCCCGCATACAGCACCGCCGCGCCCACCACCATCACGAAGAAGGCGATCAGGTTGGAGAAGGTCATGCCCATCCAGGTATCGAGCCGCACCCGCTTCAGGTCGTGCCGCACCTCCTGCTCGGAGCCCTTGCGCCCGCCCTTGAGCCGCAGCTCCTCCACCTCCTGCGAGGCCTGCCAGAAGAACAGGTACGGGGAGATGGTGGTGCCCAGCAGCGCCACGATCATCATCCAGTAGTCGCCGCGCCACTGCAGCCTGGGCACCACCAGGTCGTGCAGCACCTGCGCCCAGGGCACCTGCACCGAGAACACCGCCGCCACATAGGCGAACAGCGTGAGCGTGAGCCACTTGAGGATGTGCGCCAGCTTGCGGTAGGGAACGAACACCTGCAGCAGCACCGTCACCATGCCGAACACCAGCGCGTGGAAGTGCGCCCCGCCGCCGACCACCAGCTGCAGTGCCTCGCCCATCGCGGCGATGTCGGCCGCGATATTGATGGTGTTGGCCACCACCAGCAGCGACACCAGCACGATCAGGAAGCCGCGCGGCATGTGCTCGCGCAGGTTGGCCGCCACGCCCTTGCCCGTGACCCGCCCGATGCGCGCCGACACCAGCTGGATCGCCACCATGAAGGGCAGCGACAGGAACACCGTCCACAGCAGCCCGGTGCCGAACTGGGCGCCGGCCTGGGTGTAGGTGGCGATGCCCGACGGGTCGTCGTCGGCCGCTCCGGTGACGACGCCGGGGCCTACGTGTCGCAGGAACGAGGGGATGAGTTTCTTCATGTGGGGCGGATGGTGGCACGGCGAGCCTGACCAGGGAATGAACGTTCAACGTCCGTCCCCGGAAAAACGTTGGCCGTCGCCCGCTTCTTTTCTGCCGGCCCGCGGCAGGCGGGAGCCGGCTACGCCCGCTCGGAGAACAGCTCGGTGATGACCTGCCTGAGCCAGCGGTTGCCCGGGTCGGACTCGAAGCGCTTGCTCCAGTGCAGCGACACGGTGAAGTCGCGCAGCGGAAAGGGCGGCTCGACGATGGCGTAGCCGCCCTCCTGCGCGAAGCCGCGCGCGATGTTGCGCGGCATCACCACCGCGAGGTCGGTCGCGCGCACGATGGCCGGCAGCACCATGAAGTGCTCCGTCGTCAGCCGCAGCCGGTCTTCCAGGTTGAGCAGTTGCAGGATGCGCAGCGTCTCGGCATGCGTGCGCACCGCCACGTAGTCGAGTTCCTGCAGGGCCTCCAGCAGCGCCTGCCCGCTGCGCCTGCGCCTGACGAAGGGGTGGTCCTTGCGCAGCAGCACGATGTAGCGGTCCTTCAGCAGCTGGGCGCGCTGGGTGTCCTTCACCCCGGGCAGGAAGCCGAAGGCGAAGTCGACCTTGCCGCTGTCGAGGCCGGCGGCGATGTCGCCCGGCGCCAGCGGCATCGTCTCGACCCGCACGCCGGGCGACAGCTCGCGCAGCCGCGCCATCAGCGCGGGCAGGAAGCGCCCTTCGCCGATGTCGCTCATGTGGATGCGGAAGGTCTTGCGCGACACCTGCGGCTCGAAGCGGTCGGGCTCGTGCAGCGCCCTTTCCAGCGTGGCCAGCGCCGCCTGCACGGCCACCGCCAGGCGGTCGGCGCGCGGCGTGGGCGCCACGCCGCCGGGGGTGCGGGTGAACAGCGCATCGCCCAGCAGCAGGCGCAGCCGGGTCAGGCCGTGGCTGGCCGCCGGCTGCGTCAGGCCGAGCGCCTCGGCCGCGCGGCTCACGTTGCGCGCGCGGTAGACCGCGTCGAAGAGCCGCAGCAGGTTGAGGTCGACCGTGTCGATATGCACCGTGTTCATATTGGATAGCTGCCTCATTTTATTGAGGTATGGCGCACCGCCGACCACACTCCCGTTTCCCCACCGGCCCCCCAGAACCCCATCGGGCCCCAGAACAAAGAAGAGACAGAGACAAGATGGAAGTTTCATTCAGCAAGGAAGTGGAGATGCTGCGCCTCGGCGCGGGCGACACCTTCCACGGCGAGGGCATCCTCGCGATCACCAAGGGCCTGCTGCAGTCGGGCGTGGCCTACGTCGGCGGCTACCAGGGCGCGCCCGTCTCGCACCTGCTCGACGTGATGGTCCAGGGCAAGGCCTACATGGACGAGCTGGGCGTACATGTCGAGGCCTGCTCCAACGAGGCCTCGGCCGCGGCGATGCTCGGCGCCTCCATCCACTACCCGCTGCGCGGCGCCGTGACGTGGAAGTCCATCGTCGGCACCAACGTGGCGGCCGACGCGCTGTCGAACCTGTCGTCGCCGGGCGTGACAGGCGGCGTGCTCATCGTGGTGGGCGAGGACTACGGCGAAGGCGCCAGCGTGATCCAGGAGCGCACACACGCCTACGCACTCAAGTCGAGCATGTGCCTGCTCGACCCCAGGCCCGACCTCGGCGTGATGGTGCGCATGGTGGAGGAGGGCTTCCGCCTCTCGGAAAGCTCGAACATGCCCTGCCTGATGGAGCTGCGCATCCGCACCTGCCACGTGCGCGGCAGCTTCGAGTGCAAGGACAACGTGCGGCCCGCCGTCTCCACCCGTGCGCTGATGGAGGAGCCCGCCGGCTTCGACTACATGCGCCTCGCACACCCGCCCGTCACCTTCAGGCACGAGAAACTCAAGGGCGAGGCACGCATTCCGGCCGCGCGCCGCTACATCGCCGAGCACGGCCTCAACGAGCTGATGCCCGGGCGGCGCCATGCCGACCTCGGCATCGTGGTGCAAGGCGGGCTCTACAACGCGCTGATCCGCAGCCTGCAGCAGCATGGGCTGGCCGATGCCTTCGGCGAGACGGACATCCCGATCCTCGTGCTCAACGTGACCTACCCGCTGGTGCCCGAGCAGGTCGCCGACTTCTGCGTGGGCAAGCGCGCGGTGCTGGTGGTGGAGGAAGGCCAGCCCGAATACATCGAGCAGGACATCGCCACGCTGCTGCGCCGGCGCGACATCCAGACCCCGCTGCACGGCAAGGACATGCTGCCCTCCGCGGGCGAGTACGGCGTGGAGGTGCTCTCCGGCGGCATCGGCGCCTTCGCAGCGAAGTACATCGAGGCGGACGAGGCATCCTCCTCGGCCCAGGCCTGGCTGGCGGGCAACCGCGAGCGCCGCGAGGCCGTGGCGCGCCGGCTGAGCTCGCCGCTGCCCAACCGGCCGCCGAGCTTCTGCGTCGGCTGCCCGGAGCGGCCGGTGTTCTCCGCCCTCAAGCTCGCGCAGCAGGAGACCGGGCCGGTGCACGTGGCCGCCGACATCGGCTGCCACGCCTTCGGCACCTTCGAGCCCTTCTCGATGGGCCACTCCATCCTGGGCTACGGCATGAGCCTCGCGAGCCGCGCGGGCGTGGCGCCGATGATGAACCGGCGCACGCTCTCGATCATGGGAGACGGGGGCTTCTGGCACAACGGGCTGCTCACCGGCGTGCAGAGCGCGCTCTTCAACGGCGACGACGCGGTGCTGCTGATCTTCAAGAACGGCTACACCTCGGCCACCGGCACGCAGGACATCATCTCCACGCCCGACGACGAGATCAAGGAACGCGCCGAGGACAAGCAGCAGAGCCTGGTCGACAAGAACCAGACCATCGAGGCCACGCTCAAGGGCCTGGGTGTGCAGTGGATGCGCACCGTCACCACCTACGACGTGGAGCGCATGCGCAAGACGCTGACCGAGGCGCTCACCAGCGACTTCGACGGCCTGAAGGTGGTGATCGCAGAGGGCGAATGCCAGCTGGAGCGCCAGCGCCGCATCAAGCCCTGGATCGCCAGCCTGCTGAAGAAAGGCGAGCGCGTGGTGCGCGTGAAGTACGGCGTCGACGAGGACGTGTGCAACGGCGACCACGCCTGCATCCGCCTGTCGGGCTGCCCCACGCTCACGCTGCGCGACAACCCAGATCCGCTGAAGGTGGACCCCGTGGCCACCGTGATCGACGGCTGCGTGGGCTGCGGCCTGTGCGGCGCGAATGCGCATGCGGCCACGCTGTGCCCGAGCTTCTACCGGGCGGAGGTGGTGCAGAACCCGAAGTGGCATGAGCGGCTGCTGCATGGCCTGCGCGGCGCGTTCGTTCGCGCGCTGCAGCCCTCATGACCACGCTTTCCTTCTCCCTCGCCCTTGGGGGAGAGGGAGCAACAGCCATCCGGAAATAACAAGAACAGAAGCGACCCGATGAACCGAACCATGGACCACACCCGCCCCATCACCCTGCTCGTCTGCGCCCTTGGCGGCGAAGGCGGCGGCGTGCTCACCGAATGGCTGGTCGACACCGCGCGCCATGCCGGCTATGCGGCGCAGAGCACCTCGATCCCCGGCGTGGCGCAGCGCACCGGCGCCACCACCTACTACATCGAAGTCTTTCCCGTGCCGCTCGCGCAGCTCGGCGGCAGGCGCCCCGTGTTCAGCCTGAGCCCGGTGCCGGGCGCGCTGGAGGCCATCGTCTCCTCGGAGCTGCTGGAGACCGCGCGCCAGATCGGCAACGGCATGAGCGCGCCGCAGCGCACGATGGTCATCAGCTCCTCGGCGCGCATCTTCACGACGGCCGAGCGCATGCAGCTCGGCGACGGCCGCGCCGACGCGCAGCAGCTGCTCGACGTGGTCAAGGCCTTCAGCCGCGAGCACCATGTGTTCGACATGAACGCCGTCGCGCGCGAGAGCGGCACGGTGGTCAGCGCGGTGATGCTGGGCGCCATCGCGGGCAGCGGGCTGTTCCCGTTCCCGCGCGAGGCCTACGAGCACGTGGTGCGCGGCGGCGACAGCAGCGCGCCCGAGAAGCTCAACCGGATGGCCGCCGCCAGCCTGCGCGGCTTCGCCTCGGCCTTCGAGGCGGTCGACGCGCCACGCACGCAGGCCGCCTTCGTCAGCAGCGTGATGGCCGGCGAGGGCAACGACGCGCCGCCACCGGTCGCCGCCCTGCCCGCCGACCTGGCGCGGCGCTTTCCGCCGGCCGTGCACGACATGCTCGCGCTGGGCCATGCCCGCGTGCTCGACTACCAGGACGCCGCCTATGCCTCGCTCTACGCCGAGCGGCTGGGCCGCGTCCTCGATGCGGAGCGTGCCGCCGATCCGGCCGGCGCGCGGGACTTCGCCGTCACCCGCGAGGCCGCACGCTGGCTCGCGCTGTGGATGGCCTTCGACGACATCGTGCGCGTGGCCGCGCTCAAGGGCCGCGCCAGCCGTGCGCAGCGCGTTCGGCGCGAGGTGCGCGCCGGCGAGGAAGACATCGTGAAGGTCTACGACCACTTCAAGCCCGGCGCCGCCGAGTTCGCGGCGCTGCTGCCCGCGTCGCTCGCCAGCCGCGTCACGGCTTGGGACCGCCGCCGCCAGTCGCGCGGCCTCGCGCCGTGGGCGCTGCCGCTGAAGGTGGGCAGCCATTCGGTGTTCGGCATGGCCTCGCTGCGGCTGCTGGCTTCGCTGCGCTGGCTGCGCCGGCGCGGCAGCCGCTTTGCGCAAGAGCAGGCCCTCATCGAGCGCTGGCTGGCCGCCGTGGAAACCGGCACGCGCCAGGCCTGGGCGCTGGGCCACGAACTCGCGCTGTGCGGACGGCTCATCAAGGGCTACGGCAGCACCAACGAGCGCGGCAAGCACAACCTGCTGCACGTGATCGACGAACTGGCCGGCCGCAGCACGCTGGCGGCCTCCGAGCGGGCCACGGCCGTTGCCGCGGCGCGCGAGGCTGCACTGGCCGATGAGGGCGGCAAGGCCCTCGACGCCGCGCTGGCCGCCCACGGCGCAGCGCCGCGGCCGGTGCAGGCGCAGCCGATCCGCTGGATGAAGCGGCCGCCGCCGGCCAAGGCCTGAGCGGACGCAGCCGGATACAAGAAAAGGAGACAAGACCGATGACCCGCCCCGCCCTTCCCTGGCGACGATGCCTCCTGCTGCTGGCAGCAGCCGCCATGCTGGCCCCGGCGCACGCCAACAACGCGTGGCCTGCCAAGCCGATCAAGGTGATCGTCAATTTCCCCGCAGGCGGTGCCGCGGACCAGATCGCCCGCGCGATCTCGCAGCCGCTGCAGGAGTCGCTGAAGCAGCCGGTGGTGATCGAGAACCGCGCCGGCGCCAACGGCAACCTCGGCGGCGAGGCCGTGGCGCGCGCGCCGGCCGACGGCTACACGCTGCTGATGAGCTCGGGCGGCATGGTGTCGGTGAACCCGCACCTCTATTCGCGCATGAGCTTCGACCCCGCGAAGGATCTCGTGCCCGTGGCAGCCGCCGCGCGCGTGCTGGTGTTCCTGGTCACGCGGCCCTCGCTGCCTCCTGCGAACGTGAAGGAGTTCATCTCGTACGTGAAGGCCAACCCCGGCAAGCTGTCGTACGGCTCGCCGGGCAACGGCAGCTCCCCGCACCTCGCGGGCGAGATGTTCAAGACCCAAGCCGAGCTGTTCGCGCTGCATGTGCCCTATCGAGGCGCCGCGCCCGCGCTGCAGGACCTGCTGGCCGGCCAGATCGACTACGCCTTCGACCCCGGCATCGCGCTCACGCAGGTGCGCGCGGGCAAGCTGAGGCTGCTGGCCGTGGGCAGCCCGAAGCGCTCGCCGCTCTTTCCCGACGTGCCCACGCTCGACGAGGCCGGCCTGCGCGGCTTCGACGCCGACACGGTTTTCGGCTTCTACGCACCCGCCGGTACGCCGCCGGAGGTGGTGACGCAGCTCAACGCGCAGATCAACCGCGCGCTCGCGCTGCCGGCGGTGCAGGAGCGCATCGCGTCGATCGGCGGCGAGGCGCAGCCCGGCTCGCCGGCAGCGTTCCAGCAGCGCGCAACGGCCGACTCCCAGCGCTTCGGCGCGCTGATCCGCGAACGCCGGATCGTCGCGGACTGAGCGCAGATGGCCCAGCTGCTCAACGTCGAGGACTACCGGCGCCGCGCCCGCCGCGCGCTGCCGCGGCTGGTGTTCGACTACATCGACGGCGGCGCGGAAGACGAGCGCTGCCTCCGGCGCAACCGCGAGGCGCTCGAGGCGCTGCCGCTGATCCCCGAATGCCTGCGCGACACCAGCAAGGTGGACATCGGCACCGAACTCTTCGGCCGCCGCTGGCGCGCCCCTTTCGCCATCGCGCCCATCGGGCTGGCCAGCCTCGTGCGGCCGCGCGCCGACGCCCTGCTGGCCGGCGCCGCGCAGGCGGCGGGCGTGCCCTTCATTCTTTCGACGGCCTCGAACACACGCATCGAGGAGGTGCGCAGCACCGCGCCCGACGCCACGCTGTGGATGCAGCTCTACGTGATGGGCGAACGCGCCATCGCCGAACGCATCGTGCGCCGCGCGCGCAATGCGGGCTTCGAGGCGCTCGTGCTCACGGTGGACGTGCCCGTCAGCGGCCTGCGCGAACGCGACCTGCGTCACGGCTTCCGTGTGCCGATGCGCCTCACGCCCGGCACCGTGCTCGACATGGCGCGGCACCCCGCATGGCTGCTGCGGCTGGCCGGCGGCGGCATGCCGCAGTTCGCGAACCTGCTGCCGGATGAAGACGACGGGGCGCCGGTCTCGGCGCAGACCCAGGCCGCGCTGCTCTCGCGCGCCATGGACCGCACGCTCACCTGGGAGAGCCTGGCCTGGCTGCGCAAGCTCTGGGACGGGCCGCTGCTCGTGAAGGGCCTGCTGGGCGCCGAGGACGCGCGCCGTGCGCTGCGCCACGGCGCGGATGGCATCGTGGTCTCCAACCACGGCGGGCGGCAACTCGATGCCGCGCCGGCCACCATCGCCGCACTGCCGGCCATGCTCGATGCGGTCGGCGGGCGCATGCCGGTGCTGGTGGACAGCGGCATGCGGCGCGGCAGCGACATCGTCAAGGCGCTCGCGCTCGGGGCGAACGCGGCGCTGGTGGGTCGCGCACCGGTCTACGGCCTGGCCTGCGGCGGCGAAGAGGGCGCGCTCTCGGTGCTGCAGCTGCTCGCGCAGGAAACCGAACGCACGATGACTCTGCTGGGCGCCTTGCGCGTCGCCGAACTCGGGCGCAGGCATGTCGAGATGCATGCATCGCGTTCGCAGATCGAACAAGTCGGGCACGCGACGCACGCATCCGTGCCGACGCACGGGAAAGCCTCCATTTACCCCGCGCACGCGGCTGCCTAGATTGCGGATTCGCTCGTAGAGACACACAACACAACGAAGGAGACCATGAAAGCCACTCGCCAACCCCGTCCGTCCCGCTGCATGCCCCTGGGCCTTGCAGCGGCCGCCGCAGCCCTCGCGCTGGCCGTTCCCGCCACCCAGGCGCAGGACAAGCCGGTGCAGCTCAAGCTGTCGAGCTGGGTGCCCGCGCAGCACCCGCTCAACCCCGCGCTGCAGGCGTGGGCCGACGACATCAAGAAGGAGTCGGGCGGCACCATCACCGCGATCCTCTTCCCCTCGGAGCAGCTGGGCAAGGCCTTCGACCACTACGACATGGCGCGCGACGGCATCGCCGACTTCTCGTACGTGAACCCGGGCTACCAGCCGGGCCGCTTCCCGGTGATGGCGGGTGCGTCACTGCCCTTCCTGTTCGCCAACGGCAAGGAAGGTTCGGCCGCCATCGACGCCTGGTACCGCAACTACGCGGCCAAGGAGATGAAGGACGTCAAGTACTGCTTCGCCTTCGTGCACGACCCGGGCACCTTCCACTCGCGCAAGAAGATCACCGTGCCCGGCGACATCAAGGGCATGAAGGTGCGCCCGGCCACCAGCACCGTGGGCCAGCTCATCACCTCGCTGGGCGGCACCAACGTGCAGGCCTCGGCGCCCGAGTCGCGCGACATGCTCGAGCGCGGCGTGGCCGACGCCATCACCTTCCCGTGGGGCTCGATCGGCCTTTTCGGCATCGACAAGGTGGTGAAGTACCACATGGACGTGCCGCTGTACGTCACGCCCTTCGTGTGGGTGATGAACAAGGGCAAGTACGACGCGATGTCCGCCGCGCAGAAGAAGGTGATCGACGACCACTGCACCAGCGAGTGGGCGCAGAAGGTGGCGGGCCCGTGGGCCGACTTCGAGTTCGGCGGCCGCGCCAAGATGGCTGCGCTGTCGGGGCACGAGATCTACAAGCTCACGCCCGAGCAGCTGGACGCATGGCGCAAGGCGGCGGCGCCTTCCGAAGCGCAGTGGGCCGACAGCGTGAAGAAGGTCGGCGAAGACCCGAAGGCCGTGATGGATGCGCTGAAGGCCAGCCTTACCAAATACAAGTCAGCCCTGTGATGTCGGGCGTCTTCTTTCAAGGGGCCGCCGCGCACGGCCGCCCGAAGCGGCCGGCCCGCCCCCCGGTAGGGGGGTTGGCGAAGCGACACGAAGTGCGCGAAGCCTGGGGGGCGAGCCAATGAAGCGAAGCGCTATGGACCGTGCGATCAACACGATCGAATGGCTTGCCGCCATCTTCGTGGGGATCGTCGCGCTCAACATCTTCGTGGCCGTGGTGCTGCGCAAGTTCTTCGACACCTCGATCCCCGACGCCTACGACTTCGGCCGCATGCTGCTGGGCATCCTGATCTTCTGGGGCATCGCGGCCACCAGCTACCGCGGCGGCCACATCACGGTCGACCTGGTGTGGACGGCGGCGGGCCCGCGCATGAAGCGCGCCATCGACGTGTTCGCCACGCTGGTACTGCTCTTCGTGGTGGCGGTGCAGACCATCATGCTGTTCGACAAGGTGCGCGGCACCTATGTCGACAACGTGCAGACCTACGACCTCAACATCCCGACCTGGCCCTTCTACGCCGTGGCCTGGGCCGGCGACGTCTGCGCCGTGCTGCTGATCGCCATCCGCACCTACCGGCTCATCTTCCATCCCGAACAACTCGAAGAAGTTCACGCAGAACAGAAGGCCGACGAATGAGCCCCGATGCAGTCGCAGTGTTGGGCTTCGTCGCCCTTTTCGTATTGATGCTGTTGCGCGTGCCGGTCGGCATGGCGATGGGCCTGGTGGGCGTGGTGGGCTACAGCTACCTCGTCGGCCCCGGGCCTGCGCTGAAGCTGGTGGGCCAGACCTCCATGCGCACGGTGACCGACTACACCTTCGGCGTGATCCCGATGTTCATGCTGATGGGCGCGCTGGTGTCGGTCTCGGGCGTGAGCCGCGAGCTCTTCAAGGCCGCCAACTCGATGATCGGCCACCTGCGCGGCGGCCTGGGCGTGGCCACCGTGGTGGCCTGCGGCGGTTTCGCGGCGATCTGCGGATCGTCGGTGGCCACGGCCGCCACCTTCTCGGCGGTGGCCTATCCGGAGATGCGGCGCTTCAACTATCCGCAGTCGTTCTCCACCGGCGTGATCGCCGCGGGCGGCACGCTGGGCGCGATCCTGCCGCCATCGACCGTGCTCGCGGTGTACGCCATCCTCACGCAGCAGGACATCGGCAAGCTCTTCATGGCGGGCATCGTGCCGGGCATCCTCGCGATGGCGATGTACGTGCTGACCATCGCGGTCATCGTGAAGACGCGGCCCGGCTGGCTGCCCGGCGGCGAGGTCAAGCCGTGGTCGGAACGCCTGAAGGACCTGAAGAACGTGTGGGCGCCGCTGGTGCTGTTCGTGTTCGTCATCGGCGGCCTGTACGGCGGCTTCTTCACGCCGACCGAGGCGGGCGGCGTCGGCGCGAGCGGCGCCTTCATCCTCGGGCTGGTGCGGCGCAAGCTCGACGGCCCGAAGATCCGCGAGGCGCTGCTGTCGGCCACGCGCACGGCGGCGGCGGTGTTCACGGTGCTGATCGGCGCGCTGCTGTTCGGCTACTTCCTCACCATCACGCAGAGCCCGCAGAAGCTCACCGAATTCCTCACCGGCCTGGGCATCGGCCGCTACGGCGTGCTGGCGCTCATCATGCTCATGTACCTGGTGCTGGGCTGCCTGATGGATGCGATGGCGATGATCATCCTGACCGTGCCCATCATCTATCCGGTGATCGTGCACCTGGGCTTCGACCCGATCTGGTTCGGCGTGATCATCGTGATGACCGTCGAGCTCGGCCTGATCCACCCGCCGGTAGGCATGAACGTGTTCGTCATCAAGAGCGTGGTGAAGGACGTGAGCTTCACCACCATCTTCAAGGGCGTGCTGCCGTTCATCGTGACCGACATCGTGCGGCTGGTGATCCTGATCGCGTTCCCCATCATCGCCTTGTGGCTGCCGACGAGAATGGGCTGATGAGCAATACAAGCACCACTTCAACCAAGGAAGTCGTCTACACCGTGCGCGTGGAGTTCGGCGACTGCGACCCCGCCGGCATCGTCTGGTTTCCCAACTTCTTCCGCTGGATCGACGCGGCCTCGCGCCACTTCTTCGCCGAATGCGGCGTGCCGCGCTGGGAAGAAACCACGCAGACGCTGGGCGTGATCGGCACGCCGCTGGTCGACACGCACACCCGCTTCGTGAAGTCCGCAAGCTATGGCGACACGCTGAGCGTCGCGGTGCGCATCATCGAGTGGCGCGAGAAGAGCTTCGTGCAGACCTACCGCGTGACGCGCGGGGACGACCTGATCCTCGAGTGCGAGGAGGTGCGCATCTTCGCGGCGAAGCGCGAGGGCGGCGGGATACGGGCCGTGGCGATTCCGCCATCGATACGAGCGCTCTGCGAATAGGCTTCAGCGCGCCTCGGCCTGAAGCTTCGCGAGCAGGCCGGCGACGCCATGGTCGATCAGGTCGAAGACTTCGATGAAGTCCTTCTGCCCGCCATACCACGGGTCGGGCACGTCGCCTTCGATGCCCTCGGCGTACTCGGTGAACAGGTGGATCTTGTCTTCTGTTCCAGCAGGAGCCAGCCTGCGCAGCGCGGCGCAATGCTGGGCGGTCATGCCGATGATCAGGTCGAAGCGATCGAAGTCGGACTTGCGGACTTGCCGCGCGACATGAGCGTGCATCGTGATGCCGCGGCGCTTCGCCTCGGCCACGGAGCGCCGGTCCGGTGGATTGCCCCGCTCCTCGTCCGAGATGGCGGCGCTGTCGACTTCGACATCCAAGCCAGTCGCGCGGGCCTTGTGCATGAGCAGCACGTGGGCCGTGGGGGACCTGCAGATGTTGCCAGTACAGATGAACAGAATCGACGGAGTTTTCAATTGCGGCAAGAAGGAAGGTGGAACGGTATTTTCATCCCACGGAGACGGAGCACTTCCCGCGCCCGACCGGACCCGCGACCGCGCCGGCGATCTGCGTTGCCAGTAGGATGGAACGATGCCCTTGCATCGCCCCCTGCACATCGCCGCCCTGCTCTGCACCGCCGCCCTTCTGGCGGCCTGTGCGACCCCTGCCGATCGCGAGGCAGCAACCGCACGGCATTCCGCGGCCACCGCGGGTCTCGATGGCGGTCGAGCTGCGCTGGCGTCCAAGGACCCGGTCGTCGATCTCTCTCCGGCCCAGGCGCTGGCACCTGGGGCGCGGGGTGCCCGGGTACGCTGGAGCGGCGGCATCAACGCCATCGAGTCGCGTGACGACGCTCGCCAGTGCTTCACCCTGCTGCATGCCACTTTCGACGCACGAGGCGTGCTGCAGTGGCCGCGCGATGCGCAGAATTTCGTTGCCTGCGGCCCGGGACACTACGACCGGGATCTGGTGGCCCAGTTCACGCTGGTGAGCCTCGAAGGCCATGTGACCGGGCAACAGATGCTTCTGGACAAGCCGGTTCCCGTGATGGAGATCGAAGCGCTGTATCGACACTCCGACTGCGTACAGGGCAGCGACAAGAGTCCCGAGTGCTACGCGGGCTACCTGCGACCTCAAAGTCCTTAGCACCTTGCCGCGACGCATCCGCAGGCTGCGCGGAGATCGATCGCGTCCAGGTGCCTGCACCGGACGCCGGAAGACTACAAGCGCACGGGTTTCCGGCCTTCATTCCGGGCCGCCTCGAACGGCGCGCGCTGGATATGCTGAGGTCGCGCGCTGCAGCCAACGATGTACAGAGCGCGAAAAAACTCGATGGAGGTCAGGTGAGGAAAAACCCTTTGGTACTGCTTGTGGTCGGCGCGATCCTTTTGATTGCAGGCGCGCTGCTCACTTTCGGGGGCACGGCGCCAGCGGCCGATGCCACGACGGTGGCGAAATGCCAGGAGCGCATGAAAGATCAGGGCGCAGAGATGCTCGGGCGGTGCAAGGAGTCGGCCTTCGCCACCGCCATGACGGCGACCGATGCCAATGCCGCGGCCCGTGCCATCAGTGCGAGCAACAACAGCGAGATCGGAGGCAATGCCCTCGGCATGTTCCTGCTGGGCCTGGGCCTCGTTCTGGCAGTGGCGGGCGGTCTGGCATGGAGAAAGCGAGCGGCGACGGCATAGACGTGCCCGGAGGGTCTTGTGCGGATCGCGACTCGATCGAGAGAAGACCCTTCCGCATTGCGAGAAGCCATTCCCAATGGTTGACGCATCCGTGACGCGGTGCAACAATCTGGAAATCTTCATTTCGGAGCCCCGTGCGTGGACAGTGCCAGTTGGATCAGTGACAAGACGCGTGCCTCGGCAGGCGTGACACATCCGGCCCTCTAGCGCAGGCTTCTCCCGCGCTGCGTGCCGGTCGTTGCACACAGCGTGACCCGCTTGCCGGCCTGGCGAGCGGCTCCCTCCTCCCGATTCCCTTCGTTCTTCGTCACTGACTATTTCAGTCAGCTTGCGTGCATCCGTGCGCGAGGCCCTTCTGTGCGAAGGAGCCTTGTCATGCGTCACTTTCATCTTCGTCGTCAGCCGCACGAACAGCCGCGTGTTCGTCCGTCGGCGCACGTGCCTGCGCACGCCGCCCCGACAGCGGCGGAAGCCGCGCCTGCCGTGGATGCCAAGCTCGACCAGGCTGCGGCGCTCTGGACCACGCGCCGCATCCGCAGCTATCTGCTGCTGCAGCCGATCTGCGTGCCCCGCCGCTGATCCGCGCTTCACACCTCTGACTTTCAAGCAACTCGCAAGCAACCCAGGAGCACACCATGGACCCCGCCTCTTGTTGGCGCCATAGCGCGCCCCCTTCGTCCAGACCTATTCCAACAATGACGCGGCCCGCTGCCGCGCCTTGCAGAGGGGTGCGCCCGGCCGGCTGATCGACGCCGGGGTTCTCCTTCCGCGGGCGGCAGTGGCGGCCGCCCCGAAGGAGAACATCATGAAGAACGTCCTCAAGTCCTTTTTCGAAAGCTTCCTGCGCAGCCGCCACATGCTGCACCACTTCGAGCGCTGGCAGACGCTGCTGGGCTCGAAGCCAGTCGGAACCGGCTCCGTCAGCATGCCGCCCGACATCGCGAAGGCGCTGAACGCCGCCTCGCGCACCGACGCCGGCGAGATGCTGGTCAAGCTCGGCAGTTCGCCGCGAGGCCTCAGCGAAGGCCATGCGCAGGTGCTGCGCAAGCGCCTCGGCAGCAACGAGGTGCGCCACGAGCAGCCGCTTCGCTGGTGGCAGCACCTTTGGCAGTGCTACCGCAATCCGTTCAACCTGCTGCTGACAGTGCTGGCGCTGGTCTCCTACGTCACCGAAGACATGAAGGCCACGCTGGTGATCGGCAGCATGGTGGTGCTGTCGACGGTGCTGCGCTTCCTGCAGGAGTCGCGCTCCAACAAGGCGGCCGACCGGCTCAAGGCGATGGTGAGCAACACCTCCACCGTGCTGCGCCCCGCCCCGGGCCACAAGGCGGGCGCGGCGGGCGACGAAGGCTTCGACACCACGCACGCCGGCACGGTGCGCGTGGAGGTGCCGATGCGCGACCTGGTGCCGGGCGAGGTGATCGCGCTTTCGGCCGGCGACATGATCCCGGCCGACTGCCGTCTGATCACGGCCAAGGACCTCTTCATCAGCCAGTCGGCGCTGACGGGCGAGGCGATGCCGGTCGAGAAGTTCGTGGTCGACCGCGGCGACCACGCAGCAGGCGTGCTCGAACGCGAGAACCTGCTCTTCATGGGCACCAACGTGATCAGCGGCACCGCCACCGCGGTGATCGTGCATACGGGCGACCGCACCTTCTTCGGCGCGCTGGCCCAGCGCGTGACGGCCACCGACCGCGGCACGAGCGCCTTCCAGGCCGGCATCAACCGCGTGAGCTGGGTGCTGATCCGCTTCATGCTGGTGATGGCGCCGCTGGTGCTGGTGATCAACGGCGTGGCCAAGGGCGACTGGTGGGAGGCGGCGCTGTTCGCGCTGTCGATCGCGGTCGGCCTCACGCCCGAGATGCTGCCGATGATCGTGACCGCCACGCTGGCCAAGGGCGCGGTGGTGATGTCGCGCCAGAAGGTGATCGTGAAGCGGCTGGAGGCCATCCACAACTTCGGCGCCATGGACGTGCTGTGCACCGACAAGACCGGCACGCTGACGCAGGACCGCATCGTGCTCGAGCGCCATACCAACGCATGGGGCGAGCAGTCCGACCACGTGCTGCAGCTGGCCTACCTCAACAGCTTCCACCAAACGGGGCTGAAGAACCTGCTGGACAAGGCCGTGCTGAGCCACGCCGAGATGCAGCTCGAAACCCGCCTGCAGACCGCCTATCGCAAGATCGACGAAGTGCCCTTCGACTTCTCGCGCCGCCGCATGTCGGTGGTGGTGGCCAACGGCGGCAGCGAGCACCTGCTGATCTGCAAGGGCGCGCTGGAAGAAATCCTCTCGGTGTGCACCTCGGTCGAACGCGGCGCGGAAGTGCTGTCGCTCGACGCCGACGTGCTCGCGCGCATCCACAGCGTGGCCTCGCAGCTCAATGCCCAGGGACTGCGCGTGGTGGCCGTGGCCAGCCGCTCGCTGAAGGTCGAGGAGCAGAAGCCGGCCTACGGCGTGGCCGACGAGTCGGGGCTCACGCTGCTCGGATACGTGGCCTTTCTCGATCCGCCGAAGGAATCGACCGCCCCCGCGCTGCGTGCGCTGGCCGAGCACGGCGTGGCGGTGAAGGTGCTGACGGGCGACAACGAGCTGGTCACGCGCAAGGTCTGCGCCGACGTGGGCCTCGAAGTGGGCCGCATCGTTCTCGGCGCTGAGATCGAGGAAATGGTCGATGCCGACGTGAAGCTGGTCGTCGAGGCGCACCAGGTTTTCGCCAAGCTCACGCCCGCGCACAAGGAACGCATCGTGCACGCGCTGCATGCCAACGGGCACGTGGTGGGCTTCATGGGCGACGGCATCAACGACGCGCCCGCGCTGCGTGCCGCGGACATCGGCATCTCGGTGGACAGCGCGGTGGACGTGGCCAAGGAGTCGGCCGACATCATCCTGCTGGAGAAGAGCCTGATGGTGCTGGAGCAAGGCGTGGTCCAGGGCCGCCGCACCTTCGCCAACATGCTCAAGTACATCAAGCTCACCGCGAGCTCGAACTTCGGCAACGTGTTCTCGGTGCTGGTGGCCAGCGCCTTCCTGCCCTTCCTGCCGATGCTGCCGCTGCATCTGCTGGTGCAGAACCTGCTGTACGACGTGTCGCAGATCGCCATTCCGTTCGACAACGTCGACGACGAGTTCCTCAAGAGCCCGCAGCGCTGGAACCCGGCCGACCTGGGCCGCTTCATGGTGTTCTTCGGCCCGCTAAGCTCGGTGTTCGACATCCTCACCTTCACGGTGATGTGGTTCGTCTTCGCCGCCAACTCGGTGGAGCACCAGACGCTCTTCCAGTCGGGCTGGTTCGTCGAAGGCCTGCTGTCGCAGACGCTGATCGTGCACCTGATCCGCACCCGCAAGATCCCGTTCCTGCAAAGCCGCGCCGCATGGCCGCTGCTCATCATGGGCGCCGCGATCGCCGCCGCGGGCATCTGGCTGCCGATGGGGCCGCTGTCGCACTACTTCAAGCTGCAGGCGCTGCCGCTGGCGTACTTCCCGTGGCTCGTGGCGATGCTGGTGGGGTACGCGTTGCTGACGCAGGCGGTGAAGGGGTGGTATGCGCGCAGGTATGGGTGGCAGTGACCTATCGAGGCCGTCCGGTTTCATGACATGTTCATGAAGCCGGGCGGCTGCAAACTGCGGACCGACATCAACAAGAAGAAGGAACCCATCGATGCAAGTCATCCACAACATCAACCTGGCCTCGCTGCTCGACACCCTGGTCAGCGTGGCCGCTGCGTTCATCCTCGGCTCGGTGATCGGCTTGGAGCGCCAGATACGGCAGCGCACGGCGGGTCTTCGCACCAACACGCTGGTGGCCGTGGGCGCGGCGGTGTTCGTCGACATGGCCTACCGGCTCGATGGCAGCGGCGGTGCGGTGCGCGTGGTGGCCTACGTGGTGTCGGGCATCGGCTTCCTGGGCGCCGGTGCGATCATGAAAGAGGGCGCGAACGTCACGGGGCTGAACACGGCGGCGACGCTGTGGGGGTCGGCGGCGGTGGGCGCCTGCGCGGGCGCCGACCTGCTGGGCGAGGCGCTGATCGCGGCGCTCTTCGTGCTGGCGAGCAATACGCTTCTGCGTCCGGTGGTGAACCGCATCAACCGCCAGCCGATCAGCGAGGAAAGCAGCGAAGCGACCTACGTGGTGCGCGTGATCTGCTCGCGCGCCGCGCGGCCCGAGGTGCTCGACCAGTTGCTGGTGTTGCTGGAGGCCGCGAACTATCCGGTGCGCGATGTCGACCAGCACCCCTTCGGGCCGGCCGACACCGAGATCGGCGCGACGCTCTATGCGACGGCGGTCGAGCCCGCGGAGCTCGACCGCGTCATCGCGGATCTGGAAGCGCTCGACGGCGTGCAGCAGGCCTTCTGGAATGCCACCGCCGAGGAGTGAAGCGCGTCAGACGCCGAGGATCGAAACCGCCTTAGTGTTCAGGTAGGCCTCGAGCGCCTCGGGGCCGCCTTCCGAGCCGTAGCCCGAATCCTTCACGCCGCCGAAAGGCATTTCCGGCGAGGGGGTTGCGGGCTGGTTGATCCAGAGCATGCCCAGCTCGAGCTTCTGGCTCAGCAGGTGCGCGTTCTTGATCGACTTGGTGAAAGCGTAGCCGGCCAGGCCGAAAGGCAGGCGGTTGGCTTCGGTGATCGCTTCTTCCAGCGTGTCGAAGCCGCGGATGGCAGCGATGGGGCCGAAGGGTTCGTTGTTGAACACGTCGGCGTCCAGCGGCACGTCGGTCAGCACGGTGGGCGCGAAGAAGTTGCCGGCATCGCCGACGCGCTCGCCGCCGGTGGCGACGGTGGCGCCCTTCTTGCGGGCGTCTTCCAGCACGTGGGCCATGGCGGTGAGGCGGCGCGCATTGGCCAGCGGGCCGATGTTGGTGCCCTCGGCGAGGCCGTCGCCGAGCTTGAGGCCTTCGGCGTGCTTGACCAGCAGGCTCGCGAACTCGTTGCGCAGGCTGTTGTGCACCAGGAAGCGGGTCGGCGAGATGCAGACCTGGCCCGCATTGCGGAACTTGGCGGCGCCGGCGGCCTTCACGGCCAGCGCCACGTCGGCGTCTTCGGCGACGATCACCGGGGCATGGCCGCCGAGCTCCATCGTCACGCGCTTCATGTGCTGGCCGGCCAGCGCGGCCAGCTGCTTGCCGACCGGGGTCGAGCCCGTGAAGGTGACCTTGCGGATGATCGGGTGGGCGATCAGGTAGTTCGAGATCTCGGCGGGGTTGCCGAACACCAGGCCGACCACGCCGGGCGGGATGCCCGCGTCGACGAAGGCGCGCAGCAGCGCGGCGGGCGAGGCCGGGGTCTCCTCGGGGGCCTTCACCAGGAAGGAGCAGCCGGTGGCCAGCGCGGCACCGAGCTTGCGCACGATCTGGTTGATCGGGAAGTTCCAGGGCGTGAACGCGGCGACGGGGCCCAGGGGCTCCTTCAGCACCAGCTGCTGCGCGGCCAGGTTGCGCGAGGGCACGATGCGGCCGTAGACGCGGCGGCCTTCGTCGGCGAACCATTCGATGATGTCGGCGGCGGCCATGGTCTCGACCTTGGCCTCGCCCAGCGGCTTGCCCTGCTCCTGCGTGAGCAGCTTGGCGATTTCGGCGGCGCGTTCGCGGATCAGGCCCGCGGCGCGGCGCATGACGGCGGCGCGCTCGTTGGCGGGGGTGTTGCGCCAGGCTTCGAAGCCGCGCTGCGCGGCAGCCAGGGCGCGGTCGAGGTCGGCGATGCTGGCATGCGCCACCTTGCCGATGGCCTTGCCGGTGGCAGGGTTCACGACGTCCAGCGTCTTGCCGCCGGTGGCGTCGACCCATTCGTTGTCGATCAGCAGGCGGGTGTCGGTGTAGGTCATGGCGAGCTTTTCCTTCGAAGACTGGAGATTGAAAGGGGAATCTGGATGTCCGGCGCGGCACCGAAGCGGTGCGCAGGCGACAAGCGGCGGCCCGAAGGCCGCCAGGGGCATAGATTAACCCGAGTTCGGCAAGGCCGCCGGAGGACGGCGAACACCCCCGCTAAAGGATCAGCAACGCGCGGAAGTCGTTGACGTTGGTGTTCGTCGGGCCGGTCACGAACAGGTCGCCGATCGCGTCGAAGTAGCCATAGGCGTCGTTGCGGTCGAGGTGATCGGACAGCTTCTTTCCCGCAGCACCGGCGCGTACCAGCGTGTCGGGCGTGACGAAGGCGCCGGCGTTGTCCTCCACGCCGTCGATGCCGTCGGTGTCGGCGGCCAGCGCCCACACCTGCGGCTGGCCCATGAGCGCGCCGGCCAGTCCCATGCAGAACTCGCCCGCGCGTCCGCCCCGGCCCTTGGCCTGGCCCGGCTGGCGGGGGCGGATCGTGACGGTGGTCTCGCCGCCCGAAAGAATCACGCAGGGCCGTGCGAAAGGCTCGCCGCGATGCGCGACCGCGCGCGCCAGCGCGGCGTGCACCTTGCCGACCTCGCGCGATTCGCCCTCGATCTCGTCGCTGAGGATGTGCGCCTCGACACCGGCCTCGCGCGCCGCCCTGGCCGCCGCTTCGAGCGACTGCTGCGGGGTGGCGATCATGTGCGTCTCGTGGCCCTTGAAGACTGCGTCGTTCGGCTTGGGCGTCTCGAGTTCGCCGCTTTCGAGGCGTGCACGCACGGGGGCAGGCACCTCGATCCCGTAGCGGTCGAGGATGGCGAGCGCATCGGCGCAGGTGGTGGCGTCGGGCACGGTCGGGCCGCTGGCGATGACGGCCGGATCGTCGCCGGGCACGTCGCTGATGGTCAGCGTCACCACCCGTGCCGGCGCGCATGCCGCGGCCAGACGGCCGCCCTTGATGCGCGAGAGGTGCTTGCGCACGCAGTTCATCTCGCCGATGTTCGCGCCGCTTTCGAGCAGCTGCTTGTTGATGCGCTGCTTGTCGGCCAGCGTCAGCCCCTCGGCCGGCAGTACCAGCAGCGACGAGCCGCCGCCGGAAATGAGGCACAGCACGAGGTCGTCGGCCGTGAGCCCCTTCGTCAGCGCGAGGATGCGCTCCGCCGCCTGCTGGCCCGCCTCGTCAGGCACGGGGTGTGCGGCCTCGACGATCTCGATGCGCTGCGGAACGCCCTCGGGGCGCGGCGGAATGTGGTCATAGCGCGTGACGACCAGGCCGGAGAGCGGCGCATCGGCCGGCCACAGGGCCTCCAGCGCATGCACCATAGAGCCGCCGGCCTTGCCGGCGCCCAGCACCAGGGTGCGGCCCTTCTTCGGTGGCGGCGGCAGATGGGCGCCCAGCGTGGACAGCGGCAGCGCGCGGTCCACCGCCACGCGGTAGAGATGTTCGAGGAAGGCGCGCGGGGCTTCGCGCGGATCGGGGGCCGGGGTCGATGCGGTCGTCATTGCTGCTTTGTCTCCAATCCGGCGATTGTGCTGCGGACCGCGACCGGCCCCGCTTGCCGCCGGTCAACTTCCGTCTGACTAGTTGGTCTTTGCGCCGCCCTGGAACCAGCGGCCGATGAGTGCCCGCTCTTCGTCGGTGATGCCCGTGGCGTTGTTCATCGGCATGATCTTGGTGACCACCACCTGCTGGTAGATGGCCTGGGCGTGGGCAGCAACCTGTTCGGGCGAATCGACCCGCACGTTCTTCATCTGCACGGCGGGGCCGTGGCACATGAAGCAGCGCTGCTCGAGCACCTTCTGCACGTCCTTGAACTGCACCGCGGGTGCGGCGGCGGCCACTGCGGGCGCGGCGACCGGCTCGGGCTTCATCCAGACGATGGTCAGGCCCAGCACCACGATGCCCACCAGCGCGTAAGGCAGCGGATTGCCCGCATTGCCCAGCTTGAAGCGGTGCCGCACCACGAAGAACTGGCGGATGGCCGCGCCGCCGAGCATGATCAGCAGCAGCACGATCCAGTTGTACTTGTGCGTGTAGGCGAAGCTGTAGTGGTTGCTCAGCATCGCGAACAGCACCGGCAGCGTGAAGTAGGTGTTGTGCACGCTGCGCTGCTTGCCGCGCTGGCCGTGCACCGGGTCGACCGGCTTGCCTTCGCGCAGCGCCGCCACGTTCTTGCGCTGGCCGGGGATGATCCAGAAGAACACGTTGCCGCTCATGGTCGTGGCCATCATGGCGCCCACCAGCAGGAAGGCCGCGCGGCCCGCGAACCACTGGCAGGCCAGCCAGGTCGCGAAGGCGATGAAGACGGCGATCAGCACGCCGACGATGGTGTCGCCGTGCTTGCGTCGCCCGAAGATCTGGCAGATGCCGTCGTAGACCATCCAGAACACGACGAAGAAGGCCAGCGCCACCGCGATGGCGGCGCCGGGCTGCCAGTCCATCTTCGACTTGTCGATGAGGTAGGTGCTCGCGTTCCACAGGTACGACATCGTGAAGAGCGAGAAACCCGTGATCCAGGTGGAGTAGCTCTCCCAGTACGACCAGTGCAGGTGGTCCGGCAGCTTCTTGGGCGCCAGCGCGTACTTCTGCATGTTGTAGAAGCCGCCGCCGTGCACGGCCCATTGCTCGCCGCCCACGCCCTTGTCGAGCGATTCCTGGTCCTGCGGCTTCTCGAGGCTGTTGTCCAGCATCACGAAGTAGAAGGAGGCGCCGATCCAGGCGATGGCGGTGATGACGTGGACCCAGCGCAGCAGCAGGTTGGCCCAGTCGAGGTAGTAGCTTTCCATATGCTTCTCTCTCAACCCGATTGGCGCGTGGGGACGCCAGGAACGGGTTTCAGCCTGCTCACCACCGCGGGCGCTGTAAGCAGAGAAAGTGCCGCGAACGCAGGCTCCATGGAAAGATGGGCCTCGCTCCGCTGCGGCTTGTTGTGGACCGGAAGTGTATACAGTTTTGGCAAGAGACGGGGTGCTTTTTTAGGGCGCGACCGCCGGGAAAACCCTGTTCAGCCCAGCGATTGCAACAACTGTGCCGCCACCGCCACGGCGATGACCTCCGGCTCCTTGCCCGTGATGCCGGGCACGCCGATCGGGCAGGTGATGCGGGCCAGTTCGTCCGCCGTGAAGCCGCGCGCCTCCAGCCGGTGGCTGAAGGTGGCCCACTTGGTCTTGCTGCCGATCAGTCCGACGTAGGGCAGGTCGTTTCGCTCGCGCAGGCGCTTCAGGCAGGCGATGACGATGTCGAGGTCTTCGGCGTGGCTGAAGCTCATGATGAGCACGCGGCTGCCCGGCGCGAGCGAGGCCACGGCGTCCTGCACCGGCTCGGAGTGCTCGGTGTCGATCTGCACGGGCAGTTCGTCGGGGAAGACGCCGTCGCGGCTGTCGATCCAGCGCACCGAGAACGGCAGCGCCGACAGCAGCCGGGCGAGCGCCGCGCCCACGTGCCCGCCGCCGAAGAGGGCCACGGGCTCGAGCTGCGCGACCAGAGCCTGCTGCAGCCTCGGCGCATCGGCGGCAGTGATGCGCTCGTAGGAGAGGAACATCACCCCGCCGCAGCACTGCCCCAGGCTGGGCCCGAGCGGATAGCGCTGGATGCCGTCGAAAGGCTTGCGCGTGCCGGCCAGCAGCTCGCGCGCTTCCCTGGTCGCCTGGAACTCCAGCTGCCCGCCGCCGATGGTGGCGGTGAGGCCCTCGGCCCACACGGCCATCCAGGTCCCGGCCTCGCGCGGCGCCGAGCCCTGCGTGGACTCGACGCGCACCAGCACCGCGTCTTCGTGGCGCAGGCGCGCCAGCAATTGATCGACCGCACCGCTCATCGTCATCGATACCTTCGGTTGCCGGGCGCGCGACGACTCACGGTATAAACCCGGCCATGAATCGCCAGCTTACGCCTCGCCGCCTCGCACTTGCAGCTTCTGTTGTTTCGGCCCTGTGGCTCGCAGGCTGCGGTTCCACCGGGTCGGTTCCCGGCCAGTTGAGCGGGGCCAGCGCCGATGTCGGGGCCGGGCCGGTGCCGTCCGCGTCCAGCGCTTCTTCCGCGCGCGCCTATCGCCGCGATGCCGCGCGCCATGTCTACGACGCCAACCGCTCGCGCATCTACAAGGGACAGCTGCCGCCGGTGCTGTACGCGGTCGGCACGCTCGAGGTGAACATCGACGCGGGCGGCAAGGTGCGTTCGATGCACTGGCTGCGCGCGCCCAAGCATGCGCCCGAAGTGATCGCCGAGATCGAGCGCACGGTGCTGAAGGCGTCGCCCTTCCCTCCGGCAACGCGCCTGGGTTCCGTCACCTGGACGGACACCTGGCTGTGGGACGAGAGCGGACGTTTCCAACTCGACACCCTGACCGAAGGCCAGCAACAAGGCGACTGACGCCCGGCTCAGGAGCCGCGGTAGGTGGAGTAGCTCCACGGGCTCACGAGCAGCGGCACGTGGTAGTGCTGGTCGGTGTGGGCCACGCCGAAGTCCAGCGAGACCTTGTTCAGGAAGTTCGGCTCCGGCAGCTTGACGCCCAGGGCCTTGAAGTAGCCGGCCACGTCGAACACCAGGCGGTAGGTGCCGACCTTCAGCGAGTTGTTGTCGTAGAGGGGCCCGTCGCTGCGGCCGTCCGAATTCAGCGTGAAGCGCTTCACCAGCGTGGCGGCTTCGCCGTCGGTGGTGTAGAGCGCGACCTCCATGCCGGCCGCGGGGCCGCCATGCATCGTGTCCAGTACGTGAGTGCTCAGGCCCATGGGGCGCTCCTTGAAAGTCCGAAGAACTCGGATCGGTGGGTGCGGGAAATTCCGGTGGACAAAAGTGTATACAGTTACCGGCTTTGGGTCTATCATGAAAAACATGGAGTCCTCCACCACCCGTTCGATCGTCGATGCCCTCACGAAGGCCATCGTCGAGCACCGGCTTCAGCCCGGCACCAAGCTGGCCGAGCAGAAGCTGGCCGATCACTTCGGCGTCTCGCGCACGCTGGTGCGCCAGGCGCTGTTCCAGCTCTCGCAGAACAAGCTCATCCGGCTGGAGCCCGCGCGCGGCGCCTTCGTGGCGGCGCCCGCGGTCGACGAGGCCAAGCAGGTGTTCGCCGTGCGCCGCATGCTCGAGGCCGAAATGACGCGCGAGTTCGTGCGCACCGTCACGCCCGCCAAGATCAAGGCGCTGAAGGAGCACGTGGCGCTGGAGAAGTCCGCCGTGTCGGGCGAAGACGTTTCCGGGCGCACCGAGCTGCTCGGCGACTTCCACGTGCGCATGGCCGAGCTCATGGGCAACCAGGTGCTGGCGCAGATCCTGGGCGAGCTCATCTCGCGCTGCGCCCTCATCACGCTGATGTACCAGAGCGCCAGCGCGGCCGAGCACTCCAACGACGAGCACGCCGACATCGTGAAGGCCCTGGCGGCACGCGACGAGGAGCGCGCCGTGCGCCTCATGACCGAACACCTCGAGCACGTCGAGGCCAACCTCACCTTCGACCGCAAGGTCCCGACCAACGACATCTCGCTGGCGCTGTCCTGATCCACACAATGACCGTCTACGACTCCACCCTGCCCTACCCGCGCGACCTGATCGGCTACGGCCGCAACCCGCCCCATGCCCGCTGGCCCGGCGGCGCGCGCGTCGCCGTGCAGTTCGTGCTGAACTACGAGGAAGGCGGCGAGAACGCCACGCTGCACGGCGACGCGGGCTCCGAGCAGTTCCTCTCCGAGATGTTCAACCCGGCGAGCTTTCCCGACCGGCACATCAGCATGGAAGGCATCTACGAGTACGGCTCGCGCGTGGGCGTGTGGCGCATCCTGCGCGAGTTCGAGAAGCGCGGCCTGCCGCTGACCGTGTTCGGCGTGGGCATGGCGCTGCAGCGCCACCCCGAGCTGACCGCCGCCTTCAAGGAACTGGGCCACGAGATCGCCTGCCACGGCTGGCGCTGGATCCACTACCAGAACATCGACGAGGCCACCGAGCGCGAGCACATGCGCCTGGGCATGGAAGCCATCGAGAAGCTCACCGGCGAGCGCGCCGTGGGCTGGTACACCGGCCGCGACAGCCCCCGCACCCGCCGCCTCGTGGCCGACTACGGCGGCTTCGAGTACGACAGCGACTACTACGGCGACGACCTGCCCTTCTGGATGAAGGTGCAGAAGACCGACGGCACCGTGGTGCCGCAGCTCATCGTGCCCTACACGCTCGACTGCAACGACATGCGCTTCGCGCTGCCGCAGGGCTACTCGCACGCCGACCCGTTCTTCCAGTACATGAAGGACAGCTTCGACGCGCTCTACGCCGAAGGCGACCCGGACGGCGACGACAGCCCCAAGATGATGAGCATCGGCATGCACTGCCGCCTGCTCGGACGGCCGGGACGCATCACCGCGCTGCAGCGTTTCCTCGACCACATCGCCAGCCACGACAAGGTGTGGGTCTGCCGCCGCGTCGACATCGCGCGCCACTGGAAGCAGGCGCATCCCTTTGAAGCCGGAGCCGCATCATGAGCCTCACCATCGCCCAACTCAACGCCGCGGCGCCGGCCGAGGCCGTCGCACTGCTCGACGGCATCTACGAGCATTCGCCCTGGATCGCGGAACGTGCGCTCGCTGCGCGCCCCTTCCGCTCGCTGCCGCACCTCAAGCACGCGCTGGTGCAGGCGCTGGCCGCCTCGTCGGCCGAAGAGCAGGTCGGCCTGATCCGCGCCCACCCCGAGCTCGCCGGCAAGGCCATGGTCAGCAAGACGCTCACGGCCGAATCGACCAACGAGCAGAGCAAGGCCGGCCTGACCGACTGCACGCCCGAGGAGTTCGCGAAGATCCAGCAGCTCAACGCGGACTACAACGCGAAGTTCGGCTTCCCCTTCATCCTCGCCGTGCGCGGCCCGCGCGGCACCGGGCTGGCCAAGCGCGAGATCATCGAGACCTTCGCGCGCCGGCTGCACAACCACCCCGACTTCGAGCTCGGCGAGGCGCTGCGCAACATCCACCGCATCGCCGAGATCCGCCTGGACGACAAGTTCGCCGCCGACATCACGCTCGGCAACGACGTGTGGGACTGGCACGAGCAGCTCTCGGTGCACACCGACCCCGGCTATGCCGAGAAGGGCCAGCTCACCGTCACCTACCTGACCGACGCGCACCGCGCCTGTGCCGCGCAGATCGCGGGCTGGATGCGCGACGTGGGCTTCGATTCGGTGCACATCGACGCGGTCGGCAACGTGGTCGGCCGCTATGAAGGCGCCACGCCCGACGCCAGGACCCTGCTGACCGGCTCCCACTACGACACCGTGCGCAACGGCGGCAAGTACGACGGCCGCCTCGGCATCTTCGTGCCGATGGCCTGCGTGCGCGAACTCAAGCGCCAGAACAAGCGCCTGCCCTTCGCCTTCGAGGTGGTGGGCTTCGCCGAGGAGGAAGGCCAGCGCTACAAGGCGACCTTCCTGGGCTCGGGCGCGCTCATCGGCCACTTCGACCCGCGCTGGCTCGACCAGAAGGACGCCGACGGCATCACCATGCGCGAGGCCATGCAGCATGCGGGCCTGAAGCTGGAAGACATCCCGAAGATCCAGCGCGATCCGGCACGCTACCTCGGCTTCGTCGAGGTGCACATCGAGCAGGGGCCGGTGCTCAGCGAGCTCGACCTGCCACTGGGCATCGTCACCTCCATCAACGGCAGCGTGCGCTACGTGGGCGAGGTGATCGGCATGGCCAGCCACGCCGGCACCACGCCGATGGACCGCCGCCGCGACGCGGCGGCGGCCGTGGCCGAGCTGATCCTCTACACCGAGCAGCGCGCGGCCAAGGACGGCGACTCGGTCGGCACGGTCGGCATGCTCGAAGTGCCTAGCGGCTCGATCAACGTGGTACCGGGACGCTGCAAGTTCAGCCTCGACCTGCGCGCGCCCAACGACGCGCAGCGCGACGCGCTGGCCAGCGACGTGGTCGCGGCGCTGAAGGACATCTGCAAGCGCCGCGGCGTGCGCTACGAGCTCGAGGAAACGATGCGCGCATCCGCCGCCCCGAGCGATCCTGCCTGGCAGCAGCGCTGGGAGAAGGCCGTCGACGCGCTGGGCATCCCGCTCTTCCGCATGCCCAGCGGCGCAGGCCACGACGCCATGAAGCTGCACGAGGTGATGCCGCAGGCGATGCTGTTCGTGCGCGGCATCAACTCGGGCATCAGCCACAACCCGCTCGAATCGAGCACCAACGACGACATCCAGCTCGCCGTGCAGGCCTTCCAGCTCCTGCTGGAAAACCTCGCCGCTGAATGAGCTCACCCCCTCGAGGGAGTAACACCGGTGGCCCGGCAAGGCCGGTTCCACGGTGTTTCGCGAAAAGAATTCTCGGCAAGCGACCAGCGATCCGAAACTGAATCAGCTATTTGAAGAGGCTCTCTATGACCGATTACGCCAAGCTCGATGCCTGGATCGACGCCCACTTCGACGAGGAAGTGAAGTTCCTTCAGCAACTGGTGCAGGTGCCCACAGACACGCCGCCGGGCAACAACGCGCCCCATGCCGAGCGCACCGCCGAGCTGCTGAACGACTTCGGCCTCACGGCCGAGAAGCACGCGGTGCCCGCGCAGGAAGTGAAGGACTACGGGCTCGAGTCGATCACCAACCTGATCGTGCGCCGCAAGTACGGCGACGGCGGAAGAACCGTCGCCCTCAATGCCCACGGCGACGTGGTGCCCCCCGGCGAGGGCTGGACGCACGACCCGTATGGCGGCGAGATCGTCGACGGCAGCCTCTACGGCCGTGCCGCGGCGGTGAGCAAGAGCGACTTCGCCAGCTTCACCTTCGCGCTGCGCGCGCTCGAAGCGGTGGCCAAGCCGGCCAAGGGCAGCATCGAGCTTCACTTCACCTACGACGAGGAGTTCGGCGGCATCCTGGGCCCGGGCTGGCTGCTACAGAAGGGCCTGACCAAGCCTGACCTGATGATCGCGGCGGGCTTCAGCTACGAAGTGGTCACCGCGCACAACGGCTGCCTGCAGATGGAAGTGACGGTGCACGGCAAGATGGCGCACGCCGCCGTGCCGGCCACGGGCATCGACGCGCTGCAGGGCGCGACGAAGATCCTGAATGCGCTGTATGCGCAGAACACGCTCTACAAGCAGGTCACCTCGAAGGTCGAGGGCATCACGCACCCGTACCTCAACGTCGGCCGCATCGAGGGCGGCACCAATACCAACGTGGTTCCGGGCAAGGTGGTGTTCAAGCTCGACCGCCGCATGATCCCCGAGGAGAACCCGGTGGAAGTGGAAGCCACCATCCGCAAGGTGATCGCGGACGCGGCCGCCGAGAGCGAAGGCATCACGGTCGAGATCAAGCGCCTGCTGCTGGCCAACTCGATGAAGCCGCTGGCGGGCAACAAGCCGCTGGTCGACGCGATCCAGAAGCACGGCGGAGAGCTTTTCGGCGAGCCGATCAAGGCCATGGGCACGCCGCTGTACACCGACGTGCGCCTGTACGTGGAAGCCGGCATTCCCGGCGTGATCTATGGTGCCGGCCCGCGCACCGTGCTCGAATCGCACGCCAAGCGCAGCGACGAGCGCGTGGTGCTCGAAGACCTGCGCCGCGCCACCAAGGTGATCGCGCGCACGCTCAGCGACCTGCTGGCCTGACCCACTGAAGAGGCGGGCCGTTCAGCCTGCCGGAACGGGCGCGGGTGCCGCTGCGGACGGAGGCGCCGAGCGGGCGGCGGCCCACGCCATCACCTCGGCAAGCGGCGCAGGCCGCGCGAGGTGATAGCCCTGCACCAGCCCGCAGCCCAGGCTGCGCAGGACGTCGAGTTCGGCCTGGGTTTCCACGCCCTCGGCGACCACCTGCACGCCCAGCGAGTGGCCGAGCTGCACGATGGCATCCACCAGCACCTCGTTGCTCGGCGAGGACGACAGGTCGAGGATGAAGCTGCGGTCGATCTTCACCTGCCGCACATATTCGCTGCGCAGCGACGCCAGCGAAGAGAAACCCACGCCGAAGTCGTCGACCACGATCGCGATGCCCGCGGCCGAGAGCGCGCTCAGCCGGCCGCGCGTGGCGTGGGTGTCGAGCGCGACCTCTTCAGTGATCTCGAGCTGCAGCCGCCGCGGCGCGATGCTGCGCAGCTTCAGCATGCCCAGCACGATGTCGTCGACCGCAAGCTGCGCCATCTCGCGCGGCGAGACGTTGATCGCCACCGGCACGCCCGCCAGGCTCGAGCCCTCGGCTTCCAGCTGCCGCATGCCGCGGCAGACTTCATCGACCAGGTGCCGCAGCAGGGGCTCGGCCACACCGGTGCTCGCGGCCGCGGAGATCACCTCCTCCGGCGAGATGTAGCCATGGCGCGGATGCTTCCAGCGCATCAGGGCCTCGAGGCTGTGCACCTCGCTGCCGTCGCTGCTCATGATCGGCTGGTACCACACGCCGATGTCGCGCGAGCCGATGGCCTGCAGCAGGTCGCGCTCCACGTCGCGGCGCGTGGCCAGGCGCTGGTTGAGCGCGCCGTCGAAGACCTGGTAGCGGTTGCGCCCGGTGCGCTTGGCCTCGTGGAGGGCTTCGTCGGCGAAGCTGATCATGTCGGCCACCTCGGCCTCACTCGAGACCGAGATGCCGATGCTCACGCCCAGGTGGCCGCCGTAGTGCGCCGTGGCGAACGAGATGGAACGGATCAGCGCCTGTGCGATCTCGGGCGGTGCCTGCCGCTCCTCGCGCAGGCAGTAGAGCAGCGCGAACTCGTCGCCGCCCCAGCGGCCGAGCACGGCCTGCATCTCGGCGGTCTCCCGCTGCAGCCAGTGGGCCACGTCCTGCAGCACGCGGTCGCCGACCTTGTGGCCGAAGGCGTCGTTCACAGCCTTGAAGCCGTCGAGGTCCAGCAGCAGCAGCGCGTGCCGGCGGCCGTCGGGGGCCGCGAGGTGCAGCGTTGCCGCGTCGGTGAAGCCCTCGCGGTTGAGCAGGCCGGTCAGCGAGTCGTGCGAGGCGCGGAAGGCCAGCTGCTGGGTCGCGTCCAGCGACTGCGTGTGCGCCTTGCGCAATTGCACCGCCATGGCCGTGGCTTCGTTGCGGATGCGGCTGCTTTCGCGGAAGTTCCTGTCGCTGTGCAGCGCGCCGCGCACGAGCGCCGCCAGGTACAGCAGCACCATTGCCGCCAGGCTCAGGTTGTCGAAGCCGCCCGCATAGGCCAGGCAGCCGGCCACCGAGAGCAGCGCCGGCACGATGAAGGCGACGGGCACGAATGCATAGGCGATGCCGTAGGTGACGGCCCCTGCGCAGATGCCGCACACCACCGTCAGGTAGAACACGGTCTGCGGCGACGAATAGCCGTCGCACAGCAGCGGAATGAGCGCCCACACGCAGCCCGACAAGGCGGCCATGGCGGTCGTGACCCGCAGGTGCCACTCGACCGGCCGGGCCTGCGGCGACGTCGCGACGCCGCTTTCGGGCGCCACGCCCGGCCACGGCGCGAAGGGCCAGCGGCAGATATAGCTGCGCACCCCGTTCACCATGAGCGACAGCAGCAGCCAGCACAGGCCTTCGAAGGCACGGCCGGCGTTGAGGGCGACCAGCGCCACGACGCAGCTGAGCACGATGTTGATGGGGATGGCCGCAAGCACGCTGCGGCGCACCGCCACCAACTGGTCGGTGCGCACCATGCGGGAGAGCACCTGATCGTCGACGGACGCGGTGATCGGTGAAGAAGGTGCGCTGGGAATCATGAAAGGGCACAGTTTATAGAGCGAAGGCCCTCTTCGCGCCTGGATGGTGCGTGGTGACAACGAACTTTCGTTCGAGTTTCATCAGAGCGTCATCGCCTCTGCCCAGACTCGCGGCTTTTTGCGAGGCGCGCACCCAGGTGCGCGTCGCCCTTTTCAGCCCGCCATGTCCAAGCTTCCGACCACCCCGCCTCCCTTCACGCCCGCGCTTCCGTTGCGCCGCACCCTGTTCTCCACGCTCGCCGTCGGCACCCTGATGCTCACCGGCTGCGGCGGCAGCGGCGGCGGAGGCTCCGGCATCCCCGCATTCTTCCCCACGGCGACCGGCACCCCCGCGGCGGTCGCCCCGGCTCCGGCGCCGGCACCCGCCCCCGCTGCGGCTCCGCCGGCGGCGCCCGCCCCGGCCGGCCGCTGGACCGTCGGTGACCTGCACGTCCACACGATGCAGTCGGACGACACCCAGCAGGTCACCACGCTCGACCAGGTGCTGTCCAAGGCCTTCGACAAGTTCGGCCTCGACTGGGCCGCGATCTCGGACCACCTGCGCCTGTCCTCCTACGACAACGACGGCAACAAGCTGGCCGCCTCGATCCCCTTCTCGGAAGGCATGGCCAAGTACCAGGTGCCGCGCATCAAGGCGCTGCAGGCCAGCGGCAAGTACGCCGACAAGACCATCTTCGCGGCCTTCGAATGGGACATGCCCTCGCACGACCACGGCAACGTCGGCATCCTGACCGACAACCCGATGTCCGACGCCGCCCTCAAGGCGGCGAGCCAGTTCGAATACCTCTTCACCAACCGCGACGCGGCGCTCTTCCCGGCCGCCGACGTGGCGGCCTGGGGCCCGAAAGCGGGCACCGGCTACAACACGCACGCCGAGACCCTGGCCGCGATCGCCTGGCTCAAGAAGAACTACCCCGACACCAGCTACCTGCAGATCAACCACCCCTCGCGCAACCCCGGCAAGTACACCATCGCCCAGCTGCGCGAGATGAACGACCTGGCGCCGAACATCGTGTTCTCGCTCGAAGGCATGGTCGGCAACCAGATGGAGCCCGACCGCGGCGGCTACAACAGCGCCTATACCGACGCCAACCTGCCATCGCGCACCTACGGGGGCGTGGACTACCTGGTCGCCAGGCTCGGCGGCACCTGGGACGCGCTGCTCTCCGAAGGCCGCCACATCTGGAACGTGGCCGACTCCGACTACCACTTCACCATCTCGAAGGGCCAGTACAGCAGCGGCTATGCCCCGGGCGAATATGCGAAGAACCACCTGTTCGGCGACATCAAGGACCCGAAGTCGCTGCTCGCGGCCATGCGCTCGGGCAAGCTCTTCGCGGTGAACGGCGGCCTGATCGATGCGCTCGACTTCAAGGTCCGGAGTGCCAAGGCCGCCGGCGAGATGGGCTCGGAAGTGGCGGCAAAGGCCGGAGAAGACCTGACGATCACCATCCGCTTCAAGAGCCCGGAGCGCAACAACTTCGAATACCAGCTCGGCAGCGGCATCTTCGCCAACGTGAAGCCGGTGGTCGACCACATCGACCTGATCGCGGGCGACGTGACCGGCCCCGAGCAGCCCGGCACGGCGGGCTATTCGCGCGATACCAACCCGTCGACGCGCGTGCTCAAGCGCTTCACGCGCAGCGACTGGAAGCTCGACGCCGACGGCTACTTCGCGGTGAGCTACACGGTGAAGGCCGGCAACAACCAGTACTTCCGCCTGCGCGGCACCAACCTGGGCACCGACGTGCCCAACGAGACCGCCGGCGGCGAGCCGCTGCCCGACGCGCAGACCACGGGCACCGACAACGTGGCCCGCTTCAACGCGATCAATGCGCGCAACTACAGCGACCTGTGGTTCTACTCGAACCCGGTGTTCGTGAAAGTCGCTGCACAGTAGAGCGGCGGACGAACGCCGTGCGGCCCGCGGTTCAATCGCCGGGCATGCGCGGCGGGTTGAGCTCGACGCGCCGGGCGGCCTTGGTGCGCATGCGGATGTTGAGCATCTCCACGATCAGCGAGAACGCCATCGCGAAGTACACATAGCCCTTGGGCACGTGATGGTCGAAGCCCTCGGCCACGAGCACCACGCCCACGACCACCAGGAAGGACAGCGCCAGCATCTTGATGGTCGGATGGGCCGACACGAAGCGGCCGATGGGGCCGGCGAACAGCATCATCAGCAGCACCGAGGCGATCACCGCCGCGATCATCACGCGCACGTCGTCCACCATGCCGACAGCGGTGATGATGGAGTCGAGCGAGAACACCAGGTCGATGATCATGATCTGCAGGATCACCGAAGCGAAGGTCGCCTTGACGGCGCTCTGCTTGTGCTCCTGCTCGCCTTCGAGCGACTGGTGGACCTCGCTCGTGCTCTTCCAGATCAGGAACAGCCCGCCCAGGATGAGGATCAGGTCGCGCCCCGAGATCTCCTGGTTGAAGACGGTGAAGAGCGGCGCCACCAGCCCCACGATCCAGGCGAGCACCAGCAGCAGCCCGATGCGCATGAACATGGCCATGAAAAGGCCGATGCGCCGCGCGAACTCCCGCTGGGCGAGAGGCAATTTGTCGACCAGGATCGAGATGAAGATGATGTTGTCGATCCCCAGGACCAGCTCCAGCGCGGTCAGGGTGGCGAAGGCGATCCAGACCTGAGGGTCGGTAAGAAGTTCGAGCATGGAACGGCGCGGTTGCAGCACGTGCGGCCGGCGGCCGCTGCGGGCGAGCGCATCTTACGGGTCCCCGCGCGCCGGGCGCCAGCGTCCCCTCGCCTCATGGGCCATTACGCGCCAGAGGGCCGCAACGCCGGCCGATACCGCGAGCGTCCCGTCGCTGCCGCATTCCGTAAAGAAGTCCTTGAAGGCATCGCCGGTCATCCTGGGCCACGCCAGGCGCCCAACGATTGCATACAAAAATGAGGTTCTCCATCTCATTTGAATGGCTAGTGGCCGCAGAGCGAATCAGCGAGCATGCATGCCCGGAGGCACCTGACGGCGCATCCCTCTTCCGGCATAGCCTTTAGCAGCAACGATGTGGATCGGTGCGGAAACTCAAACCATCGTTGTCGGCCCCTGATGCCGTTTTTCCCTGCGATTCGAACCTGCACGATGAACCGGTCGGCCGTCAGCCCCGAACGCGGCCGTTCGTTCCGGCCCGCGCCATGCGCGGGCGAAGGAGCCTTGTCCCTGCCAGGTACCCCTGCCACCGCAGGTTGTGCAGGCGCTGACGCATGAGCGCACGGTTCGATGGCGCGCGAAGCGTTCGCGCCGCATGCCTCGGCCTGCTGCTCTGCAGCGCATTGGGGCTGGCCCAAGCGCAGAACACCATCAAGGCCGTGTCGGGCTACGTTCAGCATGGAGCCACGGTCGTTCAGATCGAGCTGGCGCAACCGCTCGACGAGCTGCCCGGCGGATTCGCCATACAGAACCCCGCGCGCATCGCGCTCGACTTTCCCGGCGTCGCCAGCGAGGTGGGCCGCGCGGCCGTCGAAGTGAACCAGGCCAACCTGCGTTCGATCAACGTCGTGCAGGCGGGAGAGCGCAGCCGGGTCGTGCTGAATCTTTGGCAACCCGCTTCGTACAAGACCGAGATCCAAGGCAGTACGCTCAGGGTCAAGCTGCAGTCCGCCGGCGCTGCAGCCTCACCGACGCAGGCTCGCCCGCCTGCCAGCGCCAGGGCAGTGCCTGCCGGCAGCGAACCCGTCACGCTGAATTTCTTCAACGCAGACATCGAGGCGGTGGCGCGGACCATGGCGGTGGTCACCGGCCGCGACGTGGCGGTCGACCCGCGGGTGAAGGGCACGATGAACCTCGTCACCGAGCGAGCGATCCCTCCGGCCGCGGCCTTCGACCAGTTCGCCCTCGCGCTGCGACTGCGCGGCTTCGCCCTGGTGGAAGCCGAGGGGCTCTACAAGGTGGTGCCCGAGGCCAGCGCCAAGCTGCAGAGCGGCACCGTCAATACCTCGATCGGCGCCATCCCGGCGAACGCCGGCAACCAGGTCGTCACGCAGATCTTCAGGCTCAACTACGAGTCGCCGAACAACCTGCTGCCGGTGCTGCGCCCGCTGATCGCGCCGAACAACAGCATCAACGTGAACCCGGGCACCAACTCGATCGTGATCACCGACTACGCAGACAACATGCGTCGCCTCGCGCGCGTCATCGCGTCGCTGGATGTTCCGAACGCGTCCGACGTCGAGATCATCCAGCTGCGATACGCGCTCGCCACCGACATCGTGCCGATGCTGCAGCGGCTGATCGACGGCGGCAGTTCGGGTGCATCGGCCTTGTCGGCCGCATCAGGCATGTCGAGCATGTCGGAGTCGCCGAATGCGGCACCCATCTCGAACGCGCCGGACACGTCGTTCCGCACCACCTTGATGGCCGACCCGCGCAGCAACTCCGTGCTCATGCGGGCGGCCAACCCGGCGCGCATGCAGCTCGTGCGCGCGCTGGTCGACAAGCTCGACCGCCCGCCGGCGGACACCGGAAACGGCGCCGCCGGCAACATCTACGTGGTCTACCTGAAGAACGCGGACGCGGTGCGGCTCGCGGTCACGCTGCGTGCCGCGATGGCGGCGGGCCAGCAGAACGCGGCCCAGGCTGCAGGTGGCGGCGCGGCTGCGCAGGGGCAACAGCCAGCCTCGCAGGCGGGCCCGAACGGGGGAGGCCAGGGCGGCACTTCGAGCGCGGCCGACGCGCCCCTGAACAACGCGAACCAGCCCTCCACCGGGGGCCAGATCCAGGCCGATCCGTCGACCAACTCGCTGATCATCACCGCGCCGGAGCCGCAATACCGGCAGATGCGAGCGGTGATCGACAGGCTCGACGGCCGGCGGGCCCAGGTGATGATCGAGGCGCTGATCGTCGAGGTGAACGCCAGCAAGGCCTCGAGCTTCGGCGTGCAGTGGCAGAATGCACTGGGCGGCAACGCCGTCATCGGCACCAATTCGAGCCTCAACAGAAACAACATCCTCGCGCTCACCCAGGCGCTGGCCACGCGCGATGCCGCCGGCGTGGCGAGCCAGATCGCGCCGGGCCTGAACATCGGCGTGGGCAGCAGGATCGGCGGACTGTACGTGCTGGGCGCCATCGCCAACTTCTTCAGCAGCGACGGCGACGCCAACATCCTGTCCACACCCAACCTGCTGACGCTGGACAACGAGGAGGCCCGCATCGTGATCGGCCAGAACGTGCCCTTCGTCACGGGCCAGTACGCGAGCGCCGCCGGTTCGGTCGGCGTCAATCCCTTCACCACCGTGGAGCGCAAGGACGTGGGCCTCACGCTGCGCGTGCGCCCGACCATCAACGAGAACGGCACGGTGAAGCTCACCATCTTCCAGGAGGCATCGACAGTCGACCAGAACACGGTCAACAACCAGAACGGTCCGACCACCAACAAGCGCTCGATCGAGTCGAACGTGCTGGTGGAAGACGGCGGCCTGGTCATGCTCGGCGGCCTGCTCTCCGACACCTACAACAACACCATCGAGAAGGTGCCGCTGGCAGGAGACGTGCCGGTGGTGGGCAACCTCTTCAAGAACGAGAACCGCACGCGCGCCAAGAGCAACCTGATGATGTTCCTGCGCCCCGCCGTGATGCGCGATGCGGAGTCCATCGAGTCCTTCTCCTACGGCCGCTACGACGAGATCCGCAGCATGCAGAAGCGCACGCAGCCGGACACCGGCAACATCATGCTGCGTGCGGTGGATGCCGCGCCGCTGCTGCCCGATGCGCCGCTGGCGCGCGCACCGAGCCGAGGCGGCAGCACGCGCATGGAGGGCACCGAACTCATCCCGCCACCGCGACCCGCCATCGATGATCGCAACCTGGCACCGCCGAGCCCGTTGCGCGGCGCGCTGCCGCCGACGGCGGACCCGGTCAGTGCGCGCGAACTGCCCTAGCACGAACCAGGTTCGCTGGCCGCCAGCGCTTCGATCCGTCAGGTGGCGATCGGGCCCTTCACGACCGCGTCCGCTGCTCGAGCACATAGCCCTTGCCTCGCACCGTATGCAGCAGCTTCACTTCGAACGGTGAATCGAGCTTGTTGCGCAGGCGCAGTATGGCGACGTTGATCGCGTTGGTGGCGGGATCGAACTCCGTGCCCCAGACTTCGCGGGCGAGCGTATCGCGCGACAGCACTTGACCCTGATTGCGAAGCAGCACCAGCAGCAGCACGAACTCCATCCTGGTCAGGCCGAGGTCCTTGCCGTCGCGGCAGCAGGTCGCATCGCATTCGTTGATCTCCAGATCGCCCAGCCACAGTATCGGCTGTGGGCGCGCAGCGCAGTTGCGTGCCAACGCCCTGATGCGCGACAGCAGCTGGGGCATCGTGAAAGGCTTGACCAGGTAGTCGCTCGCTCCGAGCTCCAGGCCCGCGAGGCGCACGGCAACGCTGTCGCGCTCGGTCAGAACGAGCAGGGGCGCGTTCGTCTTGCGCCGGATCGATCGCACAGCGCTCAGGCCAGCGATGCCGGGCTGCATGGAATTCAACAGAACCAGCGAGTAGTCCCGCGCGAGCGCAGGCGTCGCTGCCGCGTTGGCACCGCGCGATACGTCGATGAGCAAACCCTTCTGCTGCAACGCCTGATTCATCGAATCGCAAAAGCTGGCACGGTGATCGACGAGCAGTATCCGGGTGGCATCGATATCTTCGACGCCCTCCTTAACTCGTCCTTTTTCGGTGTCGACGATTTCACTGCTCGATGCGTGGTCGAGAGAAAGTTTTGAATCCAGAAGCCGCACGGTTTCTCCTTCCAACGCGCCAGAGTGGAGCTACCGTGTTCTTATATGTTTGCTGTAGATCATTGATCTAATTCATTACTTAGGAAGACGATCGGTCTTTTCGTCTTCCTGCACCTGAGTCGTTCATCCCTTCATTCACGGACGATATTCGGCCTGAGTGCAGCCTGACATGGGTCGACTCGACGAACGAAATATCGTTACCGCATGAAATTCATCCTGGCGCTGTCATCGACTGTTTTCGAGGGCCCGTTAGGTCGTTCCCTGTGCCATTCGTGCACGTCCTCGGGAATATCGAATGAGAAAAGCACCTTCTTCTCTCCCCGCACTTCAGATTGCAGGAGTTCTGGTGGTGAGCCTGACTGCAGGCTGTGTCGTTCAACCGCCGGCTCCGGTGGTCCGCACCGTCGTGCAGCCCGCGCACGTCGCTGTCGCCGCACCGCCTGTCGTGAGCGTGTACGTCGATCCGCCGCTGTATCAGCCTCCTCCGATCGCGGTGGCATGGGCTCCGCCGCCGATGCTCGTGGAAGTGCCGCCGCCCCCGCCTTTCGCGGGCGCGGTGTGGACCGGCGGCTACTGGACGTGGCAGGGCAACTGGGTGTGGGCCGCAGGCCGCTGGTCCGCACCCCCGCAACCCGGCTATGGATGGGTGCAGCCTTACTACGAGCACCGCGACAACGTGGTGGTCTTCGTCGCAGGCCATTGGTCGCCGCCGGGCGTCGCGTTCGTGCCGCCGCCGCTGGGGCTGAGCCTTGCAGTGTCGGTGGCGGCGGCCGGCGTGGTGGCAGGGCTCGCTCCGATCGGGCCGCCTGGCGTGTTCGTTCCCGCGCCTCCCGGTTCGCGGCTCGGCCTGATCGTGCCTGCCCCGATCGGTACGCCGCCGGCGGTGGTCGTCAGCGCGCCGCCGGTCAACAACGTCGGCATGCGCGTGCAGAACACCACGATCAACAGCGTGACGAACCACACGACGGTCAACAACATCACCAACGTCACGAACATCAACAACAACAGCCAGGCAGTGAAGGTGGTGGCGCCCGCCAGCGCGACCGCGAGCGGCAGGCCGTTCGAAGCCGCGATTCCGGCAAGTGCCCACCTTGCCGCTGCGCTCCCGCCCGTCGTGCGCGCGATGGCGCCGGTTCCGGCGAGCGCGAAGCCGGTCGCCGCGCTGCCGGCCGACCGTCAACCGCCGCCCGCGGCACGGTCGGCGGAGGCGCTCCGCCCTGCGGTTCCCGGGACTCCTGCCGCACAACAGGCTGCTGCGGCTCGCCCACCTTCGCAACCGCAGCCGGCCTCTGCGCCTCAGTCGCGCCCTGAACCACAGGGCCGCGCCGAGGCGCAGGCGCAGGCGCATGGCGAGCCTCTTTCGCACCCTGCACCGCAGTCGCGTCCAGAGCCGCTCATGTCCGAGGCCCCTGCCAGGAGGCCCGAGCCTGCAGTGGCCTCACCGACGCCGGCGCAGGCCCGCGCCGAGCTGCCTCAACGACCGAAGCCGCCCGCCGACGATGCGCGAATGGCGCATGAAGGGCGCCCGCCAGTTGCAGTGCACGAGGGAGGCGAGCAGAGGCCCCAGCGGCCACCGAGGCCGGTGTCGGCACCTGCTCCCGCACCGAGACCGCACCCGCCCGGGCCTTCGCATGGGCATCCCGAGCATCCTCCGGCTCCCCACGAACAGGCCGCCGCCCCGCACAAGAAGGAGCACCGCCAGTAAGGCCGGTCAAGCTTTCCCACTGCACGCCGCCGCATCGTGCAGCACTGGCCGCGTAGCGGTGCACCTCCCGGGTGCGCCGCTACGCGGTCTCGCCCCATCCCGAGGCATCCGCCTCCCCGCCCCCTTATTCCCTCGGTCCGCGCTTGCCCACGGCCAGCAGCGCAGGGACGGACACGCCCGTGAGCCCGCGCCGCGCCCGACGCCAACGCGAAGACCTCAGGGATTACACCGATATATGAGTTCTCGAATGACCTTGATTGCGTTCGTTTTTTGTATACAAATAACGCACCCGATAATCCGGCGCGAAATTTGCGTCAAAACAGGTTCTGATCCACCCACCCGCAAGAGGTAAGACCATGAGCACAGTCGTCAGCCAGGCCCCCACGGGGGCGAGCGAAGCCGGCATTGCGCCGCACGCAGAATCGAATGCCGTCATCAAGCCCGGATACCACCCGCGCCTGACCAATGAAGACCTCGCCCCGCTGAAGAAGCAGACCTGGGGGCAGTACAACATCTTCGCCTTCTGGATGTCCGACGTGCACAGCGTGGGCGGCTACATCACCGCGGGCAGCCTCTTCGCGCTGGGCCTTTCGAGCTGGCAGGTGCTGGTGTCGCTGCTGGTGGGCATCGTGATCGTGCAGATCTTCTGCAACCTCGTGGCCAAGCCCAGCCAGGTGACGGGCGTGCCCTACCCCGTGGTGTGCCGTGCACCCTTCGGCGTGCTGGGCGCGAACATTCCGGCCATCATCCGCGGACTGATCGCGGTGGCCTGGTACGGCGTGCAGACCTACCTCGCCTCTGCCGCCTTCATGGTGCTGGCGCTGCACATGGCGCCCGGCCTGGCGCCTTACGCCGAGGTCACCAAGTACGGCTTCGCCGGCCTGTCCGCCCTGGGCTGGGTCGCGTTCATGGTCATGTGGGTGCTGCAGGCCTTCGTGTTCTGGCACGGCATGGATGCGATCCGCAAGTTCATCGACTGGGCCGGCCCTGCCGTGTACGTCGTCATGGCCATCCTGTGCGGCTGGCTGGTGTGGAAGGCCGGCTGGAGCAACATCGACCTGAACCTGGGCGGCATCAAGTTCCAGGGCTGGGACGCGCTGCCCGTGATGCTCTCGGCCATCGCGCTGGTGGTGAGCTACTTCAGCGGGCCGATGCTCAACTTCGGCGACTTCTCGCGCTACGGCAAGAGCTTCGAGGCGGTGAAGAAGGGCAACTTCTGGGGCCTGCCGGTGAACTTCGTGTTCTTCTCGCTGCTGACGGTCATCACCACCGCCGCCACGCTGCCGGTGTTCGGCGAGCTCATCACAGACCCGGTGCACACCGTGGGCAAGATCGACAGCACCACCGCCGTCGTGCTGGGCGCGCTGACCTTCATGATCGCCACCATCGGCATCAACATCGTCGCGAACTTCGTCTCGCCCGCGTTCGACTTCTCCAACGTGGCGCCGCAGCACATCAGCTGGCGCACGGGCGGCATGATCGCCGCGGTGGGTTCGGTGTTCCTCACGCCATGGAACCTCTACAACAGCCCCGAAGTCATCCACTACACGCTCGACGTGCTCGGCTCGTTCATCGGCCCGCTGTTCGGCATCCTCATTGCCGACTACTACATCGTGCGCAAGCAGCGCATCGACGTTGACGCGCTCTACAGCATGAGCCCGAAGGGCGAATACTGGTACAGCGGCGGCTACAACCCGAAGGCGATCCAGGCGCTGGTGCCGGCGGCCATCGTGCCCATTCTTTGCGTGATGGTGCCGACGCTGCGCGGCGCCGCCAACTATGCATGGTTCATCGGCATGGCGCTGGGCTTCATCATCTATGCCGTGCTGAACCGCAGCAACAAGACCTGAACCACCGGTTAGTCAGATAGACAGAAAGAAAGGGACCGCGCCGTGCGCATCAAGATCATCAATCCGAACACCACCTGGAGCATGACCGAGAAGATCGGTGCCTGCGCCCGCGCGGTGGCGCAGGGCGGCACCGAGATCGTCGCGGTGAGCCCGGCCATGGGGCCGGTGTCCATCGAGAGCCACTACGACGAGGCGCTCGCCGTTCCGGGCCTGCTGCAGGAGATCGCGTCGGGCGAGCGCGACGGCATCGACGGCTACGTGATCGCCTGCTTCGGCGATCCGGGCCTGAAGGCCGCACGCGAACTGGCGCGCGGCCCGGTGGTGGGCATCGCCGAGGCCGCGATGCACCTGGCCAGCATGATCGGCAGCCGCTTCAGCGTGGTGACCACGCTGGGCCGCACCATCGGGCAGGCCTGGCACCTGGCCGAGATCTACGGCATGGAGCGCTTCTGCGCCAACGTGCGCGCCTGCGAGCTGCCGGTGCTGGAACTGGAGGAGCCCGGCTCGCGCGCCCGGGAGCGCATCGTCGAGGAGTGCCGCCGCGCGCTCGAAGAAGACGGCAGCGACTGCATCGTGCTCGGCTGCGCCGGCATGACCGACCTGTGCGAGCACATCGAGGGCGTACTGGGCGTACCGGTGATCGACGGCGTGGCCGCGGGCACCAAGCTCATCGAGTCGCTGGTGACGCTGAAGCTGCGCACCAGCAAGCGCGGCGAACTCGCAAAGCCCCTGCCAAAGCCCATCATTGGCGCACTCGAAGGCTTCACCCTCGCGCGGTAGGCCACAATCCGCGCATGCCCCGCGCCAGTTCCACCAGATCTCCTGCCCCTGCTGCCACCGCCGCCGTTCCGGAAGAGAACGGCGCGGCACCGGCCGACAAGAACAGCTCCATCGAGAGCATCGCCAACGACATCGCCACCGCGATCGTCGAGAAGCGCCTGCCGCCGGGCACCTGGCTGCGCGAGGAGGCGCTGGGACGCGTGTATTCGGTGAGCCGCACCAAGGTGCGAGCGGCGCTGCTGATGCTGTCGAAGGACAAGCTCATCGAGATGATTCCCGACAAGGGCGCGTTCGTGAGCCAGCCTTCCGTCGAGGAAGCCCGCGAGGTGTTCGCGGTGCGCCGCATCCTCGAGAGCGAGGTGGTGCGCCTCTTCATCGCCAGTGCACGGGCGCGCGACTACCAGGCGCTCGAGCAGCACATCAAGTTCGAACGCACCGCGCTGCGCCAGAGCACCACCATGGGCACGGTGCGCGAGAAGCTGCTGGGCGATTTCCACGTGACCCTGGCCGAGGCCACGGGCAACCGCACGCTGGCCGAACTGGTACGCGAACTGGTGGCACGCAGCTCGCTGATCGCGATGCTCTACCACTCCTCGAACGACCCGCACTGCTCGTCGGACGAGCACGCGGAGTTCCTGCGCCTGTGCCGCAAGGGCGACGTCGAAGCCGCGGTGAAGAGCATGACCGAGCACCTGGAGCGCATCGAGGCCAGCCTCGAACTCGGCACCGAAAAACCCGACCGGCAGCTCGACCTGGTCAAGGCGCTGCTGGCCTGACATGCGCAGGAACCTCGGCCTCGCGCTGCGTCAGATGCGGCTGCTGCGCGGCATCAAGCAGGCTCACTTCGCTCAGCTGATGGGCGTGAGCCAGGCGACCGTGTCGCGCTGGGAGCGCGGACAGCTTGCGCTATCGCCGGCGCAGCAGGCCGTGGCACACCGGCTGCTTGCGGCAGCGTGCGATTCGGCGCAGGACGCCGCGCTGAAGCGGCTGGTCGAGTCGTCCACGCGCAAGGTGCACCTGATCTGCGACCGAACACACCGGCTGCTGGCCGCATCGCCCTCGCGCCAGTCCGAATGGCGCGCCGACGCCAGCGAATTCATGGGCCGCTCGCTGATCGGCTACGCCTCGCAGGAGATTCTCGAAGCCGAGGCCACGCTCGACGCTCTGGGCTGGCACGCGGGCGAGCTGTCGTCGCTGGAGATCGCCACCGGGCCGAACACCGACCGCGTCGTGCCGATCCTTCCCGGACGTGTGCTGTGGGAGCGCATCGCGCTGTCCGACGGGCGCGCGGGGCGTATCGTCACCACCGTCGCCTGACCCTGGCGGTGGCAGGGCGGCCCGTGCACCTGTCATATAAATACGGCATTCTGTAGCCCAAAAAGGCTACTTGCTTGTTTTCTTCCGCGCGAGAGCCGCCGACGAACAACCTCCACAGCATGCCCCGGCCCTCCCCGCCCAGCGCCCCGTCGCATCCTGCGATCGCTCCGTTCTTCCAGCCGATCGTGGACCTGCGCCAGGGAACGATCTTCGGTCACGAGGCCCTGATCCGCAGCGGCGCCGGCATCGCCCTTCCCGGCCCCGAGGCGATGCTCGCACAGGCGGCCGCCGAATCCCGGCTGACGGGCTTCGAGCTGCACTGCGTGGAGGCGGTGTTCGCCCACTGGGGTCGGCTCGACAAGCCGGGCCGGCTCTTCGTGAACATGAGCGCCGACACCCTGATCGAAGCCATGGACGCCTCCGGCGGCGCCTGCCGGTTCGAACGCATGACGGCGGACCACGGCATCGCGGCGCGCGACGTGACAGTGGAACTCACCGAGCAATCTGCCGCTGCCGATGCAGCAGCGCTGCAGGATGCGGTCAAGGCGCTGCATGCGCTGGGTGCGCGCGTCGCGCTCGACGACTTCGGCCAGGGCCACTCCAACCTGCAGCGCTGGAAGGACCTGCAGCCCGACTTCGTGAAGCTCGACAAGCTGCTGACCCAGGGCATCTGCGACTCCCCGCAGAGCGTGGCGATGGTGCGTGCCATCGTCGCCCTGGGCACCGCGATGGGCAGCGAACTCATCGCCGAAGGCGTGGAAAACACCAAGGACCTGCGCGTGCTGCGAGACCTCGGCATCGCCCACGGCCAGGGCTTCCTGTTCGGCCCGCCGGCGCCGCGGCTGCTGCCGGCGCTGCCCGAGCCCGTATCGGCCGCCATCACCGACAGCCGCATCGCGGTGATGCCGCACGCATCGCAAACCTCGCAGCCCAATGTGTTGCGCAGCCTGTCGATCATCCAGGCGCCCGCACTCCACCCGCTGACGCCGGTCGACGAGGTCGCGACCGTCTTCCAGAAGCACCCACAGCTGCATGCGCTGGCCGTGGTCGAGGGCGCGACGCCGGTCGCGCTGATCAACCGGCAGTCGTTCATGAACGACTATGCGCGGCTGTATTTCCGCGAGGTGCATGGCCGGCGTCCCTGCCTGGCCTATGGCAGCAGCACGCCCTTGATCGTGGAGCGCGAGGAGAACGTCGAGAGCCTGCTCGGCATCCTGATGTCGGAGGACCAGCGCTACCTGAACGAAGGCTTCATCGTGACGGAGAAGAAGCGCTATGCGGGCCTGGGCACCGGCGACCAGCTCGTGCGCGCGGTCACCGAGGCGCGCATCGAGGCGGCGCGGCACGCCAATCCGCTGACATCGCTGCCGGGCAACATCCCCATCAACATCCACATCGAACGGCTGCTCGACAGGGGTGCCGAGTTCGCGGCCTGCTACGCCGACCTGAACAGCTTCAAGGTATTCAACGACCACTACGGCTACTGGCGCGGCGACGAGATGATCCTGCTGCTCGCGCGGCTCGCGGCGCTGCATGCGGATGCCCATCGCGACTTCGTCGGCCACATCGGCGGCGACGACTTCCTGATGCTGTTCCAGAGCCCCGACTGGCACCAGCGCTGCGTGCGGCTGATCGAGGCCTTCAACCAGCAGGCACCCGGCCTCTACGACGAGGCCGACCGGCAGGCCGGCGGCATCGAGGGCGAAGACCGGCACGGCGTGGTCCGCTTCACGCCTTTCGCCACGCTGGCCATCGGCGCAGTACGCATCCCGCCGGGCATGTTCAGGCATGCCGAGGACGTGGCGGGCGAGGCCTCCATCGCGAAGCACGACGCCAAGCAGGCGGCCTCCGGGCTCACGGTGCGCGAGGCCAGGCCGCGAGGCTGAGAATCGCGCATAACTTATGCGTGGACGGTCCAGGCGACCGGCGATAGTCTCGCGGCCATGACCATCCTGATCACCGGCAGCGCCGGACACCTCGGCGAGGCGCTGATGCGTACCCTGCGCTCGACCTCGCAGGACGCGCGCGGCATCGACATCGCACCCTCCGCCTTCACCGACCGTACCGGCTCCATCACCGACCGCGCCTTCGTGCGCGACTGCATGAGGGGCGTGCGCAGCGTCATCCACGCCGCCACGCTGCACAAGCCGCACGTGGCGACGCACAGCCTGCAGGCGTTCGTCGACACCAACATCACGGGCACGCTGGGGCTGCTGGAGGAGGCTGTCGCCGCGGGCGTCGAGTCGTTCGTGTTCACGAGCACGACCAGCACCTTCGGTTCCGCGCTCACGCCCGCGCAGGGCATGCCCGCCGCATGGATCACCGAAGACGTGGTGCCGGTGCCCAAGAACATCTACGGCGTGACGAAGACATCGGCCGAGAGCCTGTGCGAGCTGTTCCACCGCAGGCAGCGCCTGCCCGTCGTGGTGCTGAAGACATCGCGCTTCTTCCCCGAGGAGGACGACGACGCGGCGGCGCGCAGCCTGCATTCGCTGGACAACGCGCAGGCCAACGAGCTGCTGCACCGCCGCGCCGACATCGAGGACGTGGTGGAAGCCCATCTTCTGGCCGTCCGCCACGCCCGGCGCATCGGCTTCGGCCGCTACATCGTCTCGGCCACCACGCCCTTCACGCGCGGCGACCTGCCGATGCTGCGCGAGGACGCGGCCGCCGTGCTGAGCCGCCTCTTCCCCGAGGCGGAGGCACTCTATGCGAAGCGGGGTTGGACGCTGCCGCGGCAGCTCGACCGCGTCTACGTGAACGAGCTCGCGCGGCGCGAGCTCGGATGGAAGCCGCAGCACGACTTCGCGCACGTGCTGCGCTGCCTGCGCGAGGGCCGCGATTTCCGCAGCCAGCTCGCGCTCGACGTGGGCAGCAAGGGCTACCACGCCGAAGTCTTCGACGAAGGCCCCTACCCCGTCGCAACGCACTGAAACAAATGGGGGCAAGGCCCCGCACCGGATGCGGGTTTTCCTGAATCCGGATTGTTGCATAAGTTGTATACAGTTTGGCGTACACAATGAGGTGTGCGCATGCCCAGCCGTGTCGCCCGCCTCTCCTCGATCAATCCCTCTCTCGCCGCAGCAGGAGACACACGATGACGGCCGACACCACTCCCTCCACAGTCCATCCCGTGGACCAGCGGCTTCCCACCGGCAAGCTCGCGGCCCTGGGCCTTCAGCACGTGCTGGTGATGTATGCGGGCGCCGTCGCGGTGCCGCTGATCGTGGGCCGCGCGCTCAAGCTCAGCCCCGACGAGGTCGCGCTGCTGATTTCGGCCGACCTGTTCTGCTGCGGCATCGCCACGCTGATCCAGGCGCTGGGCGCCACGCAGTTCTTCGGCATCAAGCTGCCGGTGATGATGGGCGTGACCTTCGCCTCCGTCGCGCCGATGGTGGCCATCGCCAACGCCAACCCCGGACAGAACGGCGCGCAGCTGCTCTTCGGCGCCATCATCGGCGCGGGCGTGGTGTCGATACTGATCGCGCCGCTGGTCAGCCGCATGCTGCGCTTCTTTCCGCCGGTGGTCACCGGCACCATCATCGCGGTCATCGGCATCAGCCTGATGCGCGTGGGCATCAACTGGATCTTCGGCAACCCCGTGGGCCCGACCGCGCCGGCGCTTGTCGACCCGGTCTATGCGAAGTGGCTTGCGGAAGTGACCTCGCCCGGCAGCTCCATTCCCGCCGTGCCCAAGGGCTTCGCGATCCTGCCCACGGTGCCCAACCCCAAGTACGCCGACCTCTCGGGCTTCGGCGTGGCTGCACTGGTGCTCGTTTCGATCCTGCTGATCGTGAAGTACGCCAAGGGCTTCGTCGCCAACATCTCGGTGCTGCTGGGTATCGTGATCGGCGCCGTCGTGGCCTCGCTCACCGGCCTCATGACGTATGAGAAGGTCGGCAAGGCCGCCTGGGTCGACATCGTGCTGCCCTTCCACTTCGGCATGCCGCAGTTCGACCCGATCCTGATCCTCACGATGACGCTGATCATGATCGTGGTGATGATCGAATCGACCGGCATGTTCCTCGCGCTGGGCGAAATGACCGACCGCAGGATCAGCCAGAAGGACCTGGCGCGCGGCCTGCGCACCGACGGCCTGGGCACGCTGATCGGCGGCATCTTCAACACCTTCCCGTACACCAGCTTCTCGCAGAACGTGGGGCTCGTCGCCGTCACCGGCATCAAGAGCCGCTACGTGTGCGTGGCCGGCGGCATCATCCTGATCGTGCTGGGCCTGCTGCCCAAGATGGCGGCGCTGGTGGAATCGCTGCCCACGGTGGTGCTCGGCGGTGCGGGCCTCGTGATGTTCGGCATGGTGGCCGCCACTGGCATCCGCATCCTGTCGGGCGTGGACTTCAAGAACAACCGCCACAACGCGATGATCGTCGCGGTGTCGCTGGGCATCGGCATGATTCCGCTGATCGCCCCCAACTTCAAGCAGTGGATGCCGCATGCCATCCACTCGCTGATCGAATCGGGCATCCTGCTGGCGTCGGTCGCCGCGGTGCTGCTGAACCTGTTCCTCAACGGCGCGAAGCACGACGAGCAGGCGGTGATCGCTGCGGCCAAGCATGCGGACGCTCACTGAATACGGGATCGGTTGGCCGGACGCAGAGGACGCGAAGAATCCGCAAAGGGCGCAAAAAACACAAAGAAAGACCTACCTGGTATTTCTTTCGGGCCCTTGGCGAAACCTTGGCGCCCTCTGCCTACGACCGTTCTGCCTTTCTCTGAGCCCTCAGATCATCGCCAGCGGCGTCTTGCGTCGCGGGGGCGAATGCAGGCGATCCAGTTCCGCCAGCGTCGCCGCGTCGAGCTTCAACTCGGCAGCGGCCAGGTTCTCCTTCAGGTGCGCGCTGCGCACCGCCTTCGGAATGGCAACCACGCCGGGCCGCGCGATCACGGCGGCCAATGCGAGCTGCGCGGCGGTCACGCCAAGCCTGGCGGCAAGTTCGGCCAGTCCGTCGTCCTCCGCCAGCGCCCCCTGGTCGATGGGGCTGTAGGCCATCAGCGGAATGCCGCGCTCGCGCTGCCAGGGCAGGAGGCTGAACTCGGGTCCACGTTCGCCCAGCGACAGGTAGACTTGGTTGGCAGCGCAGCCGGGGCCTTCGGCGCCGATGGCTTCCTCGACTTCTTCCATGTCGTCGACGTCGAAGTTGCTCACGCCCCAGTGGGCGATGCGCCCATCCGCGACCAGGGAGTGCATCGCCGCCACCGTCTCGCGCAGCGGATGGCTGCCGCGCCAGTGCAGCAGGTAGAGGTCGAGGGCGTCGAGCCCCAGCCGCTTCAGGCTGCGTTCGCAGGCGTCGCGCGTGCCGCGCCGGCTGGCGTTGTGCGGATAGACCTTGCTGACGATGAAGAGCTCGTCGCGCCGCGCGTCGTTTGCGCGCAGTGCTTCGCCGATCGCCTGGCCGATCACGGTCTCGGCCCCGCCCTCGCCGTACATCTCGGCGGTGTCGATGAGGCGATAGCCCAGCGCGATGGCTTCGCGCACGGCCTTGACCTCGTCGGCGCGGCGCTTCGCGTCTTCGCCCATGCGCCATGTGCCGAGGCCGAGTACCGGCATCTCGCCGCCGGTGGGGAGTTGAAGTGTTCGCATCGGCCCATCCTAAGAGGGATGCGCCCGCTTGTCAGCCGGACGAAGGCAGCCACACCGTCGCGCACAGGCCGCGTCCGCCCTCACCATCGGACAACGCGATGCGGCCACCATGCTTCTCCAGCACCGACCTGACGATGGCCAGCCCCAGGCCGCTGCCCGACTGCGTCTGGTCCGGGTTGCGGAAGAAGCGGTCGAAGACGCGCTCGCGCAGCGCGGGCGGGATGCCCGGCCCCTCGTCGGTCACCTGCAGGACGGCTTCCGATGCCTCGCGCCAGACGCGTACCTTGACCATGCCGCCATCGGGGCTGTACTTGATGGCGTTCTCCACGAGGTTGCCCGCCATCGATATGAGGCTCTCGCGCTCGCCATGCACCGCCACAGGCGTTGCCTCGTCGTGCGTGAACTCCAGCGCAATGCCGCGTGCCCGAGCGAGCGCCTCGACGAGACGGATGCGGTACTGCACCAGTTCGTCGAAGGCCAGGGTCGCGGGCGATGCGTCCCGCGGCATCTCGTCGCTTCTCATCAGCTGCTGCAGCTGGCCCACCAGCCGCGCAGCGCGGTCGTTGCTTCGCAGCAGGTTGGCCATGAGTTCGCGCTGGCCGGGGTCGGCGGTCTGCGCCTTCAGCGCCTCGACGTTCATCCGCATCGCATCGAGCGGCGTGCGCAGCTCGTTCGCCGCGTCGGCGATCAGCCCGCGCTCGCGCGATGCCCGGTCGCGCACGCTGCGCAGCAGGCCGTTGATGCCGTTCACCAGCGGCTGCAGCTCCTTGTGCGGCGGCTCGAAGGTCAGCGGGGAAAGATCGGCCGGGCCGCGCTCCGCGGTCTCCTTCGTCACCTGCCGCCACGGCCGCCACGGCCGCAGCGCGAGCATCACCGAAAGCCAGGCGGGGAAGACGATGAACGGCAGGCTGATGGCCAGCGGCAGGAGGTAGTAGCTGCGGTGCTCGATGGTGAAGTTCAAGCGCAGCACGTCGGGTTCGGCCAACAGCACGCGCGTGTCCAGCAGCGGCGATGTCATTGCGCGGGCGCGCCACACGCGCTCGCCGGCACGCACCCGCTCCACCCGCCCGGGCATCTGCGTGTGCATGAGCGGCACGCTCGGCGTGGAGTTGTAGATGAGCCGGCCCTGCTGCCACACCTGCAGCACGGGCGCCCGGTCCTGATCGGATTTGAAGTCGCTCGACGTCTCCTGCAGCGCCATGTCGAAGGCCTTGAGCGTCTGCTGCTGCCGCGCAGGGTCGAAGGCGAGGTTCTGCGCGCAGGCCATGATGCTCAGGAATATCCTGTCGTAGCGCACCAGCTCCGGCAGGCGATTGGAGTCGTAGAGGAAGAACGCCAGCGTGGCGCTCCACAGCAGCCCCGCCACCGCGATCTGCGCGAACAGCAGGCGCCGCACCAGCGAGGGCTGGAGCCACCGTCGGATGCGGCGTGCGATCGCCTTCGCGGCAACGGACAAGAAGTTCATGGTTCTCCTGGCGAGCGTTCTCTGCGGAGCGCCTCGCGAGCGCGCGGAGTATCCGGCAGGGCCGCGCGGCCTGCTTCAGAAAGCCTTCATGAAGGAGGCTCAAGGGCCTTTGCGCGGCAGCCATCGGGAGCTTCAGCCTTCTAATTATTCGAATTCGAAGTCGGTTTCGTGACACGAGATTCCTCCATCCACAGAGGAAAACGCAGCTGCATGACCTTCTTATTTTGTCAAGGCCAACTGGGTGCGAACCCCCTGCGCGGGCCCGTTTCTCGCTTCTAGAATTTTTTCGAAAGCCCGCGTCACGAGCGCCGGTGTCCCCCGAAACGAACGAACTTTGAACAGGTTGAGTCAATGCAGAAAAAGCACAGGATTGGCGTGATTCCAGGAGACGGCATCGGCGTCGAGGTCATGCCCGAAGGATTGCGCGTGCTCGACGCGGTCGGCCGCCGCTTCGGCATCGACTTCTCCTACGACCACTTCGACTGGGGCTCCGACCACTACGTGCGCACCGGCCTGATGATGCCGGCCGACTGGGCCGACAAGATCCAGGGCCACGACGCCATCTACTTCGGTGCCGTGGGCGCACCCGACAAGGTGCCCGACCACATCGCCGTGTGGGGCCTGCTGATCAAGATCCGCCGCGACTTCGACCAGTACGTGAACCTGCGCCCCGTGCGCCTGATGCCCGGCGTGCCCGGCCCGCTGGCGCACCGCAAGCCCGGCGACATCGACTTCCTGGTGGTGCGCGAGAACACCGAGGGCGAATACACCTCCGTGGGCGGCCGCCTGTTCGAGGGCACGCCGCGCGAGATGGCGATCCAGGAAGCGGTCTTCACCCGCACCGGCGTGGACCGCATCATCGACTACGCGTTCCAGCTGGCCAACCGCCGCAAGCGCAAGAGCCTGACGGCCGCGACCAAGTCGAACGGCATCTCGATCACCATGCCCTACTGGGACGAGCGCCTGGCCGAGATCTCCAAGCGCTATCCCGAGGTGGCAACGAACAAGTTCCACATCGACATCCTGTGCGCGCACTTCGTGCAGCACCCCGACTGGTTCGACGTGGTCGTGGCCTCCAACCTCTTCGGTGACATCCTGTCCGACCTGGGCCCGGCCTGCACGGGCACCATCGGCATCGCGCCGTCGGCCAACCTCAACCCCGAACGCAAGTTCCCGTCGCTGTTCGAGCCGGTGCACGGCTCGGCACCCGACATCGCGGGCAAGGGCATCGCCAATCCGATCGGCCAGATCTGGTCGGCCGCGCTGATGCTCGACCACCTCGGCGGCGACGATCCCGTCTACGCGCAGGCTTCCGCCGCCGTGCTCTCGGCCATCGAGACCGTGCTGAGCGAAGGCCCGCGCACCCGCGACATGGGCGGCACGGCCAACACGGTGGACGTGGGCCGCGCGATCGCCGAATGCATCTCGGCAGCATGACGCCCTGCCTTTCCCCTAGCGACCTGAGAGGCTGAGATGGGCCTGTTCCTGCTCAAGCGCACGCTGACGCTGATCGGCACCCTGATCGGCGCCTCGGTCATCGTCTTCCTCGTGCTCGAGA